>DASVPS010000303.1:0-11710 GCA_036389555.1 Pyrinomonadaceae bacterium
CCCCGCGAATCCCAGACCCCCGCGCACGAGAGCGGGCACGCGCAGAACTTCACGCTCAGAGACTGCGCGCAGGAACCCGCCGAACCGTGAAGGCGAAGACAGTGACGCGGCGAAAACCGATGCGTCGAAGGTCGAGCCGTCCAACCCTGAAACCGTAGACAACGCGCGAAGCGACGACGGCGCGGCGGAGCCGCCCGCGAAACCTAAGCCGGAACGCGCGCGCCCCGTGCGCGTCCCACGCGCGCGCGGCAACAGAAACACGACCACGTCTAGAAGAACCAACGCGCCGCCGGCCGAGCCTGTCCCGTCGTCGTCGCCCACGGAAACTACAGCGCCGCCCGCCCCGGCCAGCGCGCGGCTCGTCCTCGTCATGCGCGACGGCGAAACGTTCGAGCGCGACATGGCGAGCATTCGGCGCGTGACGGTCGAGAACGGCGTGCTCGTCATCGTTTTGAAGACGGGGAAGACCGAACGGCAGTCGATGAGCACCGTGCTGCGTATGTCAATCGAGCCGTGAGGCGACACGCCGAAACTTGCGCGACGAAAAACTTTGAGCGAGCGAATGGCAGAGCGAGAATCTACGGGCGGGGAAGTTCAGTTTGAGAGGCGTCGCGGGCGCGGGAGGGCTTGGCGCGTCGCGGTCGTGTTGCTGGCGTTCGTGGTCGCGCTTGGTCTATACGGTCGCGGAGGTGCGTGGGCTTCGCCGGAGCAGTGGCAGGCGGGCGGCGCGAGCCTCTTTACGGCGCTCATCATCATCCTCATCATGGCCGCGAGTTTGACGTGCTGCCTGACGGCCTCTTATTTCCTGATTCTCACGCCGCTCTTGTTCCCGACGCACCTCTCAACCGTGATTACGACGACGGGCTGCGTCATCGGCGCGGCGGGCGGCTACGTGTTCGCGCGCTTCGTCGGCGGCTCCTGGGCGGAGCGTTTTCGAGACGGCCGCGTGCAGCGTTTCCTGTCAACTCATTCGAGTTTTCTCGCGCTCTTCGGTTTGCGGCTCGCGCCCACGCCGCACGGCGTCGTCAATTACGCGGCGGGTCTCGCGCGCATCTCGCCCGCGCGCTTTCTCTTCGCCACGCTCCTGGCGATGGGTCTCAAGTCTTACGTCTACGCGGCCGCCGTGCAGTCGGCTGTCGGCGCGGGTTCGGCGGCGAACGCCGTCAGCGCGCCCGTGGTGCTGTCGCTGTTCGCGGTCGGCGCGCTCTCGCTCCTCGGCCACGTCTTGACCCGACGCTACACGGCTTGGCGAGTTGCCCCGACTTCGATCTCCAACCGTCTCGGATGAGCGCACGCCCGGCGCGTTTCGTTTGAGAGTTCGGATGGCTACTACCTGCGCGGCGAATCGTATCCGCCCGCCGGATCGAGGCGCAGAGGGAATCTCCTTGTAAATTCAGATTGAGCGGCGAGCCGACAATGCCGCCAGCGAGGTTAGTCGTGTCCGTCGCGCCGACGTGAAGACCTGATTATCAGGACTACCGCGACGACAGGAATTATCCAGAGCCACCAATAACCGGAGTTAGTTGCGGACGTGGAATCGTCGGGCATAGGGCTTGGAGTCTCAGTGGGGCTAGGCGATGGAGTCCGGTAATCTGATGACGCCGCGCCGGCATCGTTTGGCGAAGGAGTCGGTATAAAAGGTTGCGGCGGTGTAGCAGTCGGAGTTGTTTCGGGCGTGGGAGTCTCTTCGCCGCCGCCGTCCGGATCGGACGTAGCCGTATCCGGTTGAGGCGTCCCGGAGGAAACCACCTCGTCGGCAGGCTGTGCTGTTCGCGGGGCGGTCGCCGCCGCGCCGTTTGACTCGGCTGCTCGTGGAGCGGCAATCACGGGAGGTTGTGGCGCGAGTACGAACGGGGACGGCCGGGGAGAGTCAAGTATAATAGTCGAAGTGGGTAAAGGACGCGGCGGAAGGGGAGGAGGCCGAGACACACCTGTATTTGGAGTCACCGGCCGCACCCCCTGACCTAGTGCTTCAACGGTGTCTAATTGAGTCGTACAAATCAGGAATGTAAACGCGAAGAGATATAAGAGTGCTTTTGATCGCATATTGCACATACGCCTCGTCGTCGGTTAGCTTCGGGAAGAGGTTCCTGCATCGGGGCGATTCTAACGAGCGAGGCGAATCGTCTTGAGGGAAGCGAGGGCGGGACAGGCGCACACTATCTCTAAGGCGGATAGAAGTCAATGCCCGAAGCAAGCGCTTTTCCTACGACAATCGGATCGGACGAAAGCAAGCTGATCCTCAAAAAACGCGACATCAAATGCCGCTTAAGCTGCTGCCCAAAGTCACGAACAGATGACGCGACGCACTGACACCTCTACAAAACGAACCGCGCCCCCGCCGCCGCCACGCCGGCACGTCTATCCCTTCGCGGCCATCGTCGGACAGGAGGAGTTGAAACTCGGTTTGCTCCTCAACGTTATCGCGCCTTCCGTCGGCGGCGTGCTCATCATGGGACACCGCGGCACGGGCAAGTCCACGGCCGTGCGCGCGCTGGCCGAACTGTTGCCGCAGCTCTCGAAAGTGCGCGGGTGTCTCTACGGCTGCGACCCAGGCCGAGAAGCAAACCTGTGCGCCGACTGCCGCGCGCGCCTCGCCGAATCGGGCGCATTGCCGCAGGAACGCGCGCCCGTCCCGGTCGTCGAGCTGCCGCTGAACGCGACGGAGGATCGCGTCGTGGGCGCGATCAATCTCGAACGCGCGATCAGGGAAGGCGTCAAGACCTTCGAGCCGGGTCTGCTCGCGCGCGCGCACCGCGGCTTTCTCTACATCGACGAGGTGAACCTGCTCGAAGACCACCTCGTTGATTTGCTGCTCGACGTGGCCGCTTCGGGGCGCAACCGCGTGGAGCGCGAGGGCGTGTCAATCGAGCATCCTTCGGAATTCGTGCTCGCCGGTTCGGGCAATCCCGAAGAGGGCGAACTCCGCCCGCAACTCCTCGACCGCTTCGGCCTCTACACAGAGATTCGCACCGCCGCAGACCTCACCGAGCGCGTCGAGATCATCACGCGCCGCGAAGCCTTCGACCGAGACCCGGCAGCCTTCTGCGCCGCATGGGAACGCGAACAGGCCAGACTCCGCCGCCGTCTCGTGCGCGCGCGCGAAGCGTTTAAAAGTTTGCGACTCGCGCCGGAACTCGTCCGCAGCATCGCAGAGTTGTGCGCGCGTCTAGACGTTGACGGGCATCGAGGCGAGTTGACCATCGCGCGTGCGTCGCGCGCTCTGGCGGCGTTTGAAAATCGGAAAGAGGTTGCACCCGAAGACGTGCGCCGCGTGGCCGCAATGGCGCTCCGCCATCGCCTGCGCCGCGACCCGCTCGAACCGACCGGAGGCGGCTCGCAGATCGAACAGGCCGTGCAGGAACTCTTCGGCGCGCACAACCCAACTGAACCCGACGCGCGCGGCGCAGGCGAACCCACAAGCGACGCGGCCGAACCCGGCGCGACGGCGACGCGGCGAAGTCGTTCGAAAAAAACTCCCCCCGACGAGACGGGCGGAAACAACAACGGCGGTGGCGGCGGCGTGAGGCGCGACCCGCGCCGCACGGACACGGAGCGCGCGCCGCAGACGCACGGTGAGGAACGCCCCGCGCCTACGCTCGATGCGAGGCTGCCCGATTCCTTCGACGTGAAACTCGGTTTGAAGCGACCGCAGGCAAAATCTGCTGCGCACGCGCGCCGTCGCACCGACTCGCGCGCGGCTTCGAGCCACACGCGCGGGCGTTACTCGCGCGCCGTCGCACGCCGCAGCGGCGAGGCGTGCGATTTGAAGATCGCGCTCGATGCGACCCTGCGAGTTGCCGCCGCGTCGCAGGTGGCTCGTCGTCGAGCCGGAACGTCGGGGCGTGCGTTTGAAGTCGAGACGGCCGACTTGCGCTACAAACACTTCAGCCGCCGCACGGGGACGCTCTTTATCTTCGCCGTGGACACTTCGGGCAGCATGGCGCTCAATCGCATCTCGCAGGCAAAGGGCGCGCTCGCGCGTCTGCTCCGCGAGTCTTACGTCAATCGCGACCGCGTCGCGCTCATCACGTTTCGCGAACGCGCGGCGCGCGTGCTGCTCCAACCCAGCCAATCGAGCGCGCGAGCGCGTCGCCTGCTCGACGCGCTCCCCGTCGGCGGGGCAACGCCGCTCACCTCCGGCTTGCTGCGCGCTCTCGAAATGAGCGAGCGCGCCGCGCGCGGGGGAACGGGGCGCATCGTCGTCCTGGTTTTCACGGACGGCCGCGCGAACGTGCCGCGCGACGGGCAAATTGACGGCGACCGCGCGAGCGTGAGACGACGAATCAAAAGCGAGGTCGAGAAAATCGGCGTCGCGCTCCAACGCAACGGCGTAGCCTCTGTGGTCATAGATACACAGAACCGTTTCACGTCGGGCGGCGAAGGACAGGCATTGGCGCACGCGCTCGGCGGGCGTCACGTGTACTTGCCCTCGTCGAAGTAAATGACGAAGGCTTCGCCGCCGGAACCTGCACGTCTCCGTCGAGCGGTTTTCCGCGCTCTCATTTACAAAGCGATTGAAACATAGTTATTTTATGCGCGCCCTTTAAGTCTCTCCGCCCCGCGGCATCGGCCGATGCAAACATGAGCGAGATTCGCGAACCAAGACGACTCACCAAGGATGAGCGCGACCGGCGCGTACACGAACTGTGCGAGCAGGTATCGGAGATCGAGCAGCGTTTGATCCCGACGGGGCTGCACGTCTTCGGGCGCGCGTCCGTCGCCGACGAGCGCGCCGATCTGTTGCGCATGGTCGCTTCGTTCGACCGGCCGGAGACGGGCGCGCGTGCGCTCCCGCAACTCATCGAAGAGGGATTGACTCTGAATGCGACTTCGCCTGCGGACGATGCGGGCGCGCGCGGCGAGGAAAGTTTGCGTGTGCGTGAACAGGTTGAAGCGACGACGCGCGAGGGCATACGGCGTTTCCTGCGAGACGGAAGCGAGGCGGCGTGTGCGTGGCTGGAGACGACGGCGCGCGTGCCCATAGTGGAATCCCGGCGCGTCTTCGCGCTGTTGGAAAAGATCGCAGCGCAGTTAGAGGAGAATCAGGAGTTGGACGCCTTCGCGCGCGCTCTGCGCGGCGAATATATCGAGCCGGGGCCGGGCGCGGACATCGTGCAGAACCCTGCCATCCTGCCCACGGGCAGAAACACGCACGCCGTCAACCCTTACGGCGTGCCCTCCGATCTAGCCTTCGCGCGCGCCGAGCGCCTCGTCAAACTTCTACTCGAACGACACCACGCAGAGCACGGCCGCTACCCGGCCGCGATGGCGCTCGTCCTCTGGGGACTCGACAACATCAAGACGCAGGGCGAGGGCGTGGCACAAGCCCTGTGGTTGCTCGGCGTGCGCCCCGTGCGCGACGGAATGAATCGCGTGACGGACGTGGAAGCGATCCCGCTCGCACAATTAGGCCGCCCGCGCATCGACGTGGTGATGACCGTCTCCGGCATCTTCCGCGATCTGTTCGGCGCGACGATGGGCTTGCTCGACCGCGCCGTGCATTGCGTCGCCGCGCTCGACGAGACGCCCGACGCGAACTATGTGCGGCGCAACATTCAAGCGCGCATGGAAGCGGAAGCGTGCCCGTTTGAAGAGGCCGCGCTGCGCGTGTTCTCGAACGCGGCGGGCAACTACGGCACGAACGTCAATTTCATGGTCATGGATTCGCAGTGGGAAGTGGACGACACGCTGGCCGACCTCTTCGTCACGCGCAAATGCTTTGCCTACGGGCGCGACGCAGAGGGGCGCGCGCTCGAAGGACGCGAGGCGCGCACGGCTTTAAACGGCGCGCTCGCGCGCGTGGAAGCGACGTATCAAAACATAGATTCGTTCGAGATCGGCATCACGGATGTGGATCATTATTTCGAGTACCTCGGCGGCGTCTCGAAGGCGGTCGAGAAACAGTCGGAGTCGCGCCCGGCCATTTATCTCTCGGACGCGCTCTCGCGCGAAGCGAAGGTGCGTTCGGTGGAAGAGACCATCCGCCTTGAGACGCGCACGAAGACGCTCAACCCGAAGTGGTACGAGGGCATGCTCAAACACGGCTTCCGGGGCGTGGCCGAGATCGAGAGCCACGTAGCCAACACGTTCGGGTGGAGCGCGACGGCCGACGCGGTTGATGATTGGGTCTACCGGGAAGTCGCCGAGACCTTCGTGCTCGACGAACAAATGCTCGAACGCCTGCGCGAACTCAACCCGCACTCCGCTCGCTCGCTCGTCGCGCGCCTGCTCGAAGCCGAAGGGCGCGGTTTCTGGCAGGCCGAGGCCGATGTGATCGAACGTTTGCGCGACATCTTCACCGGATTGGAGGATCGCATTGAAGGGGTCGCTTAAGATCACCGCGCTCTACGTCGGTTCAAGTTTGCTCGCGCCGCTCAAACAGGCCGAGCGCGAGATCGAGCGCACCTATGCGCCGGGCTTGCGCGTCGCGGCTTACAACTTCGGCGCGCCGCTCGACGAACCGCAGTGGCGAGAGATCGAGCGCGACCTCGGCGAGTCGCGTGTGGTCTTCGTGATCCACGTCACGGACGGCGAGAACGCGGGGCGTCTGATCCCGCTGCTGGAAAAATACAAGGCGACGCATCGCGCCGTCGTCGTCATCAACTGCATGCCGGAGTTGATGCGGCGCACGCGCATGGGGCGTTTGCAGTTCGGGCGCGAAGCGGCGCGGGAAAGCGTCGTGGACGAGAAGGGGGGCGACGCAAAGGGCGAGGGCATGGCGCGTCGCCTGGTGGGGCGCGTCGGGGCGTGGATGGGCGAGCAGGCGCGCGCGCGTCGCGGGCGTGGAAAGGGGGCGAGCCACACGCAATACCTGCGTTACATCGAGCGTCTGCCCGCGCTGTTGCGCGTCGTGCCGAACGCGGGACGCCTCCGCGACGCGAAGAATTACCTCTCGATCTTCTGCTACTTCCTGCAACCCACGCCCGCCAACATCCGCACGATGCTCCTCGTCGCGCTCAAGCATTACGCGGCCGACGAACGCTTCGAAGGGATCGAACTCCCGCCGCCGGAATCCATGCCGGCAGTGGCCGTCTACCACCCTGATGCGCCCGCGCTCTTTGAGTCGTTCGAGGCGTATCGTTCGTGGTATGAGCGGCGCGCGGGCGCGACCGGCCGTTTGAAACTTGATCCGCAAAAGACCATCGGCCTGTTGTTGATGCGACCGCAGATCGTGAGCGGCGCGCACGCGCATTACGACGCGCTCGTCCGCGCCATCGAAGCCGAAGGGCTGGCGACCATGCCCGCCATCTCGACCTTTATGGACAATCGAGAGGCGTGCGAGATGTTCTTCGTAGAGAAGACGGAAGCGGCGGGGCGACGCAGCAAAGCGCGCGCGAAGTTGAAACGAGGAGAGAACGAAACTGCCGTGCAGAGAGAGGCGGGGCGCAAGAAGGCGCGCGTCAGCCAGATCGTGTCGCTGACGGGCTTCAGCTTCGTCGGTGGCCCGGCGATGAACGACAGCGAAGCGGCGGTCGAATTTTTGCGCGAGTTGAACGTGCCTTTCCGCTCCGCCGTGAGTCTGGACGTGCAGACGATTGAGGCGTGGCGCGATTCGTGGACGGGTCTCAACCCCGTGCAGGCGGGGATGCAGATCGCCATCCCGGAAATTGACGGCGCGACCGAGCCGTTCGTCTACGGCGGCATGTCTCAGGTGAGCGCGTCGCCGCTCCCGCTCGAAGATCGCTGCCGTCGCATCGCGCGCCGTCTCGCGAAATGGAATCGTCTGCAAACCGCCCCGCGCTCCGAAGTCAAACTCGCGCTCACAGTGTTCTGCTTCCCGCCGAACAAAGGCAACACGGGGACGGCCGCCGACCTCGACGTGTTTCCGAGCTTACAGGAGATGCTCAAGCGCTTGCAGGCGGAAGGCTACAGCGTCGAAGTGCCTGAGAGCGCGGACGAGTTGCGCGAGCGTCTGCTCGGCGGCAACTCAGAAAGTTTTGGCGCGACGGTGAACGTGGCTTACCGTATGAAGGTCGAAGAATACAGGCGTCTGTGCCCGTTCGCGCCGGAGATCGAGGCGGAGTGGGGAACTGCGCCGGGCGCGATCAACTCTTTTGGCGGGACGCTGCTGATACAAGGTTTACAACTCGGCAACGTCTTGATCGGCGTGCAGCCGACTTTCGGCTACGAGGGCGACCCGATGAAGATGTTGATGGCGCGCGGCGGCGCACCGCACCACGGCTTCGCGGCCTTTTATGCTTTCATCGAAAAAGTATTCGGCGCGGATGCGGTGGTACACGTCGGCACGCACGGGGCGTTGGAGTTCATGCCGGGTAAACAGGTGGGGCTGTCCGAGAGTTGCTGGCCGGATCGACTCATCGGCGAGTTGCCGAATCTCTACGTCTACAGCGTCAACAATCCTTCGGAAGGTTCAATCGCGCGCCGACGCTCCTACGCGGAGTTGATTTCGTATCTGACGCCGCCCGTCGAGGATGCGGGCGTCTATCGCGATCTCGCCGCGCTCAAAGAACTGCTCCTCGCCTACCGGCAGACGACCGACGAGAGCGAGCGCGAACAACTATTCCAAACAATTGACGAGCGCGCCGCCTCGCTTCATTTCGCCGCCGGTGGCGATTGAGGGTGGCGGCTTGACGGTCTCTGTAGGCCGGGCGCGATGCACGGATCAACGTAAACACTATTTGATGTCGCCGCGTGCGCGGGAGAGTTCGCGCTTGAAGTCGGAGGGCGTGAGACGGTGTCTGAAAGTTTCGACGCCGTTGATGAGGACGACGGGAATGTCCCAGCCGTAGCGCCGTGCGAGTTCGGGCGAGAGGTCGATGTTGATCTCTCGGAGCGTGTATTGCCCTTCGCAACCGGCGGCGAGCATGGCCTGCCTGGCCTCTTCGCAGAGGTGGCAGCCGGGGCGCGTGTAGAGCGTCACCTGCGCCTTTCGTGAGTCGTGTGAGTCTGTCGTCTTGTCCATTTCGTCTCGCGTTGAAGTTTGCGGCGCGCAAAATTGGCGCAAAAAATACATCTTGCCACAAGGGCGTGAAAAGGGTATAAAATGCGGACACGCCAGAGCTGTTTACTATAATTTCATTGGCTTGGTAGCTATTCTAAGTAACGCATAGCATTCAAATACCTGACGCGGAGAGAGGTTATTCCTCTTTTTTGGAGAGTCCTACCAACTCTCTCCGGTGAGGCCTACAAGGGGTTTGTCTATCTCCTGAACGTGTGAGCGCGCTCGCCTCACATTTCTTAACACGGAGGTTTCGTTTGGACAGCGAAAACAGCCCTGACCGCCCGGTCGAGAATGCGGAAGGCGCATCACCGGCAGACAAGACACAGGCAGAGACCTCTGCGCCCGCAGAGGCCGGCGACGAGACGGCCGACGAGCGGCGCGCGCGCATGATGGCCGAAATTAAAGCCAAAGCCGCCGCGCGGATGGCCGCGAAGGGCAGCGCCACGGCCGGCGGCGAGACTCCGGCCACGAAGACCGAAACTGCCGCCGCCGCCGCGCCTCCGCCGTCCACAACGCCCGCACCCGCCTCGACCGGCGACGCGCCCTCAGACGAGACCCCCGAACAGAAGCGCGCGCGCATCATGGCCGAAACCAAAGCGAAGGCCGCCGCCCGGATGGCCGCCGCGAAAGGTGGCGCAAGCGCCGCGAGTGAGACGACGGCTGCGACAACGCCCCAGGCAACGGCCGAAGCTTCTGCGCCGCCGAAGGAAGTACCCGCAGGCACGCCGCCCGCCGCCCGTGTCGCGCCGGGCGCGGCTAAGGCGAGCGCGACCCCGACGGCGGGCGTCGCCAAAGGCATCCCGCAGGCGGTCGCCGCCAAACAGCACCCGACGACCGTTGACACCGTGCCCGACCCGCCCATCAACAAGATGCGCCGCCGCATCGTGTGGGCGAGCATCGCCGGATTCATGGCGACGAGTTTGTTGATGTTCTTCCGCTTCTTCCTGCCGCGCACGATCTTCGAGCCTTCGAGCATCTTCCGCGTCGGCTTCCCCGGTGATTACGGCGTCGGCGTCGATACGAAGTATCAGCAGTTGTACCGCGTGTGGGTAGTTAAAACTTCCGACCGCCTGTTTGTCATCAACGCGGTCTGCACGCATCTCGGCTGCACGCCCGACTGGAAGGCCAGCGAAAACAAGTTCAAGTGCCCCTGTCACGGCAGCGGCTACGACAGCGAGGGCATCAACTTTGAAGGCCCCGCCCCGCGCCCGATGGATCGCGCGCACATCGAACTCGACGCGGAAGGTCAGATCGTCGTCAACAAGGGCAGGCTCTACGATTGGCCGAAGGGCGGCGAAAATAAATTCGAAGACCCCGGCGCGTACATACCTCTGTAAAGTTTCAGCAAGCAGGTTTCTCTTCAAGCGGGTTTCTCATAAGGTCACGAGCGGTCTCATAACAGTTCGAGTCAAGCAGTCGCCCGACGATTTCGACAGACGCAGTTAAAGTTGTCGGCCAGATTCGTGTTTGTACCCGAAGACAGGAGAGATAGGGATGGATTCTGAACGCCCTGACGAGAAGGAAGGCCAGCCGAAGGCGGGGAACGGCGCGGCGCAGAAGCCCACTGACCCGAACGACCCGGACGACATCAAGTCGCTCCTGAGAGCCGCGTCCGGCGTGCCCGCCGTAAGCAAGAAGGCCGTGGCGAGCGAGACGGCGACGACGGCCGAGAGCAGGCGCGCGTCCGGCGTCGGCCTCATCGAGAGAACCAAGGAGCAGGGACTCGCGCTCAAAGACCGCGCGCTCCAGGAGGCAGAGACTTACAAAGACCCGCAGCAGACGCAACTCTGGAAGTCTATCTTCCGCGTCTCGCACGACCGTTCAGACCCGCGTAACCGTTCGCTGGCGATCCTCTCGAACGTCTTCCTGCACCTCCACCCCGCGAAGATCAACCGCGACGCCGTGCGCTACGGTTTCACGTGGGGCATGGGCGGCATCACGTTCTATCTCTTCATCGTCCTCACCTTCACGGGCGTCCTGTTGATGTTCTATTACCACCCGACGAAGGTGCAGGCGTTCCGCGATATTCTCTATCTCGAACACGACGTGCCGTTCGGCAAACTCCTGCGCAACATGCACCGCTGGGCGGCGCACCTGATGGTCATCACCACCTGGCTGCACATGTTCCGCGTCGTCTTGACGGGTTCTTACAAACGCCCGCGCGAGTTCAACTGGTGCGTCGGCGTCGTGCTCCTCGTGCTGACGCTCCTGCTTTCGTTCACAGGGTACCTTTTGCCCGACGATCAACTCGGCTTCTGGGCGGTGACGGTGGGCACGAACATGGCGCGCGCCACGCCCATGTTCGGCAGCGAAGGCCCGTTCGGGCCGCAACTCGGCATGACGCCATACAACGACGTGCGCTTCGGCCTCTTAGGCGGTTCCATCGTGGACGCGAACGCGCTGCTGCGTTCCTACATCTGGCACTGCATCGGCATCCCGCTCGTCGCCTCGATCTTCATGGCCGTCCACTTCTGGCGCATACGCAAAGACGGCGGCATCAGCGGCCCCGCGCCCGTCATGCTCGAAGCGGAAATGAAGGCGGCCAAAAAATGAGTTTCAAGTTTCAGCTTACAGGTTTCAAGTTAAAGAACTTCAAACCTCAGACCTGAAACTTGAAACCTGAAACCTGAAACTAATCCTATGGACTGGCATCAACTCTGGGTAATCACATCAGCGCCGGACAACGTGCCGATTGTGGCGATGTTGTTTCTCGTCCCGTTCTTCACCTGGTACGGGTTGAAGCAG
>DASVPS010000304.1:0-15409 GCA_036389555.1 Pyrinomonadaceae bacterium
CTACACGCCGAAACGTAGCCTGATCGCGCGCACGATCTCTACGGGGGTGGCGGAAATGTCCATGTGAAATTCCCGCTCCGGCTCTTCGAGCGCGGCGAACTGGCTTTCGAGCATCGCGGCCGACATGAAATGGCCGCGCCGATTTGCCAGCCGCTTTTGAATGAGGTCGAAACTTCCCTTTAGGTAAGCGAGTTTCACGCGGTCGTCTATCAGCAGGTGGGCGCGATAGTCGGCCTTCAGCGCGGAGCAGGCGAGGACGGCGCTCTCGCCGCGCGCGAGGCAGGCGCGAACGAGTGCGCCGAGCGCGTCCAACCAAGGCCGCCGGTCTACGTCGTCCAGAGGAATGCCGCGCGCCATCTTCGCGACGCTCGCGGGCGGGTGAAAGTCGTCTGCGTCGTAAAACTTCCAGCCGAGTTCCGCCGCGAGCGCGCGGCCGATGGTGGTCTTCCCCGAACCGGCCACGCCCATTAAAACTACGAACACCATTTCTTAAGCCCCGACGCGCATGGCGACCGTCTAGCGCAAAGCGTTGCGCAACGTGCGCCGCACGACTTCCGCCGTCAAGCCGAAGACCAGATGCGAGGCGAACGAATAAGCGTGAACCGAGAGCGGGTATTCCGACGGCGACTTCGAGAGACCGGCGGCAGGCACGGCGAACTCGTCCGCGACGAGCCAGACGGCGACGCCGAAAGGCAGACCCGCGCCCGCCGTCGCATCGGGCGTGACCTCTGCCAGCGCACCGTAGAGCGCGCCCGCCGTCGCACCCATCGCGTAGTGAAAGGCCGTGCCCGCCGTGTCCTTCTCGCGCTTCGACAACTCTCGGTCGAAGACTTTCACGGAGATGGCGTTAGCGAGTCTCTCGGTCGCGTCGTCGCTCTGTTCGTCTTTGCCTTCAGCGCGCAGTTCAAGCCCGATGCCCTGCCGCGGCGAGCCTTGCTGCAAGGACTGCGCCCCGTGCGAACGCTCCTCGCCCATTGCCTGTCTGCTCAATAGAGCCTGAAACTGATTCATCACGGCCGCCGCGGCCAACCCGCCGCCGACGCCCGCCGCCAAACCCTTCCAGACGTTTCCGCCTTCGGGGCGTACGCCCGCGCGCCCGTTTCGTCGTCGTTGCTTTGCGTTCATCATATACGCTGATCTTAATGTAGCGTTTGATGTCCGGCAAACCCGCCACGCCGACGCCCGCCTCGCACAGTTCGCTTAAACCCATGCGCCGGTCTTCGGCTTCGAGTGCGCCCGCGCACAAGTCGGCTCACTAAAAGCGACACGACGCTTCCGTCATTTGAAGACGGCGGAAGCGTCGTGTCGAAGTTTGCGTGTGGAAGTTCGCGTGCGAAATTTTAGAAGCGTCGGCGTGGCATGACGAGTGGGCTGGCGAGCATGTTGACGGCAGAGTCAGGACGGGCGGCCAACTGCTCGCGCGCAACGCGGCGCAGAAGATGCCTTCGGGGATTGAGTTGCTCTTTAAAAGTAGAGGATGCGGTGGCGGCTCAAAAGTAGAGTATGTGGTAACGGCTCGTGCAGGTGTAGCCGACGCCGTAGTAAAAATCCTGCGCCTGCCGGTTTCGTTCGTCCACGAACAGGCAGACGGCGCTCGCCTGTTCGAGCAGTTGCCGCCCCATCTCTGCGAGACAGCGACTACCGTAACCCTTGTGGCGCTCTTGCGGGTGGACGCAGATGCCTTCGACGTAGACGGCCTCCGGCGTCTGCGCGATGACATCGGCCTTGTAGATGATGCGCCCGCCGTCGAACCACGCCCACGTCCGGCGCTGCTCGATGCGCCGCAGGCAGCGGCGTAAAAATCCTTCGCGGTCGGTGAGCATCGGATCGGTGCCGGTCTCCTCGCTGACCATCTCGGAGTGGAGCGCGGCCACCTCTTCGAGATCAACGGGCATCGCCGGGCGCAAACCACTCATCGCCTCGCAGCCCTCGAAGGGGAGACGCTGTTCGAGCATGAGCACGTTGCGCAGTACTCGCGGCGGGTCGCCGCCGGGCGCGTAGTAGTGCCAGAAACGCTGCACCAGCCCGCTCTCACCCATCAACAGGCGCGAGGCCGGCGATTGCTTTGAGAACTTCGCGAAAGTTTCCGTGACGGCTTCGGAGCGTGCGTCGAAAGACATCGCGTCGCCGATGAGGGCGACGCCTTCGAGCGCGCCTGAGCCGTTGCGACAGCCGTAGAAGAGTCCGCGATTCTGCGGGCTTACCACGCCGTTGTCGCGTATGTAGCCCGACATGATCACGTTGTCCACCGGCCGCTCCGAGAGAAAAGAGAGTATTTCCGCGCCGTGACTTTCCGTCAACGGGCTGACGTTCAACTGCTCTGGCTGCGATTGCTGCACGGTGGTTCTTAAGCTTACCTGTGAAACTGAGGTCGGGGTGAGGAGAGACAGGTTGGATTTTTCAAGCGGCACGACGAACGAGTTCGTCACATGCCCGCAACACACATCGCAAGCAGAGTGCCATCCACGGCCGCGCCTACAGAATCGCCGGTTTATTGAGGTTTTCCGATTATCGGCATCAAGAGGTCCGGCAAGAGACGCCACTTCACGTCAGGTCATAATGGAAAGTTTGTGGTCAATCTGATAACTGCGGTCAAGCATGAACGCGACAACGCGCAACCTGAATGCGCGCGCCTGCTTCAAAGGTTATGAATTATGGATAACAACAAATTCATTTACACGCGGAGACGTTTCCTCGGCGGCATCGCGTTGGGGGCGGTGGGGGCGGCGGCCGTCTATTTCCGGCCGGGAGTCTTCGCCGATCAACTCATACAGACGCCGCGTCAGACCGAGGGGCCGTTCTACCCAGACCCTCTGCCGCTCGACACCGACAACGACCTCATCGTCATCAACGACGCGCTCACGCCCGCAGTCGGCATCATCACGCACCTCGGCGGGCGCATTCTAGACAGCCGCGGCGAGCCTGTGAAGAATGCGGTGGTGGAAATATGGCAGGTGGACAGCCGCGGCGCGTACCTGCATTCCGGCAGTGACAACGGGGACAGGCGCGACGCGAACTTTCAGGGCTTCGGCCGCTTCGAGACAGGTTCGACCGGCGAATATCGCTTCCGCACCATCAAGCCCGTCGCCTATCCCGGCCGCACGCCGCACATACACTTCGCCGTCAAGCTAAAGGGGCGGGAGAAGTTCACGACGCAGTGTTACGTCAAAGGCGAGCCGCGGAACGAGCGCGACGGCGTGCTCGGAGGGATTCGCGATGCGCGTGCGCGTGAGTCGGTGATCGTCCCGTTCAGCCCGGTCGCGGGGTCGAAACTCGGAGAGTTGGCGGCGCGGTTCGACATCGTGCTTGGGTTTACCCCGGCGGCGTGAAAAGAGCCTCCGCCCGCCACTGCCGCCGAAAACGCGCGCGGACGAACACTCTCCATATTTGAGGGCGGTCGTCCGGTAACTTTGAATCTGCGCGCTTACTTGATTACTTGAGAGCCTGCTCGATGGCCTGCGTGACTTTGGCATCTTCGGGCTTGTCGCCGGACTCGAAACGGGCGATGACGCGGCCGTCGCGGCCGATGAGAAACTTGTTGAAGTTCCACTTGATCTCGCCCGCGAAGTCGGGGTTGGTTTCGCGCCCCGTCAGATATTTGTAGAGCGGGTGCTGGTCGTCGCCCTTGACGGAGATTTTCGCGAAGACGGGGAACGTCACGCCGTAGTTGATACGGCAGAACTCCTGTATCTCCTCGTTCGTCCCCGGCTCCTGCGCGCCGAAGTTGTTGGCCGGGAAGCCGAGGATGGTGAAGCCCCGATCTTTGTAACGCTCGTAAATCTTTTGCAGCCCCTCGTACTGCGGCGTGTAGCCGCACTTGCTCGCCACGTTGACGAGCATCACTACCTGACCGCGAAACTCTTCGAGTTTCACGTCCTTGCCCTGTGAATTTTTAAGCGTGAAGTCGTACACAGATTTGGCCGTTCCCTTTCCGACGCTGTGCGAGTCCGCGTTCGCGTCCTTCGCCCTGACAAAGAGCAGAACCATCGTTGAGACGGCGATGCCGATGGCCGCGCCGATTAAAAATTTCTTCATTTTGTTTTTCCTGCCCGACTGCATCCCGGAAGTTCACACGGATTTCAAGTGGCCGAGTTCATCTCCACCCAGTTGATCCTCACACCGGCGGCGGCCAGCGCGTCGTCGAGCCGTTGATCCTGACACACGCGGATGAGGCGCGACGGCTGCGCGCGCACCCTGAAGCCCTCCTCGCGCAGGTGCAGTTCGAGAAACACTTCGCAGTCGCCGGGGCTGGCAAGGAGCGCCTGCGAGATGGCCGCGCACTTTTCGCCGATGTCCACGCCCGCCGGGAGTTCGATGACGAGCGAGCGAACGACGCTTCGTGCTCTTGCCGCCGGCGCGTGGGCGGCGACGCCCGCATCGCCGTTGCGATTCAGCCAGGGGTTGTGCGCCGGGATGCGCGCCTTTTCCAGCAGGTAGATTTCATCGCAAACCACGGTCGAAGAGCTGTCGCTGTCGTCGAGCCGGCCGGTCACGAGTAAGAGCGCGTCGTTGGCCGCATCGCGCCCCTTGCTCTTGAACGCCTCCGGCCAGAGCACGCACTTCACGGTCGCGCCCGATAAATCTTCCAGACGGAAATAGGCGTACTTGTCGCCCTTCTTCGTGTTGCGCACGGTGAAATCGGAGACGACGCCCGCGAGGCGTACGCGCGCCTCAGGCGCGGCCGATGCCAGATCGGCCACCGTGCCGCACTTCAGTTGTTCGATCTTTTCGAGGAAGTCTTCGAGCGGATGACCCGACACGTAGAAGCCTATGGCTGCCTTCTCGTTGGCGAGCAGTTCCTTGTGCGACCAGGGTTCGGCGGAGTTGAGTTGCACTTCCGGCGCAGCGCCCGCGCCCGAAGCGAAGCCGAAGGCCGAGCCGAACATGTCGCCCTGCCCGTTGTCGCGCTCGCGCCGCTTGCGCCCGCCGCGCTCCAGCGCGCGCTCCACGGTCGCGTGCAAACTCGCCCGCCACTGGCACAGATTCTCGCTCGCGGGCTTGAACGAATCGAACGCCCCGGCGCACACCAGACTTTCGACCACGCGCTTGCCCGCGCCCTTTTCGCCGACCCGTTCGGCGAAGTCGTAGATTGATGTATAACGCCCCTCTTCACGCGCCTGTAGTATCGGCGCGACGGCCGACTGCCCGATGCCCTTGATCGCCGCGAGGCCGAAGCGGATCGCGCCCGCAACCGGCGTGAAGCCCGAACCGGACTCGTTCACGTCGGGCGGCAACAGCTTGATGCCCTGCGAGCGTAGTTCTGAGCCGTACTTGAAAATTTTCGTCGCGTCGTCGGCCGTGTAGGTCATCACGGCGGCGTAAAAGTGTTCGGGGTATTGCGCCTTGAGGTAGGCCGTCTGGTAAGCGACGTGCGCGTAGGCAACCGAGTGCGAGCGGTTGAAGCCGTAGTCTGCGAACTGCGCCATCAGGCGGAAAATCTCTTTCGCCTTCTTCTTCGCGATCTTGTTCTTGACGCAGCCGTCCATGAACTTCTGTTCGTGGACGGCCATCTCCTCGCGGTTCTTCTTGCCCATCGCGCGGCGCATCAGGTCGGCCTCGCCGAGCGAGTAGTTGCCGAGCCGCTGCGCGAGCTGCATGATCTGCTCCTGATAGACCAGAATGCCGTAGGTGTTCGAGAGAATCTCTTCCATCTCCGGCGTCAGGTATTCGACGGGCTTCTTGCCGTGGTAACGATCTATGTAGTCGTCAACCATGCCGCCGTCGAGCGGGCCGGGACGATAGAGCGCGTTCAAGGCGGAGAGGTCTTCGATGGACTTCGGCTTGAGTTTGCGGCAAATTTCCTGCATGCCGGTGGACTCAAACTGGAAGACGGCTTCGGTGCGTCCCTGCCCGAATAACTTGTAGGTCTTCTCGTCGTCGAGCGGAATTTCCGACCAGATGATCTCGCGGCCGTGCATTTCCAGAATCGTCTTGCAGCACTGGTTGATGATCGAGAGCGTGGTCAGGCCGAGGAAGTCCATCTTGAGCATGCCCGTCTTTTCCAGATCGGACATTTCAAACTGGGTGGTGAATTCGTGCTTGTTGTTGACGGCGACGGGGATCAACTCTTCGAGCGGCTGCGGCGAGATGACGACGCCCGCCGCATGTACCGACGAGTGGCGCGCGCAGCCTTCGAGCCGCCGCGCGATCTCGATGACCTTGCGCGTCTGCGCGTCGCGCTCCACGGCCTGCTTGAGTTCGGGAACCATCTCCAGAGCCTGCGTGATGGAGACATTGCGCCCGCGCACGGGCGGCGGAATGAGCTTCGCGATCTTCTCCACCTCGCCGTAAGGCATGTCGAGCGCGCGCCCCACGTCTTTGATCGCGGCCTTCGAGGCCATCGTCCCGAAGGTGATGATCTGGCAGACCGACTCGCGCCCGTAGAGTTGCGTCACGTGGTTGATGACTTCGCCGCGGCCGTGGACGCAGAAGTCTATGTCGATGTCGGGCATCGAGACACGCTCCGGGTTGAGGAAACGCTCGAAGAGCAGGTCGTACTGGATCGGATCAACGTCCGTGATCTCCAAGCAGTAGGCGATGAGCGACCCGGCCGCCGAGCCGCGCCCCGGGCCGACGGGTATTTTTTTGTCCTTCGCGAATTTGATGAAGTCCCACACGATGAGGAAGTAGCTGGGAAAGCCCATCTGCTTGATCATCGCGATCTCGCGCGAGACGCGCTCCTGATAGACGTGTAGGTCGTGCTTCAGACAACGCTTCGAGCGCATCGGCTCCCAGACCGTCTCGCGCCGCTTTTCATAGCCCTCGCGGACGACCTTCTCGAAGTATTCGTCAATCGTGATGTCGCCTTCGGCGGCGGGGATGGGGAAGATGGGAAGCTGGTTTTCGCCGAGCGGAAGTTTGAGGTCGCACATCTCTGCGACTTCCATCGTGCGCGAAACGGCGTCGGGGATGTGCCCGAAAATCTGCGCCATCTCTTCGGGCGAACGCACGTACCACTGCGGCCCGCCGAAGCGCATACGGTTCTCGTCGTTGACGGTCTTGCCCGTGCCGATGCAGAGCATCACGTCGTGCGCCTCGTAGTCGTCGCGGAAAAGATAGTGCGCGTCGTTGGTGGCGACGAGCGGGATGGCGGTGCGCTTCGAGAGTTCGATCAGGTCTTTGTTGATCTTGATCTGGTCTTCGAGTTGGTGATCCTGAATTTCGAGGAAGTAGTTGCCCTTCCCCAGTATGTCCTCGAACTCGATGGCCGAGCGCGCCGCTTCGTCGAGCTTGCCGTTCTTCAGGTGCGCCTGCGGCACGCCCGACAAACACGCGGACAGGCCGATGAGGCCGCCGCTGAATTTGGCGAGCAGTTCGCGATCAATTCTCGGCTTGCGATAGAAACCCTCCTTGAACGCCTTCGAGGTCAGGCGGACGAGGTTATGGTAGCCCTCGCGGTCTTTCGCGAGGAGGATCATGTGGTTGTAAGGCTTCTCGCCGCGCTTGGTCTCCGGTTTGTCGAAGCGGCTGCCGGGAGCCATGTAAATTTCGCAGCCGATGAGCGGCTTCACGTCGTGCGCCTTCATCTCCTTGTAGAAGGAGACCGCGCCGTACATGTTGCCGTGGTCGGTCATGGCGCAGGCCGTCATGCCGAGTTCGCGGACGCGCTCGGCGAGCGGCTTGATCTGGATCGCGCCGTCGAGCAGTGAATAGTCGGTGTGTAGATGGAGGTGTGCGAAATCGTGGTTCGACATAATTGACAAACAGTCTAGTCGGCGCTAACGCCCCCGGCGCGACCGAAGGCGCGGACTGGAGAGGCCGGTGAAGTTTTAGGCTATCTTCGCCGGGCTGTCAATTCACCTCTTCCGGCAACCGCTCATCGACAGCGAAAAGGCGGACTTTCGCCCGCCCTTCCGCACGCTCGATCATGCGAGAGACACAGAGACACTCGGCCGGAGCCGAGTCCCGGCGTCCCCATCACCTCGTTTTGACTTCACCACTTATTCGCCGCGCACCACTTCCACCGAACAATGCGCGCGCGCCGCGACCGCCGCCGAGACGCTGCCGAGCAGGAACCTGTCTATGCGGCTGCTGAAGCCGGTCGAGCCGACGAAGATGGAATCCGCGCCCCGTTTTTCCGCGTGCTCCAGGAGAAGCTGCTTGGGGTTTCCCTCCGCGACGAAGGTCGAGACCGTCAGGTTAGCGTCGCGCAGTTGCGCCGCGGCCTGCGCGGCAATCTGTCCCGCCCGCCCCTGTTCCTCATCATTCACGAGATAGACCGCCTCAAGTGACGGGGCGCCGATGCTTCCTAACGCCGACGGCATCAACGCATCATAGACGACGACCACGTGTGCCTCGCTGCCTGCCATCCAACGGCGCGCCGCCACCGCCCGCACCGCCGCGAACGAACTCGCAGAGCCGTCAACGCCGATGACGATGCGTTGGGGCAATTCGCCGACCGGCGTCTCGCCGCGCGCGATGCGCACGGAACAACGCGATTCGGTCAACACCCGCTGCGAGACGCTGCCGAGCACGAACCGCCCCAGCGCCGTGCGCCCGTGCGAGCCGACGATCACGAGGTCGGGCTGCCAGTCGCCCGCCAGTCTCAGCAGTTCCCAGGAGGGCGAGCCGCTCAGGGCTTCGTGGCGCACCGTCCAATGCGGGAAGTTGTGGCTGACGCGATGCGCTGCGCGCCCCGCCAGGTCTCTCGCCTGTTCGACGATCTGCTCCCGCCGCGCCCACATCTGCTGCACGGCGGCGGGCGCGGATGACGCTCCGGCGACTTCTGGATTTTCAGCCCCGTTTTCATCCGCCGGAGGCGGCAGCCACACCTCCGCGACCGAGACGATCAACGCTTCGGCCGCTTCGGGCAAACCGGCGCGGCGCAGTTCATCAATTGCCGCGTCGGCGCAGCCGGAGCCGTCGTATCCGATCAAAATTTTCATTCGTGCGTTCATGGTGTCAACCTCATTCTTTCTTCCGGAGCGCTGAGAGCGTCGAACACTCGGCCGTTTGTCCCGCTCGTTTATGCAGCCGCGCCGCTCGTGCGCCGTAAACTCTCCAATGTCCGCCGCAGCACTTCGGCCGAACGCAAAAGCCCCGCTCGCTCGCCTTCATCCAAAGACAGTTCGATGACGCGCTCGACTCCGCCGCGCCCGACGACGCAGGGCAAACTCAGGTACACGTCGTCTATTCCATACTGCCCGCGCATCATGGTCGAAACCGGCAAGACGCTCCGCTCATCGCGCATGATGCTCTCGCAGATGCGCGCCACGCACGACGCGATGGCGAACGACGTGTAGCCCTTATGCCTGATGATGTCGGGAGCCGCGTGGCGCACGCGCTCCAGCAGCGCGGCGAAGTCCGGGCATTGTAGACCGCCGCCTTCGCAGTATTCGCGCAGGTGCGCCCCGGCGATGTGCGCCGAACTCCATGCGGCGATCTCCGAGTCGCCGTGTTCGCCGATCACGTAGGCGTGAACTGAGCGCGCTTCAACTCCGAGTTCCGCGCCGAGCATCGAGCGCAGCCGCGCCGAGTCGAGCACCGTCCCCGAACCGATGACACGATTCAACGGCAATCCCGATTCGGCCTGCGCGACTTGCGCCAGCACGTCCACAGGGTTCGTCGTCATCAACACGATGCCGTCGAAGCCCTCGGCCAACAGTCGCTTCATGCATTCGCGCACCACGACGACGTTGCGCCCCAGGAGGTCGAGCCGCGTCTCGCCGGGACGACTCCCGACCCCTGCGGCGATGACGGCGATTGCGCTTTGCGCCGCCTCGCGATAATCGCCCGCCCACAGCCGCACGGGGCGCGCGAGCGGCACGGCCTGCTGCAAGTCCATCGCCTCGCCTGCGGCGCGCTCCGGGTTCGCGTCAACCAGTACGATTTCCCGCGCGACGCCGCTCATCAACAGAGCATAGGCGCTCGTCGCCCCGACATGGCCGCAGCCGATGACGGCGATGCGGTTGACCGGGGCGATGTGCGAGTCGTTTGTCGAATGCATGTTCATCTTCACTGATGTTCGTCCTGATCGTTGTTAACTTGCCACCTTGTGCCGAAGTCGGCGAGATATTAAGAGCATGAGTTGTGCCACACACAGGCACGCAGGTTTTTCTCGCTCGACGGGTAGTTTGAACCGCCGCGCGTTGTGTAATTTCTCGCAGGGTGGGGACTATTGCGCAGCGTCGGGCGACGGAAGCCGCTTCCCTCGCACACGTGTCAGGCTTCGGCGGCGCTGTGGGAAAACTTCAGGGAATGCCCAGAAGGTTCAGCACGAAGCGCCCGGTGAGACTGACGACGAGACAGCCGCCGAGCATCAACAGCAAACCGGGCACGAGCAGATCGCTCATCCTGACGCCGCCTTCGCCGAAGACCATCGCGTTCGGCGGCGTGCTGATGACGAACGGGATGCCGAGCGATGCGGCAACGGCGATCAGGATTGCTGTAGAGGGCGACGGGTCGAGGCTCGCGGCGAGCGGGATGAGCATGGTGGCGGCCGCCGTGTTGCTCATCAGCGCGGAGAGCAGTGCCGAGGCGAAGCAGAGCAGGAATACGCCCGCGGCGGACGGCGTGTGCTCCCACGGCACGACCGATGCGGCGGCGCTCACCGCTCCCGTTTGTTCCAGCAAATTTCCCAAACCGATGCCGCCCGCGATCAAGACCAGCGTCGCCCAGTCAATGCGTGCGAGGTCGTGCTTCTCCAACAGGCCGGAAGCGAACAGCGCGATGGTGGCAAGCAGCGCGACGATGCTGGCGGGCGCGCCGTGCAGCGGTTCGGTCAACCACGCAACGACGGTCAAGAGAAAGACCAGAAGGACGCCGCGCGCGCCCGGCCGCCGCGCGCCCTCCGGCAGTTGTAGGGCTTCTGTCCCGCCCCGCACGCGAAAGCGAAAGATTAAAAATAGAACTCCGGCGGCGAGCAGCGCGAAAGCGAGCGGGAAAGCGAAGACCATCCAATCGAGAAAAGTGACGGTGTGTGTGCGCGAGACGGCGGCGATGGCGATGGCGTTCGGGCCTGTCCCGATGGGCGTTGCGATGCCGCCGAAGTTCGCGCCGAGGGCGATGCCGACGAGCAGCGCGCGCCGGAACGAATCATCTCGCGGCGCGCCCGCCAGCAGCGGATGCATCGCCGCGATCATCATCGCCGCCGCAGCGATGTTCGATATCCACATCGAGAGCACGGCGGTCGCCGTCGCCGTCAATATCAACAGGCTCGCACGGTTGCCGCGCGCGAGCCGCACCGCCATGCGCGCCAGTTGTTCGTCGAGACCATAGCGGTTCGCGGCCACGCTCAAAGTGAAGCCGCCGAGAAAGAGCGCAAGCACCGGGTCGGCCGACCAGCCGAGCACCGACGCGAGGCGGTATTGCGTTCCGAAGCTTCCCAGTAGAAGCGGCGTCAGCGCCCAGAGCACGAGCGTCGGCACAAAGGTCGGAACCGCTTCGCCGAGCCACAAGGTCAGACATACTCCCGCGATGACTGCCGCGCGCGCCAGCACGGGGTCTGCGATGAAATTCGACGCGAGCAGGACGACGCAGGCGATCACACCGGCGACGATCATCCAACGCACCGGAAGTCGCACGCGGCGCGCTGCTAAACATAGGACGGCCGGTCGTTGCAGGGTGACCATTTCGTGAACGCCTTGTGTCGTCTGCTCATGTCTCATCACACTACTTTCAGCAATACCCGTGCCCGCCCCGCCCCGTGCGCGAACGGCACGAGTGTTTAGCAGTCAATCGAAGGAATACGCTCGATTTGCAGTGAATTGACTTGAGCCGCCCCTGCGCGGAGCGCGGCCGCCGCCTTGAGTGCTTTCACCCAAAGGAATGGGTAACTTTTCGCAGCTTTATTCGTCGCCGACACTTCCTCTCGCTTCGACTGTTGCCGGCTCAGGCTTCGGGGCCGCGCGTATCTCCGACGGGCAACGTCTTGCGCCCGCTGATGATGTCCGGGTGAATGCGGTAGATCGCCACTTTGCTCGCGCGCCCCCAGGGGTCGATCCACATCTTGTTGATCGCGGGCGTGAGCTTCGGGTTAGACTCAGTGATGTACTGCATCGCCTGCTCCGTGTCTTCCTTTTGGGTGAGCAGTTCGGCTTTGCCGGTGACGACGACGCTGCGCCAGTTCGTCGGATCATGTACCTCTTCGACCTGCAAGCACACTTCCGGGTTAACCGAGATGCATTCGGTCTTCAAGCCTTCGGTCGTGAAGATATAGAAATTTGTGCCGTCGTATGCATAGTGAATCGGCACGACATACGGGCGGTTATCGCGCGCGCAGCCGAGGTGTCCGTAATTGACTTGCCGCAACAACTCGTGCGATTCGTGCGAAGTCATCTCTTCGATCTCAACCATGAGTTCCTCCGTTTAGTGTTAATCAAATGGGCATCGCCTGACGCTCCTCTCCCGCCCCGTTCGCGCATCACGCGCACAACCGCGCAAGAGGATTTGCGCCTGCCGGTAGATTTCATAGCGCGCGCGAGCGCCCCACTCCGAAAGCGTCTCCGTCCAAGCGTTCCCGGCGCATTCGACCATAATTCGCGTTGCAGGTAAAGTGAATCGCCGTTGCGGTCTATGACGAGTTGCAGCTCGCGGCGCTACTTCCCTATGCGCGGCGAGAACATGTCGGGGCGAAACTTGATTGATCAGGATTTTTTCAAGTTGAGGCGGCGAGTATGCGCAAAGGGTGTCCGAGTGGAGATAACAGAGAATGAATAGAAGCGAGGCCGGAAAGCGTCGCCCCCTTTGCTATCCGGGCACGAAAGTTGGATCGAAGTGTGAAGTGGAAAGCGGATGTGTTGGGTGCGTTGTTATGTTGCCAAGTGCAGTGGCGTCCGCGTTTGGACACCACAAAACCACGAGGCCGGACGTTTCGGCTGGGTTGCCAACATAGACTGTTGAATATGATCTCTGCCTACACCGCTTCCTGAGAGAGGACGCCGCCGCAGAGGGCGATCAGTGCCTTGAGCCGCGCGACGCGAGATTTCACACTCAACACATCGGCCAGCGTCGGGTTGAAGTTCTTCCTTCCCTGCTGCTTGAGAATGTGCGTGAAGGTTAGAGAGGTGTCGTACATTCGATAGAAGAAGCCGAAGTTGCCCACCATGAGACTGCGTGTGATGACCGTCTCGCCGGTAAATCCCTCGCCTTTGTTGGCGACCTGAATAGCCTCCCGCAACAGTTCGGCGGCGCGTTGATCGTCAAAACGCGAGTATGCGGCGG
This sequence comes from Pyrinomonadaceae bacterium, assembly GCA_036389555.1. Lineage (GTDB taxonomy): Bacteria > Acidobacteriota > Blastocatellia > Pyrinomonadales > Pyrinomonadaceae > JAIVJZ01. The sequence continues at coordinate 13,162 of DASVPS010000304.1, forward strand.
CGGCACCCGTGAGCGCAGAGAATTTCTCCTGATTCGATTCGAGCTTCGCGGCGAGCTGTTCGACCTCTTGAAGTAACTCTGTCGCGCGCGCAGTGTCTTTGCTCTGACCAGAGAGCAGCGTGTCGGCGATGAGAGTGAACATGTAAGCGCGCCTGACCAAATCCGTGTCGCGACGCACACGCTGTTCGGCACGCTCCAGTTGGCCGTCTTTAATCTCCGCCTGTGCGATGTAGAAAGCAATCAAGTGCTGTGCGGCTTCACGTGATTTGTCTGAGAGTTTCTCGGCGATCTGCGAGGCGAGGTCGTAGTTCTTCGCTTGCACGGCGAGGTTGGCCGCCATGTAATAGAGTTGATCTTTCTGCGCCGGGTTGGAATGAGCGTCGGCGCGGCGCAACATGGAATCCACGGAAGCTGTGTCGCCGCCGCTCTTAGGCTGCGACTCTTGCCCCGAAGAGTTCCACTTTTCCGCGCCCGTCTGCGCCGCCTGCCGCTGTTCAGGCTCTAAGCCGTGAAGCAGAAAGGTCTGCTGTTTCGCCAGAGCAGCGCCGAGCGCCGGTTGGTAGCGCACGACCTGCGGCTCTATGAGATTAAGGAAATAGAGATCGCCCAGCGTGCCGGTGACGAGTCGCTGGCGATGAACCGTGTGACGTTCAGTGTCCAACATGGTTTGAGAGGCGAGCCGTAAGTACTCCCTGGCTAAAGCCGGATCGACCTGCCGCTCGTGAGCTACTTTGAGGAGCGCGGGAATCTGTTGCAGGGCGATCCCTACTTCCGGCACTATCAACGGCACGCGCCGCGGTGAGAAAACGTAAGAGTAGAGAAGAAACAGTTCGTTAATGTCGGTGCCATGCCGTGTTTGAATGCTCTGCAGCGCAGATAGACTGAAACGGTCGGCCAGTTGCACGTCCTTTCCCCGCAAGGTCTCTATAAAGACAAGGGTCGCAGGCAGCACTCCGCCGCCAAGCGACCTTTCCGCGATTGCCATGGCGAGGGTTGGGTCTCTCTCAACCAGTTCGGTGGCGAGTTGCAGATAGAGACCCGTTGCAGCGGGCGAGGGCGCAGCGTTCACGTCGCCGCTGCTCTTGTCTTCTCCCAGACGCGCGTACCTTTCCGCGTATGAGCTTGCGAGCTTTTTGTCGAAGGCGGCGGCGATCTTGACGATTTTAACTATCGCATCGCGGCCGGGCGACTTTCCCGTCCCCGCGCTCTTCCCGTCTGCCTGCGCTGTTTGCAACGCAGTCTCGAAGAGGGCGTCCAGCAGTTGCCGGCATCGCCCCGAATTTCTTTTAGCGAGCAGCCTGACGATCTCTTCGGAGAGCGCAATTCGAGTCGGTAAGTCTTCCACCTCTCGCAACTCGTCGATGGCAGAGTCGAGATAGCCAACCGCCGTCTGTTCAAGCGAGGTCTCGGCCGCACGCTTGGCTGAAACCTTTTGCGCGTAACCCTGTGTCGCGAGCGCCGCGCACAAGAGAGACAGGGCAATCAGCATCACAGAGTTCGACATGCTTCTTGGTTGCATCACAATCCCCCAACGATGAGTCAAGCGACGGCCGCCCACTGACTATACGCTCTCGACAGAGCAACTTCACGCCACCCTCGCAGCTATCCGAGCAAAGCAATCGTGAAGGCTTATTCCGGTTCTATGTGTAGGGTGAAACTTCTGAAAATGCAGAACAGCCAGCATCACAGGCGGCACGACAAATTACTTGCTTGGGACTTCGCAGGGAACCATTCGACACGTGCCCCCCGCACCGATCACGCCATATCGCTTGCTGTTAGGAAACTTGCAATCACATTTAGGCGTTGCGTTTAAAGCCTTGTACAGGAACAAACCGGCCGTCATAAACGTCAACGCCAGAATGCACATCATCGCTGTTTTGAATCTTTTGGTAGATAGGTTGAGCATTGATCTTCTTCTCTGGGATTGCATGTCAGTCTGGCCGCGTGCTTGAGAGCACCTCCGGGCTGTCCGCCGCATCCGAACGCATGCCAAAGTTCATTGGATGCGCTCGTCGATTCAGTTAAGACAGGTGAATGCCTAATGACGTGCGAAGGAGTCCAGAACGGTAGGTGAAATGGGACAAAGGCAACCAGCCCCTCTCAGCTACCTTGCGCTCTTGGCTGGTACTTTCGAGATTCTCGCCCCGGGGATGAGCGCACCACCGGGGCGAGAATCATTTCATACACGAATGCGTGACCTTAACCGCTTTCTGACATCTGCCGGTCAAGGCCAGATGTGCGCTATCGT
>DASVPS010000305.1:0-1718 GCA_036389555.1 Pyrinomonadaceae bacterium
CGATAACATCGCGTTGCGACTGCCCCTCCAAGTTCTCCGCTTGCTCCTGCGCCTCCGACACTCCCCCCGATCTGCTCAACACGACATTCAACCGTCCCTTTAGCGGTCGGTTCAGCGAAGCCCAGGTGCGCCGACCCATCACGCAGGCGTGCCCTGTGGTCTGCTCCCGGAAGAATTTCATGTCGGCGGAATAGTGCCAGGGGATCGAGCCGCCCTTGCCGATGGCTCCGTTCCGGTCAACCGCCACGATGCCGATGATGGACATGAAAGTATCGCCTCTCAAATATGAACCGCCCGCGCTGAAATGTGAACTGCCTGCGAAAATCTACCGACTTCACACCGCCACGGGCGCGGCGATCTTGCCGTGCGATTCGTAGCCGACGAGTTTCAAGTTCTCGTAGCGTATGTCGAGCAAGCCCGCCAGCCCGCGCAAACGTCCCGCGTCGTCTTCGATCTCAAGTCGTGGCAGCGGCAGCGGCGTGCGCGCGAGCAGTTCGTGTACCTGTTCGAGATGGTTCCGGTAGATGTGGTAATCGCCGAGCGTGTAGATGAACTCGCCCGGTTCGAGTTCGCAGGCGTGGGCGATCATGTGCGTCAGCAGCGCGTAGGAACTGATGTTGAAGGGCACGCCGAGAAAGGCATCCGCCGAACGCTGGTACAACTGGCAGTGCAAAACTTTCCCCGCCTCGACCTTGAACTGAAAGAGCGTGTGACACGGCGGCAGATCGACTTCTTCGCAGACGCGCGGGTCCCATCCGGTGACGATGAGCCGGCGCGAGTTCGGATTCTCGCGGATGCCTTCGACGAGGCGCGCGATCTGATCCACGCCGTCGCGCGCAGGGTAATGTCCGCCGAAGGAACGCCAGAGATAACCATAGACGGGGCCGAGGTCGCCCGTCTCGCGGCCGAAACGGCTCGTGTGTTCCGCGTCCGCCCATTCAGCCCAGATGTCCACGCCGCGCGCGCGTAAGTTCCGTTCGTCGGTGTCGCCGGAGAGGAACCAGAAGAGTTCTTCGGCGACCCAGCGGAAGGGAATTTTCTTGGTCGTGACGATGGGGAAGCCTTCGCGCAGGTCGAAGCGTGTCTGATAGCCGAAGTGCGAGAGCGTGCCGACGCCGGTGCGATCCCGGTGTTCGGTTCCATGTGCGAGAATGGATTTGAGCAGGTCGTGATATTGTTTCATATCGGGTAAACTTCGCGCGTCGGCGAAGCATATCATAGAGCGGGCGGGACGAAACAAAACAGATGGCGTTGATGAAGCTAACCGAGTACCCGGCGAAGGTGCTGAGTGAGGCGGGCGACCCCGTGGAAGTTTTCGACGAAGAGTTGGCGCGGCTGTGCGAGAACATGTTCGAGACGATGTATGCGGAGGAAGGGGTAGGCTTGGCCGCGCCGCAAGTCAGCCTCTCCCTGCGTCTCTTCGTGATGGATTGCGCGGGGATCAAACTCGTGGCGGCCAACCCGGAAATCGTCGCCGCGGAGGGCGAGCAGGCGGGGGAAGAGGGCTGTCTCTCGGTCGGGAAAATTCACTCACCCCTGAAGCGCGCCGAACGCGCGACGCTCCGCGCGCAGGACGTGCGCGGCGAGTGGTACGAACGCGAAGCCGAAGGACTCGCCGCGCGCTGCTTCCAACACGAGACCGACCACTGCGACGGCCTCCTCTTCATCAACCGTCTCACGCCGCTCAAGCGCAACATGGTCGTGAAGCGTTTCCAGAA
>DASVPS010000306.1:0-8039 GCA_036389555.1 Pyrinomonadaceae bacterium
TTTTCCTTTACCCTTTCCCCCTTTCCCTGTCTCCAGCCCTTTCACTCTTTCCCTTTTCCTGTTGCTCCTGCCGCCACCCTTTTGTTACTCTCATAAACGGCGCGAGTGTTTGTTCCCGTTCTCGTGAGCCGGCCTGCCTGCGCACGCGCAAAAGTTTTCCTGATATTCAATAACCGATGACAGCCTTAACAGTCCCCCAACTCTGGAAGCCGGTGGCCGTCGCCGCCGCCGTACTGTTCGTCTATGCCACGGTGCTGGTGAAACTCGGCGGGCAGTGGTGGACGGACGAAAACTACTCGCACGGGCTGTTGATTCCGTTCATCATCGGCTACATCCTGTGGAGCGAGCGCGAGCGTCTGGAAGGCGCGTCGAAGCGGCCGTCGCTCGTGTGGGGCGGCGCGCTCGTCTGCGGCGCGCTCCTGATGCTGTGGGCGGGCACGGCGGGCGCGGAACTGTTCATGCAGCGCACCTCGCTCGTCGTGATGCTGGCCGGGATCACGATCTATTTCTGGGGCTGGCACATACTGCGCCTCGCGCTCGTCCCGCTCCTGCTGCTCGCGCTGGCGATTCCCATCCCGGCGATCATCTTCAACCAGATCGCGTTTCCGTTGCAGTTGTTCGCGTCGCGTTGCGCCGTGTGGGCGATGCGCGCCTTCGACATCCCGGTGCTCAGGCAGGGGAACATCATCGAGTTGATGCCTCTGAACTCGACCGTGACGAAGAAACTCGAAGTGGTCGAAGCCTGTAGCGGCATCCGTTCGTTGATGACGTTGTTGACGCTCGCGGTCGTCTTCGCTTACTTCACGCACCCGCGCGGCCGTGGGCAGCAGGGCGGCGGACTCTCTGCGAGGTTGAAGCGTTACGGCACGTGGCGTTCGGCCATCCTCGTGCTTTCGGCCGTGCCCATCGCGATCATCACGAACGCAGGGCGCGTGAGCGGCACGGGGATTCTGGCGCGCTACTACGGCACGGAAGTGGCCGACGGCTTCTTCCACGAATTCTCCGGCTGGGTCGTCTACATCGCCGCGTTCCTGCTCCTCTTTGCACTCGGCTGGGTGCTCGACAAGTTCGGCAAGCGTGGGAAGCCGCCGCAGCCGCCGCGTCAAACCTCACAGGCGACGACGGCGACTGATACGGCGCGCACGGCGGATGAGCCGGGCGAAGCACCGCTCGTCGGCGCGACGGCGGCGACTCCGGCGGCAACGATGTCTCTGCGCGAGGGCGGCGCGGGCGGGTCTTGAGAAAGCCCTCAGCCCACGGCGGTCTGCTCATGCAGGCACTGCTGGCTGAAAGTTAACGGCTGACGGTTGATAGCTAATCAATCTATGAAATCGAAGAAGTGGCATTTCTGGGCGTTGCTGGTGTTCCTGCTTTTGGGCGGGTCGGTGGTTAATTTGTGGGAGCACGTCGGCGAGGCGAGCGTCGTCAGGCGCGAGTTGAAAGAGTTCCCGACGGAGTTCGGCCGTTGGCGGCAGCGCGGCTCGGACACACGCTTCGACGCGCAGACGGAGAGCGTCCTGCGCGCAGACGATTACCTCGCGCGCGATTACGTGCTGCCCGACGGACGCTCGGGCAACTTCTACGTCGGCTATTACGCCACGCAGCGCAACGGCGCGACCTATCACAGCCCGCTCAACTGTCTGCCCGGCGCGGGCTGGACTCTGAACGAACCGGCCACCATACAGATCGCGCCCGCAGACGGCGGCGCGCCCTTTGAGGCCAACCGCTACATCATCCAGAACGGCGAAGCGCGCCAGTTGCTCATCTACTGGTATCAGGGACGCGGGCGCGCCGTGGCGAGCGAATACTGGGGGAAGATTTACACGGTCATTGACAGCGTTAAGCGCAGGCGCTCGGACGGCGCGATGGTGCGCGTGATCGTGCCGATTCAGAAGTCGGAAGCGGACGCGCTGGCGCTCGCCTCCGAGTTGGCGGCGCAGGCCGCGCCCGCGCTCCCGAGTTTCGTCCCGAACTGAGCGTGTGAAAGTTGGACGCGAAGCGGGACGGAAGTGGTAACATGAATGCGTGGCGGCTCTTGGGGAAATTGAGGCCGCCGTTTCAGGAAGAGAAACTTAATTGCCAGTTTTATGATCTTGAAGTTTAACGCCGTTCGGGGTGTGCCTCACCCGCAAGCGGCCTAGACGAGAGATGTCCCGTCGGCTTAACTAAACAGACGCGGCTGCCGCTCAAAGACCGTTGCCCCGGTCAGGGCGAGAGAGCCGCGAAGGAGTCCGAAAGACCGAGATGAATCACAAAGAGTGCCCGCGCTCCGGCAGTGGCCGGAGTTTGTCGTCTGTTTTGCTCGCCTTCGTCGTCGCCGCCTGTGCGTTTGCGGCCGTCGCCTGCTCCAATCCCGAAAAAGCCAAAGCCGAACACGTCCAGCGCGGCGAAGCCTACCTGACCGAGAAGAAGTTTCAGGAAGCGTCGCTCGAATTCCGCAACGCCGTCCAGATCGATGACAAACTGGCGCAGGCGCACTGGGGCTTGGCGCGCGCCTACGAAGGCATGGAGCAGTTCTCGCAAGCCTTCGAGGAGATGCGCCGCGCCGTCGAACTCGACGCGAACAATCTGGACGCGCGCGTGCGCCTCGGCAACTACTACGTGCTGGGCTACCAGCAATCCAAAGACGAAAAACTCCGCGCCGAGGCGCAGCGCCTCTTCGAAGAAGTCTTGCAGAAAGACCCCAACCACATCGAAGGCCACATCCTCAAGGGGACGGTGCTCTACGTTTCCGGCAAACGCGAAGAGGCTTTGGCCGCCCTCACGCGCGCCGTCGAACTCAACCCGCAGCGCATCGAATCGATGATGAGCCTCGCGCTCTTTCACCGACAGGTGGGTGAGCCGTCGAAGGCCGAAGAAGTTTACAAACGCGCCCTCTCCATCAACGACCGCTCCGCGCTCGCGCACCTCGAATACGCCAAGTTCTTCGTCTCGCAGAACCGGCTCGACGTGGCCGAGGCAGAGTTTCGCCGCGCCGTCGAAGTTGAACCGCAGAACCGCGACGCGCGCCGCACGCTCGCCAGCTTCTACCTCGTCAACAAACAACTCGACCGCGCCGAAGAGTCCTTCAAAGCCCTCGCCGAACTCGACCGCGACAGCCCCGAAGGCCGCGCCGTGCTCGCCGATTTCTACGCCTCCGTCGGTCGCTACGACGAAGCCTCCAACCTCTACCAGCAGATCATCTCCGCCTCGCCCGACTATGCGCGCGGCCGCCATCGTCTCGCCGAGTTGATGTTGCAGCGCGGCGATCAGGCGGGCGCTGAGGCGCAGATCAAAGAGTCTCTGAAGAAGAACGCCGGCGACCGCGAGGCGCTCATCCTGAGCGCCCGTCTCCACCTCAATCGCGACGAGCCGAAGGCGGCCATCGAAGACCTCAAACAGGTCTTGAAGAACGAGCCGCGCGATCAGGCCGGACTCTACTTCATGGCCGAGGCCACCTTCCGCGCCGGGCAGATGGAGCAGGCGCGCATCTACGCGGGCGACCTCGAAAAGTTCTACCCGGACTATCTGCCCGGCAAGTTGATGCAGGTGCAGATCAATCTCGCCGCCGGCGACGCGCAGAGCGCACAACGATTAGCCAGTGACCTGCTCGCGCGCCTCGATAAGACCGCGCCCGACGGGCGCAACTCGCCGCAACTCCTGAACGAACTGCGCGCCAAAACTCTGACCGCGCGCGCCACCACCCACTTGCAGACGCAGCCGCAGAACACTGCGGCCGCCCGCGCAGACTTCGCGCAGGCGCGCGACCTCATGCCGAACGCGCCCTCTTCGCACGTTAACCTCGCCGCCGTCGCGCTCGCCGAGCGCAAGACGGACGAAGCCGCCGAGCATTACGAGCGCGCGCTCTCGCTCGATGCGGCGAGCTTCGATGCGCTCAACGGTTTCATCAACCTCTATGCGTCGCAGGGTCGTTTCGATCAGGCGCACGCGCGCGTGGATCAAGCCATCGCCGCGCGCCCCAACACGGCCAGCCTCTACTTTCTCAAGTCGGTCATCTACGGCAAGCAGCAGGACGCGGGACAGGCCGAGGCCGCACTCAGGCGCACGCTCGAACTCGACCCCAATTTCGTCCCCGCCCTGAACGCCCTCGGCTCGCTCTACGTCAACACGAACCGCCCCGACGAGGCCATCGCAGAGTTTCGTCGCATGAGCGAGAAGCGCCCCGACGATGCGACGCCCTACATGCTCATCGGCATGGTCGAAGACGGGCGCAGGAATTACGACGCCTCGACCGAAGCCTACAAGCACGCCTTGACCATCAACGCCGAAAACGCCTTCGCCGCCAACAACCTCGCCTGGAACTACGCCGAATACGGCAAGGGCAACTTGGACGAAGCCGTCCGGCTCGCGCAGGGCGTCGTGCAGAAGTTTCCGGACGAGCCGGGCTATGCCGACACGCTCGGCTGGGTCTATTACAAAAAGGGTCTGCACGCCGCCGCTGTCGAGCAACTGCAAAAGGCCGTACGGCAGACCGTGGCGCGCCGCACCGACAGCGCGACCTACCGCTATCACCTCGGCCTCGCGCTCGCCGCTCTGGGACGCAAGCCCGAAGCGCGCCAGCAATTGCAACAGGCCTTGAACATGACCAAAGGCAGCAAGCTCTCGGCGGAGAACGAGCAGGAAGCGCGCCGTGCGCTGGCCTCTCTGTGACAGGTAAGACTCGCGTGACGCGAAAGAAGGGTTGAACTATGAGTGTCGAATTTCGTCAGCGGAAACCGGGCGAGTACGCATCCATCCTGTGGAAGCGCAAGTGGCTCATCATCCTGCCGGCCATCGTCGTCTCGGCGGCGGTCGCCATCGTCGTGTGGCGTCTGCCGAACGTCTACCAGTCGAACACGCTGTTGACGGTGCGCCCCTCGAACATCATGCAGGGCATCGTCCCGCAACTGTCCGACGACGATCTCACCATCCGCATCAACGCCATCGGCCAAGAGGTCTTCAGTCGTTCGTCGCTCGAACCGCTCATCAAGACTTACAACCTCTACGCCGTCGAGCGTTTGCGCGGCGAGCCGATGGAGATGCTCGTCGAGCGGATGGCGAAGAAGGACACGCAGATCGAAGTCAACAAGAGCCGCAACGACATCACCAACGGCTTCATCCTGACTTTCAAAGGGCCTGACCCGCTCATCACGCAGAAGGTCACCAGCGACCTCGCCAGCAAGTACGTCAACGCGCAACTCAAGCAGCAGACGCAAGGCGCGGGCGAGACGGCGAAGTTTCTGCAAGAGCAACTCGAACTGGCACAGGCCGAACTGAAAACGGTCGAGGATCAGCGCCTGCAAACGTTGCAAGCCAACATCAACAACCTGCCCACGCAGGCCACTTCGCTCGTCACGAATCTGAGCGGCCTCTACGAACAACAGAAATCTTACATCAACGACATCGGGCGTCTGCGCGATCAGAAGACGATGCTCACGACCCAGCTCGGCGACATCGAAAAGCAGTTTCAGGCCGACAAGGAAGACGTGGTCGAAACTCTGACCGACCCGAAGACGACCCCCGCCTGGGCTGAACTCTCCAAGCGCGAGTCGCAACTCGACGCCGAGTTGCAGAGCATGCTGACGGTCTTGAAACCGAAGAACCCGGACGTGGTTGCGAAGAAACAGGAACTCGCCGCCGTCCAGCGCAGCAAGCAGGAGTTGACCGACGACTTTAAGAACCGCGTCGCGGATAAGACGAAGCGCGTGACGAACCGCGTCGATCCGCGCGCCTCTACGATCAAGGCCAACCTGCAAGGCATTGAAGGCGAGATCGCGCGACAGGAAAAACTGCTCGCCCAGACCAGCGCGCAGATCGGCCAGGTGCAGTCTCAACTGAACCGCGTGCCCGGAGCCGAAATCGATCTCGGCCGCATAGATCGCGAATACCAGACGAAGAAGGCCGCCTACGACGAGTTGCTGTTGAAGAAACAGAAATCCGACCTGAACGTCGCGGCCACCAACTCGGCGCAGGGCGAGACGATTCAGGTGATCGACCCGGCGAGTCTGCCCGTGCGTCCGGTCGCGCCGAAACGCCCGCTCCTCATCGCGCTCGGCCTCGCGCTCGGCCTCGCGTTCGGTCTGGCGTTCGCCGCCGCCTTTGAAGTGCCGCGCCTGCTGACGATTCAAACCGTCGAAGATGCGCGCCACTACACGGGGCTGCCCGTTCTCATCTCCGTGCCCGAACTGCTGACGCCGAAGGAACAGCGGCGCGCACGCGTGCGACGAATCGCGATGGCACTGGCCGGTCTCGCCATCACCGTCGTGAGCATCCCCGCGCTCGCCCTCGCCCTGAGATTCTCGCGCGTCTTCGATCTGTTCGTCTCTTGAAAGTGATGAGTGATGAGTGATGAGTAATGAGTAAAAACCAAAGCCTTGTCTTTTAACTCATCACTCATTACTCATCACTCATCACTCTTCACTGTCGCCGGAGGTTGAGAGTTTGTACAAAGAGTTCTACGGTCTCAAAGAGTTGCCGTTCGCGCTGACGCCCGACCCGCGCTTCATCTACTTCACGCCCTCGCACACGGAGGCGATGGCGAACCTGCATTACGGCATTGAGAGCGGCAAGGGCTTGATCGTCGTGACGGGCGAGGTGGGCACGGGCAAGACCACCATCCTGCGCTGGATGATGCAGCGACTCGACCGCACAGTGCTCGTCGGATACATCTTCAACCCGCGTCTCACCGTCCCCGAATTCTATCAACACGTCGCGCGCCTCTTCGACGTGCAGGAATGGGAGAACAAGTCGGAGCTTCTCTTCGCCCTCGGCAAAACCCTCGAAGCGCGCCACGCGCGCGGCCTGCGCACCGTGCTCATCATCGACGAGGCGCACGGTCTTTCGACCTCCGTGCTCGAAGAGATCAGGCTGCTCTCGAATTTCGAGTCCGATGCCGCCAAGCAGTTGCAGATCGTCTTGACCGGCCAGCCCGAACTGCGCGACGTGTTGAACAACCCAGACCTCCGGCAGTTGAAACAGCGCGTCGCGCTGCGCTGCGAGATCAAGCCGCTGCCGAACATCGAGGAGACGGAGCGTTACGTCAAAGCGCGCCTTCTGGTGGCGGGCGCGGCGCGCACGGACATCTTTTCGCCGGGCGCGATTGATTACATCTTTCGCTGCGCCGCAGGCATACCAAGACAGATCAACAACCTCTGCGACAACGCGATGCTCGCGGGCTTCGCCTCCGGGCTGCACACCATCTCGCGCGCCGTTATCGAAGAGGTGGCCGACACGTTCGACATGCTGCCGGACGCGCGGAACAGTCGCCTTTCAATCGAGGAGCAGGAATCGCCCGCGCGCATCTTCAACGCGCAGGGGCGCGCGGAGTTGTGGTCTGCGGGCAGCGCGCAGGCAACGGCGGTTGACGAGGTCGCTGAGCGACAGTCGGCAACGGATTATTCTTCGGCGCGCACGCGCGAAGAGGAGTTGGAAGAAACACCCGCGACGCCTTCGCCCGATGTCAACGACATCGGCGCGGCCTTTCGGCGTTGGGACGTGATGGGAGACAGGTGATGGGTAGAGTTTACGAAGCATTGAAGCGCGCGGCCGAGAACGGCAACGCGAACACGAAGAGCACGGACGACGCCAACACAGCGGCCACGCGCCGCGCCGCCCGCGACGAAGAGGCGACACTCGTCGCCGAAGCGCCGCCCGCGAACGGCCACTCCAACGGCCACTCCAACGGCGACCGCCCGCACCACCACGGCGGCAGCAATCACGCCGCGCCGGAGGTCGTCCTCGGACGCACGCCCGCACTCTTCAACGCGCCTGACAGTCAGGCGCACGTTTCAGCATCCGCTGAGCACATCGTTGCAGCCACGGCCGGGTTGGCACTCCCCGGCGGGCAGGCTTCGCGTGTTGCTGGGGCAACGGCGGATGCTGTCGGCTCGGCGCGCGCGTTGGAATTTCCCACGCTGGAAATTTCCCACGCGCGCGTCGAACCACATCTCATCGCCATCACCGACCCGCGCTCGCCGCACGCCGAGCAGTATCGCGCGTTGCGCACGCGCATCCTGCACGCGGGCGAGCGCCGTCATATTCAGGCCATCGTCGTTTCAAGC
>DASVPS010000307.1:0-1558 GCA_036389555.1 Pyrinomonadaceae bacterium
CTGCTCCTGCCGGATGGCGTTGGCGAAACTGGAGAAGCCGGTCATGAAGTAGTTGAGCACAGCCAGCCCCGTGATCCACGCCGCAAGCGGGTTCGTCCACTGCGTGTAGGACGTGACCACGCCGCCCGTAAAAATTTTGGAGACGAAAAAGAGCGTCGTGACGAAGAAGAGAATCTCCAGCGTGCGGAAGAGAAACTGGATGCGGTAACTCAAGGCCAACTGGAAATCACGCACGATAAAGGCACGCATCCGCCCGAAAAATCTACCCACACGTTTCATATCTCTATGGCCTCCTGCGGTTCGCGCTCATACTTTTCCAACACGTCGAGCAGGGTCGCGCGCTCCGAGTCGCACGCGAGGATGCGCGCGCCCGCCGCCTGCAATGCGCGAACGGCGCGGTCGAGCGAGTCGTCTTCGACGGCGCGCGTGAATTGCACGACGACGCCGTGAGCGGCTTCCGAAAGTTCAAAATCGGCCAACGCTTGCGAGAGCGCGCCGCGCGCCCCCTCCGGCGAAAGACCGCCCGCGCTGAGCCGCACGCGCTCCGCGTTTTTATGCACGGCGCGCAGGCTCGCGGGCGTGTCAACCGCGCGTATCTGGCCGCGCGAGATGACGGCGACGCGCGCGCACAGTTCCTCGATCTCTGCGAGGTTGTGCGAGGTGAGGAGCACGGTCACGGGCTTGTCCGCGTCGTGCGCGAGCGAATTGATAAGAGCGCGCGTGCCGGCGGCGGCGAGCGGGTCGAGCGAGCGCGTCGGCTCGTCGAGCAAGAGGACGGGCGGCGAACTGAGCATCGCGCGGGCGATGGCGACGCGCTGCTTGTTGCCCGTCGAGAGTTCGCCGAAGCGGCGGCGTGCGAGCGGTTCGAGTTCGAGGCGTGCGAGCAGTTCGGAGATGCGCGAGCGCGCCGATGAGTCCGCAAGGCCGTAGAGGCGCGCGAAGAAGGTAAGGTTTTGTTCGATGTTCAGACGCCAGTAGAAACTGCGTTCCTCTGCGGTGGCGAGACCGAGTTGGGCGCGCACGGCCACCTCGTCGCGCACACTGTCGAAGCCGCCCACGACGACCGCGCCGGACGTGGGTTGCACGAGCGTCGCGATGATCTTGGTGAGCGTGGTCTTGCCCGCGCCGTTGCGCCCGATGAGACCGAAGATTTCGCCCTCGCTCACCTCGAAGCTGACATCGCGCAACGCTTCGACCGGATGCGTCGCCTTGCGGCGGAAAAATTTCTTGAGGCGCGCGAGCGGAACCGGATAAGTTTTCGAGAGTTGCCGGATTGAGATGGCGACGCGCTGCCGTTGCTGCTGCTGTGCCGGAGTCGCGCGCGTGCCGCCCTCGCTTGAAGTGATCGAAATACTGTTGGCTGTCACTGTTGAGTAATGATTTCTCGTGGCGTGGATTAACGCCTGCGCTGTCGCGGGTCGAGATATTCGCGCAGGCCGTCGCCGATGAAGTTGAAGGCGAGTACGGAGAGCGCGATGGCGATGCCGGGGACGAGCAGCGCGTGCGGCGCGGCTTGCAGCGTCGAGAGATCGCGCGCCTCTTCGAGCATCACGCCCCA
>DASVPS010000308.1:0-19326 GCA_036389555.1 Pyrinomonadaceae bacterium
GAACGGCTCTTCGCCCTGCTTTGCGCCTTTGCGCCTTTGCGTGAACCTTCTTCTTAAACGACCAGAGAAACCGACCCGAAGAGACGACCAACATCATGTCACTACGCGAAAGATTAATCAGGGAAACCGACCCGGCGGCGATGCCGCAGGCGGCGCGCGCCGGCGACGAGACGCCCGCCGGCGGCGCGCACACCTTTCAGGAGATGAAGTCGCGCCTGCACCGCGCGATCATCAACCGCATGGACTTGACGAAGCTCGGCCAACTCGATGCCGATCAGCTTCGCGCCGAAGTGTCGCGGCTCGCCGAAGGGTTGCTCGCCGTCGAGAACATGCCGCTTTCGACGAACGACCGCGAGCGTCTGGTCGAAGAGGTGCGCCACGAGTTGTTCGGTCTGGGGCCGCTCGAACCACTTCTGGCCGACCCGACCATCTCCGACATCCTCGTCAACTCGCCGCAGAACATCTACATCGAGCGTCGCGGCAAACTCGAACGCACGAGCGTCACCTTCAAAGACGACGAACACCTGATGCGCGTCATCGAGCGCATCGTCTCGTCCGTCGGCCGACGCATTGACGAATCCTCGCCGATGGTCGATGCGCGCCTCTCCGACGGTTCGCGCGTCAACGCCATCATCCCGCCGCTCTCGCTCGATGGCCCCGTGCTCTCCATTCGTCGCTTCGGCGCTGAACCCCTGCGCATGTCGAAGCTCATAGAGATCGGCGCGCTCACCAAAGACATCGCCGACATGTTCGAGATGTGCGTCAGCGCGCGCCTGAACGTTTTGATTTCCGGCGGCACGGGCGCGGGGAAGACGACGCTGCTCAATGCGCTCTCCGCCTACATCCCCGAAGAGCAACGCATCGTCACGATTGAAGACTCGGCCGAGTTGCAGTTGCAGCAGCCGCACGTCGTCCGCCTTGAGACGCGCCCGCCGAACATCGAGGGGCGCGGCGAAGTCACCCAACGCGATCTCGTCAAGAACGCGCTGCGCATGCGTCCCGACCGCATCGTCATCGGCGAGGTGCGCGGCGGCGAGGCCATAGACATGCTGCAGGCGATGAACACAGGCCACGACGGGAGCTTGACGACCGTCCACGCCAACACCCCGCGCGACGCGCTGGCACGACTCGAAACCATGATCCAGATGACCGGCATGAAACTCTCCGAGCGCGCCATGCGGCAGCAGATCGCCTCTGCCTTAAACCTCGTCATACAGGCCGCGCGCCTCTCGGACGGCACGCGCCGCGTCGTCTCCATCTCCGAGATCACAGGGATGGAAGGCGACACGATCACGATGCAGGAGATTTTCATGTTCGAGCGCAAGGGCATAGACAAGGACGGTCAGGTCGTCGGCCGCTTCCGCCCGACCGGCGTCCGACCGCGCTTCGCCGAACGCCTCAAAGTTTACGGCATGCAATTGCCGCGCGTGTTTTTTGAAGAGAATTAAATGAAGAAGTCAGAAGACAGAATTCAGGAGTCAGAAGAAAGCCGCAGCGATTGTCGGCCGATGACTGTTGAAGACGAAAATTCTGACTCCTTCATTCTGGATTCTGTTTTCTGGATTCTGTTTTCTGAATTCTGACCCCTGACTCCTGAATTCCGGTGCTCTTATGATTCCATTTCTCGTCTTCGCCTTCTGTTTGTTCCTGACCTTCGCGGGCTACCTGCTCGCGACGCGCGGCTCGGAGAAGAAGCGCGCGCGCTTGAAGCAGCGTTTGTCGGAAGCCCTGTTGCATTCGGCGCACGACGACGACGTTGAGGTGCAACTCGCGCGGCAGGAGTTGATGAGCGAGATACCGCTGTTGGATCGCCTGCTCGTGCGCGTGCAGGTGGCGACCAAACTCAAGCGCATGCTCGATCAGGCCGATTTGCACATCACCGTGACGCGCCTGCTGATGTTCTCGGTGATGGCGGCGATGCTGGCCGGGCTGGCCGCTTCGATGTTGATGATCTCGCTCATCCTGATCGTGATGGCCGGACTCGCCGCCGCCGCCGTGCCGTTCATACACGTCGTCTGGGCGCGGCGCAAACGGCTCAACAAGTTTCTCGAAGATTTGCCCGACACGCTCGAACTGATGAGCCGCGGCCTGTCCGCCGGCCACGGCTTCGCAGAGGCGTTGCACATGGTGGCGACCGAGATGCCCGACCCCATCGCCACCGAGTTTCGCAAAACTTACGAGGAGCAGAACCTCGGCCTCTCGCTCAAACTCGCGCTCGACAATCTGGCCGCGCGCGTCCCGCTGCTGGATTTGAAACTGTGCATCACGGCCATCCTCATCCAGCGCGAGACGGGCGGCAACCTCGCCGAAGTGCTCGAAAAAGTGGCGCATACGATCCGCGAACGCTTCCGCATCATGGAAGATTTGCGCACGCTCACGACGAGTTCGCGCATGTCGGCGTGGATTCTCTGCGGCCTGCCGATCTTCGTCGCGCTCGCCGTCACCGTGATGAACCCCGAATACATGAGCGTCATGTGGAGCGACCCGCGCGGCCACAAACTGGCGGCCGTCGCCATCGGCTTACAGATCACGGGCATGCTCGTGATTCGGAAAATCTTGAATATCAAAATCTGAAAGTGACAGGTGACGGGTGACAGGTGACAAGATTAAAAACCTGTCTTCGTCCCGTCACCTGTCACCCGTCACCTGTCACTAAAAATTATGATCTTCATCATCACACTCTCGACATTCGCGTTCATCACGTTCGGTGCGATGGGCATTTACTGGCTGATGTTTCGCCCGGCGAGCGCGGCGACCGAAAGGTTACGGCGCATGGGCGAGACGGGCGGAGGCGCACCCGCCGTCCGCGCGGGCGTCGGCGTGGACTTGAGCACGTCGGCCGCCTCCGACGACGGCATGACCGCGCTGGCCGAGCGCATGGCGAAGCCTTTGCACCGTCTTGCTCCGCCCTCTGCCGCCGAGGCGAAGAAGCTGCAAAAGCAGTTGATGCAGGCCGGTTATCGTTCGCCGAACGCGCCCATCGTCTTCCGCGCCATTCAAATTTCCGCGCTCGTCGCGTTGCCCGGCATGGTCGCGCTCGGTTGCGCCGTGCTAGCGCGCCCGCTCGATAGTGCGGTGACGTGGATTCTGATGGCCTTCGTGGCGGGCTTCTTTCTGCCGCGCTACGTGCTGCGCAAGATGTTGAAGGGTCGCCAGCAGCGCGTGCGCTGGGGCTTGGCCGACGCGCTCGACCTGCTCGTCGTCTCCATCGAGGCGGGGCTGGGTTTGAACGCGGCCATCGTGAAGGTCGGCGAAGAGTTGCGCGAAGTCCACCCGGATATCAGCGAAGAGTTCGAGTTGACCAACCTGGAAATTCGCGTCGGGCGCGACCGCGACGAAGCCCTGCGCAATCTGGCCGAGCGCACGGGCGTCGATGATCTGCGCAGCCTCGTCGCGATGCTCATTCAGGCGGATCGCTTCGGCACTTCAATCGCGCGCGCCGTGCGCGTCTATGCCGATTCTTTACGCACGAAGCGCAGGCAGCGTGCGGAACAGGCCGCGCAGAAGGCCGCCGTCAAGCTGCTCTTCCCGCTCGCGTGCTTCCTGTTCCCGACGCTCTTTATCTCCATTCTCGGCCCGGCCGCGCTCAATCTCATCGATTCGTTCGCCAAGATGTAAAGGAGTTTTTCCATCATGCGCAATCGCACCATCAACGCTTTCATCATCGCTATCACCCTGACAATCGGCGTCACGACCTTCTGGACGGCCACGACGACCGAGCACGACGGAGACGAAGCCGCGCGCGTCGTCGCCGACGGCTCGCCCACGGGCACGGCCGAAGACCCGGCCGCGTCCTCGGAAGAGAAGCCAAAGAAGAAGGGCAATCGCTTCGCGCGCTTCTTCAAAGCCCCTTTCAAAGCGGCGGCGAAACTCTTCGGCGGCAACGATGACGACAAAGTGCGTCGGATGTCGGAGAAGGATGTGGCGAAGTTTGAGAGCGCGCCGCTGATGCGCGTGGAAGACAACCGCACGGCACGCGCGGAGAACACCGCGGACGAAGGCGGCACGGCCAAAGATTACCTCGCACGCGGGCGTGTGAGGTTGGACGAAGGCCGTCTGAACGAAGCGATCAGGGAACTGTCGCGCGCCGTCTCGCTCGATCCGCGCCTCTCCGACGCGCACAACCTGTTGGCCGTCGCCTACGACCGCAAAGGTCTGCACGAACGCGCGCGTGAATCCTTCGAGCGCGCTCTCGACCACGAACCGGACGCACAGGCGCTCAACAATCTCGGCTACTCGCTCTACTTGAACGGCAACTATCGCGCGGCCGTCGCGCGCCTTAAGCGCGCCGCCAAACTCGCGCCCGCGGATGAACGCATCTGGAACAACCTCGCGCTCGCGCAATGTCGCCTCGGCAAGTACGACGACGCCTACAGAAGCTTCGCGCGCTCCGGCGGCGAGTATCAGGGACGACTCAACGTCGCCGCCATGCTCGAACGCGCGGGACGCGAAGACGAGGCCATTGAACACTACGAAGCCGCGCGCCGCGTGCAGCCTCAGTCGGAGTTCGTCCTGCGCCGCCTCTCGGAACTCTACGCGCGCAACGGCCGCACCGAGCGCGCAGAAGAAACCCGCCGCGCACTTGCGGGACATGCGAACGAGCAAGTCGCCGGTAAAGAATAATCAACGCCAACAGGGAATAGAGACAATGACGCAAACCAACATACTCACGCGCATGGAAGTGGAGAGCATGGGGCCGCCCGTGCCGGAAGAACTGGCCGAGACGGACGTGCCGGAGAGTTTCCTGTGCGACCTCACGCTCAAGATCGTCGCCGCGCTGCCCGAACCTACGACCGCCAACGTCACCGAGCGCCTGCACCTGCCGCGCGCGTTGACCGAGGAGATTTTGCAGCAGCTTTACCGCGAGAAGTTGATCGAGGTGAAACTGCAATCGGCGATGGGCGCGACGCGCTACGGAATGCTCGACAAGGGCTGGGGACAACTGGCGCGCGCACGCGCCTTCTGCGGCTACGACGGCCCCGCGCCCGTCTCTCTGCGCGACTACGCGCACATGATGCGCCTGCAAGCCGTGCCCGCGCGCAACGCGACGATGGACTCGGTGCGCGCGGCCTTCCGCGATCTCATCCTGCCGGATTCGCTTATGCAGACCGTGGGCTGCGTCGTCAACTCGCGCCGTTCCCTGTTCCTCAGCGGCCCTCCGGGCACGGGCAAAACGGCCGTCGCCGAGCGCATCAACGCCAGTCTCCCCGGCGCGATCTGGATCCCCTACGCCATCGAGATTGACGGTCAGGTCATACGCATGTTCGACGCGCACAGCCATCGCCCGGCGGCGAGCGAGGCCGTGCCCGCCGAGTACGACCGTCGCTGGGTCTGCATCGAACGCCCGCTCGTCATCGTCGGCGGCGAGCTGACTTTGGAGAACGCCGATCTGACCTGGAGCGAGGCAGCCAGATTTTACGAAGCGCCGTTCCAGATGAAATCGAACGGCGGCACGCTCGTCATAGACGACTTCGGGCGGCAGCGCGTTGCGCCCGCAGACCTCTTGAACCGCTGGATCGTGCCGCTCGAACGTCGCGTGGATTATTTGACGCTGCACACGGGCAAGAAGATCGAAGTGCCGTTCGAGCAGTTAGTCGTCTTCGCGACGAACCTCGAAGACAAAGATTTGGTGGACGAGGCGTTCCTCCGGCGCATGGGCTATCGCGCGCGCGTCGAGCCGCCGACGCCCGCCGCCTACATCGAAATTTTCAAACGCGCCGCGCACACGCGCGGGATGCGCGTCGAGCAAGTCTGCCTCGACTACATCCTTAACAATTACATGATCTCGCACCGCCAGATGAAAGCCTGCGAGCCGCGCGACCTGCTCGACCGCGTGCTCGACATCTGTCTCTTCGAAGGTCAGCCCATCGAACTCACGCCGAAGGTCATAGACAGCGCGTGGCGTAACTACTTCGGCACGTCGCACGGGTTCGCGTCGGAGACCGAGCGGCGCGGAGCGGGCGACGGGCGCACCGTGGGTGATTTGGTTAACGTGTCGTAAGAGGGGATAAGACGATGGCAGGGAAATTTTCACGCAAAGACGCAAAGGCGCAAAGAGAAATCGCTCGAAGGCGAGCAACAGGAACTAGTTTGACGGATCAACCGCTCGACTTCTTTGCGCCTTTGCGTCTTTGCGTGAACGTGCTCATCACACGGTCTCATGCCCCTCAATTGAAAGTCGCTGTGTTGACCGTTCTGTTCGTCCTCAGTCTGCCCGCCGCCGCTTTCGCAGACCGTTTGCTTATGGTTGACGGGACGACACTCGAAGTTGACGAGGCGTGGGACGACGCGGAAGGCGTCTGGTACAGGCGCGGCGGCATGACGAATTTCGTCGAGCGTGCGCGCGTGCGCACGATAGAGCGTCAGGGCAGCGCGAAAGACGCCGCGAAGAGTCGGCAGGTCGCAAAATTGTCGGGCGCGAACGATGCGGCGGACGAGACGGCGAAGACTTCGCCGGCAGTTGCGGTCACACGGCCGCTCTGGATTTACCTCGTGGGCGGCGCGCGTTTTGAAGTTGACGAAGCGAACGAGTCGGCGGAAGGCGTCTGGTACAAGCGCGGTAATCTCTCGATCTTTCTCGAACGCGCGCGCATTGAGCGTATTGAGAGAGAGCCGGAAGAATTGAAAGAAGAGAGGGAAGCGACCGCCGCGGCCGGGAAAGTCAGAAGGGAACGGCGTTGGACGACGGGCAGGCCGCATCTCGACGCGCTGATCCGGCAAAACGGCGCGCGTTACGGCGTCGACCCGTACCTCATCTTTTGCGTGATGGAGCAGGAGTCGCACTTCAACGCGGGGGCGGTGAGTCCGGTGGGGGCGCGCGGCCTGATGCAGTTGATGCCGGCGACGGCGTCGCGCTTCGGCGTCCGGCGCATACACGATCCGGCGCAGAACATCGCGGGCGGCACGCGCTTCCTCAAGCAACTGCTGGGGAGATTCAACGGGCGGGTCGAACTCGTGCTCGCGAGTTACAACGCGGGCGAAGGGGCTGTCGTCAAGTACGGCCATCGCGTGCCGCCTTATCGTGAGACGCGAAATTACGTGCGGCGGATCAGCGGTCGCTACGGCCGCGCGGCGCACGCCGTGAGCGAGAGGACAACTGTTAGCAGCAAGACAACCGGCGCGGCGTCGGGAAATTGAGCCGGGCGCGGAGAGGGTCGGGAGGCGTATGAGAAGTTTGCTGGCAAGGCATGTCGCGTTCGGCTTGATGTGCGCCGCCGCAGCGGCGTTGTTGTTGACGGCGGGCTGTGCGTTCGAGTCGCGCGCGCAAGGGGCGTCGTCGTCGCGCGGCGCGGCGTCCGACACGGATGCGGAAGCGCCACTGACGAACGCCGCAATCGTCAAACTCGTGCGCGCGAAGTTTAGCGAGAAGACCGTCATCGCGATCATCCGCGCGCGCCCCGTCCGCTTCGATCTCTCGCCGGATCGCCTCATCGAACTGAAGAAGCACGGGGTTGGCGAGCGTATCATCCTCACAATGCTGGCGCGCGCCGAAGGCGACATGTTTTCGGCGCGCGACGATGCGGGCGACGCCTTTGAAGACGATCCGTTTTTCGACGGGACGCGCGGGCAGACGCGCGCGCCGGAAGGGGCGAGGCCGCCGGACGGGCGTACGAACGGGCAGAGCGATCCGAACGAAGTCAACATCTTCGGCTCGTCGGGCGGCGCACGCGGGCGCACGCGCTCACGCATCGGCGGCGGCGCGGCGGAAGGCGAGGCGCAGACGACCGGCAGCGCCAGCGTACGCATCCTGCGCCCGCCGGCGGAAGCGGGCGGCGCGGGCGGCGCTGAAGCCAAGCTCGAACGCACGCCGACGCTGACTAATGATTCGATCATCGAACTCGTCGAGGCCGGTTTTTCTGAAGGCACGATCATCCGGCGCATAGAGGGGTCGCCGGTCGAGTTTGATCTCGCGCCCGCGAAGGTGTCGGAGTTGCGTCGCCGTCGGGTGGGCGACGCGGTCATCGCCGCCATGCGTGCCGCGTCGAGCGAAGAGGGCGCGGCCGACGCGAATGGTTCCACCTCGAAACCTTGAAAGTTAGATTGATGCGTTTCCACATGTCCGACTTCTACTCCGCTCTCCGCGCGACGGGATTTTCTCTCACGCGCGTGGCCTGTCTGTGTGTGTGCTCGCTGTTCATCGTCGCGGCGACGGGCGGGAAACTCGCGTCGGGCGTGTTTGCGCAGCAGACCAAAGCCGAGAAGAGTTCTCCTGCGGCACAGGACATAGACGACGACGAAGTGATCAAGGTGAGCACGACGGAAGTGCTCTTGCCGGTGACGGTGAGAGATGCGGCCGGGCGTCTGGTGACGACGCTTGAGCGCAGGGACTTTCAGGTGTGGGAAGACGGGCGCGAGCAACCTCTGAGCGATTTGCGTCTGCGGCGCGTGCCGGTAGATGTCTTGTTGATGGTGGACGCTTCGTCTTCGGTGGCGAGCCGGCTGGAAGATTTCCGTCGGGCGGCGGAAGAGTTCGCCGCGCGACTCGCGCCGGATGATCGCGTGAGCTTGTTGAAGTTCGACGACCGCGTGGAGTTGTTGCAGGATTGGACGGCGAGCCGCGTGCAGTTGCGACGCTCGCTGAGGCGCATTACGCCGGGCATGTTCACGCGCTTCCACGACGCGCTCTATCTGGCGGCGCGCGAGCTATTCAAGGACGCGCGGCGGCGACATGCCGTCGTCGTGCTCACGGACGGGATTGACAGCGGGCGCGGCCATGCGTCGCTGGAGATGGCGCTCGGCGCGCTGCTCGAAGCCGGGACGAGCGTCTACTGTATCAGCAACACGGAGATCGAGCGCGCGCGCAAACGCGCCGAACTCGACACGCTCCAATCCGACCCGCCCTCGACCCAGCGCTTCAACCAACTCCGCATCGGCGACCTGCGCGAATCCCTGCGCGTGCTCGACGCGAGCGAACGCAATCTCGCCGGACTGACGTCGGCCACCGGCGGGCGTCTCTTCAAGCCGCAGAGTTTCGCCGCGCTCGATAGCATCTACGCAGAGGTGGCAGAGGAATTGCGCCACCAGTATGCACTCTACTACATGCCGCTCGACAAGACGCGCGACGGAAAGTTTCGCCGCGTCGAGGTCAAGACCTCCGACCCCGCCCTGCGCCTCACGGCGCGCATCGGCTACTTCGCGCCGCGCAGTTAAAGCCGCCTCAATTGCCCTCCGCCGTCTGAAGCCTCAGTTTTAGACCGCCAGCGCCCGTTTACTATCAACTGCATTTCGCTGTTAATGAGCGTGCGTGTCAGAAAAGCCTGAGCGGGTGGTCGGCTCACGCTTTCCGGGTCGGAAAGACACGCTGCGTTCTGTGCAGGGTCTTTCGGGTTCATACGACACGCATTCGCCAGCCAGATTCCAGTCTCAAAAAATCCTCTGTTCAGATAAGTCCTTATATTTACTCACTTACATTATTAAGCCGGGATGGCACACTCATTGCACTGTACGATAGGTTGATCCATCTCTCTGAAGTGGAGAGGGCAATTCCACAGGAAACAATCCGGGTTGAAAGGCGGCGGAGGGTTGACCGGTCAATCGTTCCGCCACGCCCGAATGTTCAAACGCAGGTTGCGTTTAGCGTGCGACGAAGGTAGATTCTAGCCCGACAGTCCGCCCGCAGGGTGCTCCCCGGCTGCTCTCGCTTCAAAGACTTTGGTCACAAATAAGCATTTCAACTGAAATTTCGACGCCCACGAACAGCGCGTCCGACAAATTTATCCGGTAGAGAAGGAAGAGAACATGCGACCCATCAAACACGTGGAAAGAGGACTGACCGCCATCGCGGCTGGCGCGTTCAACACCGTCCAGTTTTTCAATAAATATCGCCCGAGCGAATCGTTCATCCCGAAATGGTCGGACAAGCCGCTGTTGAAGTCCTGGCAAAAGTCGAAGCCGCCGCTCGGCTTCCCGCGCACGACCGACAGCCTGTGTCCGAAGTGCGTCATAGAGGCGCGCGCCAAGATTTTGAGCCAGGAAGTGATCGACCCCGCGATCCTGATCAACGAGAAGGTCGGCGAAGTGAAAGCGCAGATCGTCGAGCGCAACGGCGAAATCTGGATGATCAAGGACTGCCCCACGCACGGCCACATCGAGGACATCATGGCGATGGATTCGTCGTTCCTCAAGCACATCGAGGCGCAGTTCCCCGGCCGAGACATTCAGGCGCACAACGACGAGACGCTGCACAATCACGGCTCGTCCACGATCAAGTACGGCCGCGGCTCGGTCTTGACCATTGACCTGACGAACCGCTGCAACATGATGTGCGACCCGTGCTTCATGGACGCCAATCAGGTCGGTTTCGTCCACGAACTCAGTTTCGAGGACGTGAAAGACATTCTCGACAAAGCCATCTCGATCAAGCCGCGCCGCCAGATGTCTGTGCAGTTTTCGGGCGGCGAACCGACGATTTCGCCCTACTTCATCGACTCGATCAAGTATTCGCGCAAGGTCGGTTACAACTCCGTGCAGTGCGCGACGAACGGCATCGAGTTTGCCAAGAGCAAAGACTTCTGCCGCGAAGCCGCAGAGGCGGGCTTGCGTTACGCTTATCTACAGTTCGACGGCATCGGCAACGATGCGAACTCGCACCGTCAGGTCGGCAACCTCTTCGACGTGAAACTGCGCGCGATTGACAACCTGCACGAAGCGGGCGTCGAGATCGTGCTCGTCACGACGCTCGTCAACAACATCAACAACGATCAGGTCGGCTCGGTCATCCGCTTCGCGCTCGACAATCCGAAGAAGGTCGCCTTCATCTCGTTCCAGCCCGTGTCGTTCACCGGCCGCGACGAAGAGATCACGGACGAGCGTCGCATGGCGCAGCGTTACACCCTGTCGCACCTCGCGCACGACGTGAAGAAGCAGGTCGGCATCACAGAGCCGACGCGCGACTGGTTCCCGCTCAGCCTGATGGGCGCGTTCGCAGACTTCGCAGACCTCGTCCACGGCCCCGAAGCCGAATGGGGTCAGGTCTCCTGCGGCTGCCACCCGAACTGCGGCGTCGGCACGGCCGTGATGATCAATAAGAACACGAAAGAGATGAAGCCCGTGCCGGAGTTCCTGAACATTCCGGGACTCGTCAAAGACATGACGGGCATCACGGACGCCGGGCGCGGCAAGTGGTTCTCGAACATCATGATGGGCTTGGCGCTCCTCAAGAACTATCGCCCGTATGGCGCGCCGCAGAGCTTGACGCTGATTGACATCTTCAAGAAGTTCGACAAGTCGTTCGGTTTGTCGGGCAAATCTTACGGCAAGGTCGAAGGCGACCGCACCAAAGAGGACATCGAGAAACGTCGCGCAGACCCCTGGAACTTTCTCTTCATCGCGGGCATGTGGTTTCAGGACTTGTTCAACTACGACTTCCGCCGCACGGAGATGTGCATCATCCCCTACGGCACGCAGGAAGGCGAGATCAGCTTCTGCGCCTATAACACCGGCATCGGCTGGCGCAACATCATCGAGCAGATGCACCAGAACGCGACCATTGCCAAGTGGTACAAAGAGCACGGCCGCCACGAAATCTTCGCCAAGGGCAAGAACGTCGAGTTGGCCGAGGTCGGCTTCACGGGCATCCTGAACGAAGTTGACTTGCAGCGTCCGAACCGCCCGGAGATGGCCGGGCCGAAGACTGCGGCCGAGGAAGCGGCGATGATGCGCAAGCTCTATCAGGAGATGGTGCTCAAGCAGAAACTCGGCGCGGGCGACGTGGAGAAGAACACGCCGGTGCAGATCAAGGGTCTCAGCCGTAGCAAGGGGAAAGACACCGTCTCCGCCTAAACCGTTCACGGCTCATCTGACGAAAGCCCCGCGCACGTAGACATGCGTCGCGGGGCTTTTCTTTGACAGCCGAACCCTCTATTCCGCGCTCCCTTGAATAATTCAGGGCTTTGGGTTGTAATGAACCGCGGTTGATTTTCTTATGACTCGTATTCTTTTAACCAACGACGACGGCATCCATTCCGACGGCCTCATCAAACTCGAAGAAGCATTACAGGCGGTGGGTGATGTGTACACGGTGGCTCCGGCCTCCGAGATGAGCGGCGCGTCGCACAGCCTGACGCTCTCGCGCCCGCTGCGCATACGCCACATAGACCGACGCCACTGGACGGTGGACGGCACGCCGACCGACTGCGTGACGCTCGCGCTCCATAAGATTTTGCCGCGCGAAGAGTGGCCGCACATCTGCGTCTCCGGCATCAATCACGGCGGCAACCTCGGCGACGACGCCTCGTATTCGGGCACGGTCGCGGGCGCGCTCGAAGCGACCATCCTCAGCGTCACCGGCCTCGCCTTCAGTCTCGTCGCGCGTGAAAATTACGACTTCACGCACGCCGCCGCTTTCGCCGCGCAGATCGTGCGCAAAGTTTTGGCCGAGGGCTTGCCCGAAGGTATTTTGCTTAACATCAACATGCCGCCGGGCGAACTGCGGCGCGGCGTGAGCGTGACCCGGCAGGGCATGAAGAACGCGCGCCCGATCATCACGGAGAAGATCGACCCGCGCGGCAAGGCGTATTACTGGATCGGCGAAGAGGTGTTTCCCGAAGACACCGTGGAGGGCACGGATTACTACGCCATCAAGCAGGGCAAGGTCTCCGTCACGCCGATGCGCAGCGACATGACGGATCATCGTTCGCTCGTCGAGCTACAGGATTGGAATTCGGCCAGCCCGGATGAACTTGTTCCCGCCACGGATCAGACGGTCGAGCACGTCTGAAACTTTAATCATCTTTTGACGCACACGGAGCCGTAACCTGTTGAGTTCCGCATCACACATTCCCGCCGCGCAAGCCGGGGCGTACCGACGCCAGCGCGACCAGATGGTCGAACGGCTGCGCACGCACTATCGCATCGCCGACGAGCGCGTGCTCGAAGCGATGCGCCAAGTGCCGCGCCATTACTTCGTGCCCGAAGCGTTACAGAGCAACGCCTACGGCGACCACGCGCTTCCCATCGCCGCCAACCAGACGATCTCGCAACCTTACATCGTCGCGCGCATGTCCGAGTTGTTGGAACTCGATAGCGACAGCTCTGTGTTGGAGATCGGCGCGGGGTCGGGTTATCAAACGGCGGTGCTGGCGCGTCTCGCAGGCCGCGTCCTCGCCATCGAGCGGATCAGCGAACTGGCGCGCGTGGCGCAGGCGCGCATACGCAGTCTCAACATCTATAACGCCACCGTGAAGTGCTTCGACGGCACGCTCGGTTGGAGCGCGCACGCGCCCTACGATGCCATTCTCGCGGCGGCGGGCGGCCCCGAAGTCCCCGAACCGCTGATGGCGCAGTTGAAGGTCGGCGGGCGACTCGTGATGCCCGTCGGCGAGCGGCGCGACGCGCAAAGACTCGTGCGCGTCGTGCGCAACGCGGACGGCTACGCGCGCGAAGACCACGGCGCGTGTGCCTTCGTCCCGCTCATCGGACGCTACGGCTGGTCGGAACAAATGTAGTTTCAAATCTCAGGTTTCAGGTTTCAAGTTAAAGAAAACTTCAGACCTGAAACCTGAAACCTGAAACCTGAAACTTATCTTATGGAATCGCTATACGAATTTCTTCATCAAGTTAAAGACTACCTCAATCCCAAAAACATCATTGAGTTTTTGACGACGAAAGGGTTGCCGCTGACCTATGCGGGGCTGGCCTTCATCATCTTCGCCGAGACCGGGCTGGCGGTGGGCTTCTTCCTGCCGGGCGATTCGCTGCTCGTGGTGGCGGGGCTGTTCGCCGCGAGCGGCAAACTGAGCCTCACGCTGCTGCTCGGCCTGTTGTTCGTCGCAGCGGTTGTGGGTGATGCCGTCGGATATTATTCGGGACTCAAACTCGGGCCGCGCATCTTCTCACGCCGAAAGTCTCTGCTGTTCCGGCCGAGCCACCTGGAAAAGGCGCACGCTTTTTACGAGAAGTACGGCGGCAAGACGATCATCATCGCGCGGTTCATACCCATCGTGCGCACCTTCGCGCCCATCGTCGCGGGCGCGGCGCGGATGCCTTACCGGCAATTCGTCGTCTTCAACATCGTCGGCGGTTTCCTGTGGATCTTCAGCATGCTCCTGACCGGATATTTCCTCGGCGGCGCGGTTGAGCGCGCCTTCGGCATCAGACTCGAAGACCACATCGAGAAAGTGGTGGTCATCGTCGTCGCGCTGTCGCTGTTGCCGCCCGTCATTGAGTACCTCAAATCGAGGCGCGAGAAGGCGAGACTAAAGGCCGCAGGCGACGTTCAAGTTTGACATGGCGACACGACACACCTAGAATGCCTGAGCAGTTTGTTTGTCGGGGCGTGGCTCAGCCTGGTAGAGCGCACGGTTCGGGACCGTGAGGTCGGAGGTTCGAATCCTCTCGCCCCGACCATTATCATCCAGAGTTAACGGCAGCCAACTTGGGCTGCCGTTTTCGTTTGTCGGGGCGATGCGCCATCCCTGACACACAATCGCGCAAGATCGACGCGGCCATGTGAAATTGTTTATCCAAAGTAAGAACCTTCGGCCTATAATTTCGTATTTTGGGGAAACGGATTGATAGGAGTCTCACTATGTTCTGCCCACAATGCGGTGCGAATCAAAGCGCGGAGTTGAAGTTCTGTAATTTGTGCGGCGCGAATCTGCAGGCCGTGCGTCAGGCGGTGGCGACGCGCGAGACGGGCGAGGCGTGCGAGAAATTCGATTGGAGCAAGACGTGGGTCGCAGAGATGTTCCTGTCGGAAGAGGAACGTAAAAGACGCACGCATCAACTTGAGCATGAGCGAGGCGTGACGCCGGAGGTGAAACGCTATAACGAAATCAAGGCGGGCGTCATCACTTCGTGCGTCGGCCTCGGCGTGGCGATCTTCCTCTTCTTCTTTATGCAGGGCATCATCCTGAGCGGCCAGAATCCGCCGGGCGACAACGAGATTCTCAGCCGCATCTGGATCGTCGGCGTGATCCCGTTTCTCATCGGCCTCGGCATCATGATCAACGGGCTGTTCATCAGCAAAAAAATTGTGGAAGTGTTGAGAAGGGAAGCGCTCTCCAATGCCAAGTCTGCGGCGCTCAGCGGTCAGGAGACGGACGCCGAACCACGCTTCCTGAATTCCACAGACACTACGGAATTCGTCTCGCCGAACTTCAGCGTGACCGAAGACCCGACGAAGCACCTGACGGGCGCGCGCCGGAAACAGTAAGCCCGCCGCGCGGAGTTAAAGACCGCGCCTTGAACGCCTCATTATTTCGTCTCTGGATGGTTGCCGGAGAAAGTGCGGAATGACCCCGGCCGTCTCGACGGTCAGGCCGGGTCTGCCGTTTGCCGGTTCGACTCGATCCACTTGGCGACGTGCTGTACGACGTGGAAGAGGTCGTTCGGCTTGACGAGATAATCTTGCGCCCCGGCCTCCAGGGCGGCCTCTCTCTCCTGCGGCATGGCGCGCGATGAATAGAAGATGATCGGCGTCGTCGGGTCGAACTCGCGAAGCGACGCGCAGATCGAGACGCCGGACGCATCGGGGAAGGTGTGGTTGAGCAGATAGAGGTCGAATCGTTGGCCGCTTCTGCGCGCCAGTTCCAAACAGCCCTCGCCCGTCTCGACCGAGGTCACTCTAAATCCCGCCCGCTCCAGCATCATCGTCATCAACACGCGCGTGTCGTCGTGGTCTTCGACGTACAAAACGTGTCCTGCTGTGCCCGGCGTTTCCATTATCAAATCGTCCCTTCGAGTAGCTCAATCATAACACCGCCGCGGCGGAGATGCCCGCGCCATACACTTTGCAGACGGATGAGTCGCCGGACTGTGAGCGACCGGCGCTGAGGTCGGAGGTGGACGACGAAAAGCGACGGGAAATTTAACGAAGCAATGGCACACCCCGGCGATGAGCGCTTGTCGCGCACGAGCCGGCTACGACATCGCAACGGCGAGCGAAAGAGAGATTGCGTCCCGGATGATTTACAAGTAGAAGGTCTCGGCCGGAACGGGAACGTCCGGCAGCACGGGGGCAGTGTGAGCGGGCAGTAAAGTCTCGATCAAATTCTCCAGCCGATCATAGTCAATGGGTTTCGTCACGTAGTCGTTGCAACCGGCGGCGATGGCGACGGCACGGTGCTGCGCCGGGTCGTAGGCAGACAGTGCGAGGATCGGAATCCGGCGAAAATATGCGTCGCCGTGCTGGCGCAGGTGGCGCGTGGCGGCGAGGCCGTTCAGCAAGGGCATGCGCAAGTCCATCAGGATGAGGCCGGGACGCTCACGCTCGGCGACTTCAATCGCTTCGTGCCCGTTCGCAGCCGTCAACACGCGATAGCCGCGCATCTCCAACAGCACCTTCAGCGTGAAGCGATTGTCTTCGTCGTCTTCGGCAACGAGGATCGTCGCACCCGCATTAATTTGTCGATCCATCTTTGAAGTCTCCTGACGCAAGAGCTTGCCGGAGCGATGCAGAAGTCAACTAAGTTCTACGATCAGGCAGAGGGCAAACAGCAGGTTTATCAATTCGGAACCCTTCAATTTTATGAAGAGGGTTGCGGGCTTCTTCCCGTGCCCGCAACCCTGAAAGAGGAGACTCTTTCACGCATAGATTGCACGCATTGTAAACATCGTGAATTCTCCCGTCTGTACGATTCGGTACAGAAACTTGAGATATTTATGCGCTTCCGAACACACATGCGGAGGCGCATCTCAAACCTCTTTTCCACATGCTTCGATGAAGTGTGTAAGGCTCATCGCGAACACAGTTTTTCCATAAATTTAGTACGAAGACGTACAGACTCAGACCCGCTTGAAACCTATAATCATGACCAACTTAACGAAGATTAAGAGCGGCAGTTTACAGGGTCGATTCAGGGTGGCTGTGAGTCCTGTGTGACCCTAGTCTTTAGGTCGAAATATCTTTGGGCGGCGGTTCATTAGAGAGCTTTCGTCGATTGTGCGAGAGCGATTTTTGATCAGGCTCGATGCTCTCATATTGATGACTTGGGTATAAATACCCGACGGCTTTAACGAACACGGGGGGAATGAGGAAGGTGGGTACGCCAGAGATGACGGCTCACCTTTCTTTTAGTCTAAAGAAGGCGTGCATCCTCGTGCTGCAAGTTAACCCCCGTGGTGGTAAGATGTAGAGCATTAAAAAAAACATGACACGGTGATTGTTCCGACGTTCGTCTTCAATACAATGAATTTTATATGCGTGCGTTGAGCAAGTCGGATAAACAGCCTGTCGAATCTCTCTTAGATTCATTTTCCCCCGTAATTAGAGGCTCAGTGCCTATGCATTGACCCGCTCACAAACCCCCGTTCGCACATGGGCATGGTGCTTGCCTTTAAAGTCACTACGCTCGGTAGAAACTGCTAAGGCTAAGTTTCCACTTCAAGGTGTTCGGTTACTCCAACGGAGTCGAGCATGTTCCGGCAAAAGAGAAGACGAAAGTCTTAATTTCGTCGTGTGCCATTTTTCTGAAAGAGGTTACGAGAGAAACTATGAGTCGCAATCAAAAAAATTATCTCCCTTTGGAACTCACGGGCGAGACTTCGACGCAAAGAAGCGCGGGACGAAATGTGAAAGATGAAGTCGGCAACGTTATCGCTTTGCAGACGCGCACCGCAACGCAATCGCGCGCCGCACAGGTGAATGCAGCGACACATGCAGCGACACATGCAGCGCAAAATTTTGAGGCCGATCTGGTGTGCCTCTCGCACCTGCGCTGGGACTTCGTGTATCAGAGACCGCAACACCTGTTGAGTCGTTGCGCGAAGCAGCGCAGAGTCTTCTTCGTCGAAGAACCGATCTTCGGTCAGGGGCCTTCGAGGCTCGACGTGAGCCAGCGCGAAGACGGAGTGCATGTCGTCGTGCCGCATCTGCCCGAAGGGTTGTCGAACGAGGTGGCGGTCGAAGCGATTCAGCAGGCGATGATCGACCGCCTGTTCGCCGAGCATCAGATACGCGATTACGTGCTCTGGTATTACACGCCGATGGCCTTGGGCTGGACGCGCCATTTGAAACCGCTCGCGACTGTCTACGATTGCATGGACGAACTCTCGGCTTTCAGGAACGCACCGCGTGCGCTACGTGAACGCGAGGCCGAACTGTTCCGCCGCGCCGACCTCGTCTTCACGGGCGGGCAGAGCCTCTACGAGGCCAAGCGCGATCAGCACCCGAACGTCTACGCCTTCCCGTCGAGCATCGACCGCGCACACTTTGCGCAGGCGCGCAGCATCATGGAAGACCCGGCCGATCAGGCGAACATTCCGCACCCGCGCATGGGCTTCTTCGGCGTGGTTGACGAACGTTTCGACATTGAACTGCTGGACGCCATTTCCGCAGCGCGTCCCGATTGGCACTTCGTCATCATCGGGCCGGTCGTGAAGATCGACGAGGCGGACTTGCCGCGCCGCGCCAACGTTCATTATCTCGGCGGCAAGTCTTACAAAGAACTGCCCGCGTATCTCGCGGGCTGGGACGTGGCCGCACTGTTGTTCGCGCGCAACGAATCGACGCGCTTCATCAGCCCGACGAAGACGCCGGAATACCTGGCGGCCGGTCGCCCCGTCGTCTCCACTTCGATCCGCGATGTGGTGCGGCCTTACGGCAAACTCGGACTCGTGCGCATCGCAGACGATGCGGCGGAGTTCGTCAAAGCCGCCGCCGAGATCGGGATGGACGAGCGTGTGGATGATTCCGCCTGGCTCGCGCGCGTGGACGAGTTCCTCGCGAAGATTTCGTGGGATCGCACTTGGGGCGAGATGGTCGAGTTGATCGGCGAGGTCGCGGCGTCGCGTCGCGCCACTATCGCCGCGTCGGCGCAGCATGCGAAACCGGCGTCGACGCCGACGAAGCAGCCGAGCGTGGCGGCGCGCGCGGCGACGGCCAGCAGCAGCGCGACGGCGGCCGACTAAGCAGGAAGGAATGAGAGAAGCAGGAATGTTCGATTATTTGATTGTCGGGGCGGGGTATGCCGGGAGCGTGCTGGCCGAGCGGTTGGCACGCATCGCCGGAAAGCGCGTCCTCGTCTGCGACCGTCGCCCGCATATCGCCGGCAACGCTTACGATCACTACAACGACGCGGGCGTGCTCGTACACAAGTACGGGCCGCACATCTTTCACACCAACTCGCGCGAGGTCTTCGAGTATTTGTCGCAGTTCACGGAGTGGCGGCAGTATGAGCACCGCGTGCTGGCGAGCGTGGACGGGCAATTGCTTCCGATCCCTATCAACCTCGACACGATCAACCGGTATTACGGGTTGAACCTGACCTCGTTTCAGGTCGAAGAATTCTTGAACTCGGTCGCGGAGAAGCGCGAGCAGATTCGCACCAGCGAAGACGTGGTGGTCAACCGCGTCGGGCGCGAGTTGTACGAGAAATTTTTCCGCAA
>DASVPS010000309.1:0-12047 GCA_036389555.1 Pyrinomonadaceae bacterium
AATCGAGGCGGGCGGCGCGTTCATCTCGCGCCGCCCGCCTCTACAGTCAGATGCGAACTGTTTACTCTTGCTCCGGCTGGCGCATGCGTTGCATCGTGCGCGGGAAAGAGCGCGCGCCTTCCTTGACAGTGTAATCGGAGGGCACTTCAAAGAGCGTGCGCGTCGGTTCGCTGCGGTTGATGTTGGTGAGGCGGTAGCTGGTTTCGCCGAAGCGCGGGTCGTTGTGTTTGGTCAACACGACCATTTGCAGTTCGGGCGAATACCAACGCTCGGAGATGATGTTGATCGGGCGTTCGTTGCCTATCATCCCGGCGGGGAAGGTGTGGGTGGTGCGCGTGCCTTCGGCTTCCACGCCCTCGATCATCTGCTTGCCGAGCGACTCTTTGACCGGCTTCACGAGCACGTTCACGTTCACGCGCTCGCCTTCGGGCGCATGTCCCGGCGCGGGCGTGCGCATCAAGGTCACATTGCCTGTCGCTTCATCTTCCTTCGGCAAAGAGAAGACGAAGGAGATCGTGCCGGACACTTTGACGGCGTTGCCCGAAAGTTTCGTCGGGGTGAATTGCCACTCTTTGGCCGCAGCCACCGCCGCCGCCTGCAAGAGCGGGTGGCCGGAGACGGCCTTCGCCGATTCGACCGCACCCGACTCGCTCACGACAATCTGCACGGACACCGGCCCTTCCGCCCCGGCGGCCTTCGCTATCGGCGGATACGTCGGCGGAACTTTCTTGACAGCCTTGCCCGACAACCCGCCACCGTTGATGGTCTTCGACGATTCCTGCGACAGCACCAGCGCGTCGTTCCTGCTATGCATGAAGACCCGCGTGCCGGTCGCGACGCCGGTCGGCGGTGCGCCTTCTCGCTTCGAGCGTGTGAAGGTCAGGACGTTCGACATCTTTTGCGCCGTGCGCGTGCGCGGGTTGAGTATGTAATGCGCGCCGGCGACCGGGTCGTTGATGAAGATGGTCTGCGCCGGCTCGTCTGAGGTTGCCCACGGGCCGATGTGGTTGAGAGTTTGATCGCGGCGCGTGCGCCCTTCGTTGTCGCGGTAGAGGCTGGCCTTCGACGTGTGCGTGATGCGGTTGCCGTCGGCGAGCACCTGGACGGATTCGGTGACGGACTCCGCAGAGTAGGGCGCGCCCTTGACGACCTTGCTGTCGAAGTGCATCTCCGACGACATGAAACTGAAGCCGAAGGACTCGCCCGGCGCGTGCGGCGCGCCCGGCGCGATCTGCATCTCGAACATCCCCTCGTGTCCCGGCATCACTTTGATGCGCGGCAATTCCCCGTGCTGCTCAATCAACAACTCGTGTTCGGCCGGGGGCGGCGGAGGGGGCGGCGGCGGCATCCGCTGTTGAGTTTGCGCGAAAAGCGCGCCCGTGCCGTTCGCCAGCAGGGCGAGCGCGCACAGGGTGGCGGTCATCAAACGTCTCTTCATTTTCCTTCTCATCCTTTCCATCAACATGGCTGGTCTTTAACTTTGGCAAAACCTGCGCGCGTCACACGTTCGACCGCGCGCCTCTTAAACTTTTATCGCAACTCTTCCCGCTCCTTGACACGTCAGCGCACGAAACGGATGGCGCGCGCCAGCCCGTCGTTGCCGAGGAGCACGTCGGCCTTCACCGGCTCGTTCCCGCGCTCGGCGTTCAACGGCAGACCGAGCGAGGCGAGCGCCGCGCGCGGCAACTGCACGCGCACCAACTGCCCGCTCTCCAGAGGCGTCGCTGACGGCGTACCGGCCTGGAGCGGAATAAACTCCGTCACGCTCTCCGCTTCGGAAGACTGCGCCGCGCCGCCCGCGTGATTCGCCGCCGACTCGCCTTCACCCGGCGCAAAGATCGCGCGGCCGCCGTCTATCACCTGCTGCGACGCGATCATCCTCGGCGGGGCGCGCCGCGCGAATTTGGGAGACGTGCGCTGAGTTTCGGCGCGCTGCGTCGGCTGCGGCCGGTCGTGCTTTGTCCGCTCCGTCACACCGGAGGGAGCGGGAGGCGTAGATGAATTGACAAACGCGGGCGCGACGGGAGCGACGGGCGCAGGCGTGATGTCGGCCTGCGGCGCGACGTTCGTGGCGATCTCGCGCGTCGGCGCGGTTTGCGTGAACTGCCTGTAGAGCGTGACGAGGGCGACGAGCGCGAGCGAGGCCGCGACGGCCGTCGCCACGAAAGCGGTGCGCCGCGCGTGACGACGCGACGACGCTCTCTTCGCAGCCATCTCATCTCTCGGCGGCAGCGCGAAGGGCGCGTCGGTCGTGTCGTGTGCATGCGTCGTCAGGGGCGCGGGCGCAGCGTTCTTTGTCGCCGTCGCTTGAGAGCCGGCGTGGTTCTCCCAGAAGGCCGCGAGCAGTTCCGCCTCGACGCGCGCGGGCGCGCTCAGGTCTTTCATACCCGCGGCCACCGTGCGCAGCGCGCTCGTCAAATTCTGCTCCTGCGTCAGGCGCGCCGCGCAGTCTGCACAGGCGTCTGCGTGGCGGGTCGCGCCGTCGCGCGCCGCGGCGTCCATCATCCGCCCGCGCGCCACTTCAACGATGAGAGATGTGAATTGCTGACAGTTCATGCGAAACACCTTAGAGGATCAAAGTCCGTCGTCGCCGCATCGCGTTGGCGCACCTCGCGCAAACGCTCGACGAGCAGAGAGCGCGCGCGATGCAGACGCGAGCGCACCGTGCCGACGGCGCAGCCGAGCACCGTCGCCGCCTCCGCGTAACTCATCTCATGCAACTCGCACAACACGACGACCTCTCGATAATGCGCGGGCAAAGCCAGCACCGCCTGCCTGACCGTATCGATCAACTCGCTGCGCGCGAGTTCGGCGAGCGGGTCGTCGGCCGCGATGAGTTGAGTTGAGACGGTCGCCGCGCCCCCGTCTTCCGTCGTCTCGTCCGTCATCGCCACGAAATGCCTCTCCTTCTCCAGACACCGCAACACCTGATTGCGCGCGACGCCGTAGAGATACGAGGCGAGCGTGCCGCGCCCGGGGTCGAACATCTGCGACTCGCGCACGAGCGCCATGAAAACTTCCTGCGTCACGTCTTCGGCGATGCCTTCCGAGCCGCACATCTGTAGCGCGAAGCGATAGACGCCCGCCTGCCGTCGGCGGTAGAGCGCGGCAAAAGCGTCCGCGTCTCCGGCGACCGTCAGCCGCAACAGTTCTTCATCGCTGTGCTCAGGGGAGGCTCTCATCTTCACACGCCCGACGCCGGCCGCAAACTCTCTCGTCACACCTAATTCGCCCCGCCTGCCCGAAAAGTTCCACAAAGTGGCGGGGCGCAGGCGCGGCGAAAGACTCCCGTGTGAATTGAGGCCGATTAGAGATGCGGCGTGTGAAGCCTATTTCCGGGTGGGCGCGTTTGCGCCCCGCATGCGAAAGTTTACGCGCAGGAGGCGCGGCTTCCGCTCGTCGTTGCGGACGGAATCGGCGAGTTTGACTTCGATTTTGAGTGGTTTGTTCATGGCGGCAAGGGATGACGTGAAGCCGAGCGTGTAGCGCGGCATCAGGAGGCGTGCGTTGAGGGCGAGGGCGGCATCTTCAAACTCCGCAGGCTTTTTCGGGAAGACCGCGTGGCCGCCGGTCTCGCGCGCAAGCGTTTCCAACAACTCGCGCGCGCCGCGCCGTCCACCCTTGACTTGATCGAAATCGTCGCCGCTCATGGCATCCGTCAGGCCAAGGACGAAGACGGGCACATTATGCCGCCGCAAATATTTCAACACCTCGTCGAGTTTTGTGCGCGGGTCGCGCTCGCCGCCGTCGGTGATGACGACGAGCGCGCGGCTTCCATCTGCGCCCGGCGTGCGCGTGACAACCGTTTCCGCAGCCACGTACAGGGCTTCGAGCAAAGCCGTGTGCCCGCCTTCGATGTACATCTCGTCGAGCGCGGCGACGAGCGCGTTCGGATTGCGCGTGAAATCTTGCATCAACTGAATGCGTTCGCGGCTGACGAAGCGCACCACGGACATTTCATCCCGCGGACTCTTCCCCGCGATGATCGCCGCTCCCGTCCTGAGCACAGGGTCGAATAGCGTGCGCAGCGAACCCGTGTTGTCAACCAACAAACTATAACTGAGCGGCGGAGCCTCATCCGAGAAGCTCATGATCTTCTGCGGCACGCCGTTCACTTCGACGTGGAAATCCTCCGGCCGCAAACCCGCGACGAAACGGTTCGACTCGTCCGACACGATCACGTCCAGCCTGACGGGCAGCGCGGGGGGGGGCGGCGGCTCATCCGTTTGCTCCGGGGCAGGGGTGGGCGTCTGCACGGCCGCCGGTGTTTGAGTTTGCGCGTCTGACACTTGCGGCGCGCACAGGCCGCCGCAGACGATGAACGACAGGGCGAGCAGGATGAGCAGACGGCGTTGGCGAGGCGACTGTGATTTCATTTCATCTCCCGAAAGTTTTCAGGGCGAGACGTGGAGCGTGCTTTTTTCCTTCGACTCATTTTTTCCCCACACCCTTCGCGCCCGGCGCAATATAACCGGGGCGCGCGTGGATGGTGCGCTTGCCGACGGCCACCGCTGACTCGCTTAGTTTGATTTGAGTTTTTCGGAATTTGCCGTCGCGGTTCGCGTTCGATGGTTGATAGCCGACGACGTATTGAGTTCGCAGGTCGTGTGAAATGGCAGACACGGCGACGATCAATTCTTCCATGTTCTTCGGATAGAACGCGCGCCCGCCCGTCTTCTGCGCCAGCATGTTCAGTAGTTTGAGCGCCTTTTCCTGCGCGCTTTTACGTATGAAGCCTTTCTCTTTCGACAGGTTCGTGACGATCCCTATGACGAACACCTGCACGTCCACCTTTTCCAACAACTTCTCCAACTCTGCGACTTTGTAGTAGCTTGATCGGTCTTCGCCGTCCGTCAGGACGACGAGCGCGCGGCGGCGATTAATTTCTTCCACGCGGCGACGGGCGACATGCTCGACGCTCAGATAAACGCCGTCAATCACGGCCGTCTGCCCGCCTTCCGTTCGCATGCTCGCCAACGCCTTCGCGAAGCTATTCTGGTCAACCGTAAAATCTTCCAACACGTTAATATTATCACTGTCCACGAAACGCGAGAGCGCCGCTTCGTCGCCGGGCTTGTTGGCTAAGAAGAGCGTGGCGGCGGCGCGGGCGATGATGTTCAGCAACCCTTTCATCGAACCCGAATTGTCCACGACCAATCCGTAGCTGACGGGCACGGCCTCTCTGGAGAAGTAAGTGATCGTCTGCGGCACGCCGTCCTCTTCGACGCGGAAATCCTCTTGCCGCAAATCGCCTACAACACGATTCGACTCGTCAGTCACGATCACGTTCAAGCGCACCGGCCGGTTCGCCTGCGTCGCGCTTGGTTCAGCCGGAGCCTGTGCCGGCGTCTGCGTCCCCGTCGCCGGAGTTTGAGTTTGCGCCTTTGATACTTGCGCGCGTGCGCCGAGGCAGAGGACGAGCGCCAGCAGACCGACGAGGATCGGTAAACGGCATCGGCGAGGCGTTTGAGATTTCATTCTGACTTACAAAAGTTTTCAGGGCGAGACGACGCGCGGGCGCGTGCCCGAAGGCATGATCGTCTGGCCGTTGTGATATTCGGGGCCGCAGTAGCGGCGCGGCTCCTGCCCGATGGCGAAAGTCTTGGAACGGATGACGGGACATGTCGGGGCGGCGAGCAGACCTGTGGCCGGGTCTATGTCGAGCGTGATCGTGCCCATCAGGCGCGACGTGCCGTCGGATTGCGTGACGCCGCGCCCTTCGAGACGCGGAGTGGTCGTGCGCGGACGCAGCGGTGGCGCGCCGCCGGGCGGCGGCGGGTCGCCTCCGTCGGGAGGCAGGACGGGCGCGGGCGCATAGTCGAACTCGCCGCCTTCTTCGCCCGCGCCGTCAAGCGGCGGGAGCGTCTCGTCGAGGGGCGCGGTGCTCTCCTGGGTCGGCGCAGTTCCGGCGATGAAGAGTTCGGTGCGTTTGTTGGGGCTGTCGGCGGCGGCCAGGAGACCTGTGCGCGGATCGATTGCGACCTGTTCGATGCCCGAAGGCATCTGCCAATCGCCCGTCCATTCCGGGTGCGCGGCGAGCGCGGCGGACATGAAATCAGTCCAGATGGGCAAGGCGGAATCCGCGCCCGTCAGGTTCAAGGGCGAGCCGTCGTCGAAGCCTACATAGACGACGCAGACGAGTTGCGGCGTGTAACCGGCGAACCAGCCGTCGCGGGACGTTCCGGTCTTGCCCGCGACGTTGTACTTGAAGCCGCGCGCGCGCGTGCGCGCCGCCGTGCCGCGGTTGACGACATCTTTCATCATGGAGGTCATCAGGTAGGCGACTTCGGGGCGCATCACTTCGCTGCGTTGCGTGACAGGCGCGGCGATGGTCGCACCGCGCCCGGTCGTGACGCGATTGATAGCAATCGGCGTCGAGCGCGTGCCCTGATTGGCGAAGGTCGTGTAGGCGGAGGCGACTTGCAGCGGCGTCGCCTCGTTCGTGCCGAGCGCCATCGCGGGGTAAGCGCGCGCGGGCTTGGGGAGACCGGCGCGCGTCGCCAGATTCATCACGCGCCCGATGGTGACTTCCATCGCCACGTCAACCGTGATGACGTTCTTGCTGTGGACGAGCGCGTCGCGCAAGGTGACGGGAGCGTTGGCGTATGAGTCGCCGAAGTTGCCGGGCGAGTATTCCTGATTGTCGTAGGTGAAGGTCTTCGGCTCGTCCATGTAGGTGGTGGCCGCCGTGATAACGCGCGGGATGGGGTCGAAGGCCGTGTTGAGCGCGGTGGCATAGACGAACGGCTTGAAGACCGAACCGGGCTGGCGCATGGCGTCGGTCGCGCGGTTGAGTTGGCTGCGCTCGTAGTCGCGCCCGCCGACCATCGCCACCACTTCGCCCGTCTCCGCATTCATGGCGACGAGCGACGCCTGCAACGTCCCCGGCTCGACCGAATTTTTCCCGCGCTTGGCGTAAATCTTGTCGAGCGCAGCGAGATGCTTCGTCACGGCCGTATAGGCCGCGCGCTGCAACTCCATGTCGATGGTCGTGTAGATGCGCAGGTGTTCGGCCGTGCGCGCGTCGGCGAGTAT
This sequence comes from Pyrinomonadaceae bacterium, assembly GCA_036389555.1. Classification (GTDB taxonomy): domain Bacteria; phylum Acidobacteriota; class Blastocatellia; order Pyrinomonadales; family Pyrinomonadaceae; genus JAIVJZ01. The sequence goes on from DASVPS010000309.1 coordinate 7,036, forward strand.
GTCCGACAACTGCGCCTGCACGTAATCTACGAAGTAGGGCGCGTCGGAATTGTCGAGCCGTCCGCGCGCGGGCGCAACCTTCAACTCGGTCGCTTTCGCGCGCGCCGCTTCGTCCGGTGTGATCGCCCCGGCGTCGGCCATCGAGTCGAGCACCTGATTGCGCCGCGCCGTCGCCGTCGCCGGGTGGCGATAAGGGTTGTAGCGATTGGGGCTGCGGATGATGGCGGCGAGAAAGGCCGCTTCCGGCAGCGTCACGCTGTTCACATCTTTGCCGAAATAGACCTGCGCCGCCTGCCCGAAACCGTTGATCGAGAAGCCGCCGTGCTGGCCGAGATACGCCTCGTTGCAGTAGAGGGCGAAAATCTCCTGCTTGGTGAGGCGCGTCTCCAGAATGATCGACATATAGGCTTCGGCGAGTTTGCGCCGCAGACTGTATTCGGGCGAGAGCAGCAGATTTTTGACGAGTTGCTGCGTGATGCTCGAACCGCCCTGTCGCGCGATGGGCGAGTTGGGGTCGGCGTCGTAGCGGCGGACGAGGGCGCGTGCGATGCCGCGAATGTTGATGCCGTAGTGCTCGAAGAAGGTGCGATCCTCCGTCACGGTGATGGCCTTGACGAGATGCGGAGGGATATCCTGAAAGCCGATGATGCGCCGCTTCTGCCGGTCGCTGCCAGTAACGAAACTGATCTGTTCGGGTTCGATGAGCGCGCGTTCGAGTTTCGTCTTGCTGTCGAGATCATTGAGCGCGGCGATGCCCTTCCCGGTCTTCGCGAATGTGACGCGCACGCGCGGGAAGAGGCGTTGGCCGTCAACGATGGCGTTCTGCCCCGGCTCTACGTCCACGCTCGCGCCGTTCAAGGTGTAGCGACCACGCGCGTCGTCGGCCTGCTGCGCACGCTCGACGTAGCCGGCGCGCTGCAAACGCTTGACCAGATCGTCGGCCGACCACCCTGCGCCCACGCGCAACTCCTTCGGCGCGGTGTAGACGCCCGCCGAGCGCGTGAAGATTTCGCCGCTGATGAGTCGATCCACCCGCTCGGAGAAAATGTAGTAGTAATAGCCGAGGACGCCGACGGTGAAGGTGGTGAAAAGCACCAGCGCGACGACCACCGGCGGGCGAAAGATGCGCCGTCGCCAGCGCCGGAAGAAACCCTCCGGCGGTTCGTCGTAGCGCACGATGCGCGCCGAGCGCCGCTTGGGCGCGGGAGGGGGCACGCGGTTGTTAGGTGGATGACGAACGGCCATACTATGCAATGGTAAATGGTAAATGGTAAATGGTAAATGGATAAAGCACGCTTATCCGTCGTCGCTCCGCTTCAACCATTTACTATTCACCATTCGCGATTCACCAAATTTGACAGTGTGCGGGCGTTTTCGCTAACGTGACGGCGGCGCGAGCCGGTCGGTCGCCTGCGCCCGTTTGATGCGCCGGTTGATCTATGAGTTCGACGCACCCCTTCCCCCATCTCTCGAAAAGCGCGCGCCGCCGCATGCTCTATGCCCTCGTCGCGCTCGTCGCCCTGATCGCAATCGGCACGCTCGGCTTCAGTCTCCTCGAACCGCTGTCGGTGCTCGATAGTTTGTACCTGACCGTGATGACCGTGGCGACCGTCGGCTACGGCGACGTGCATCCGGTCTCGCGCGCCGGGCGCGGCTTCGCTATCGTCTTCATGCTCGTGAGCGTCACCGTCGTCGGCTTCCTGCTCTCCACTGCGATTCAAGCGCTCGTCCAATCCGAGATCGTCACGGCCTACGGCCAGCGGCGACGTTACAGGGAGATAAGCAAACTGCGGAACCATTTCATCATCTGCGGCGCGGGGCGCGTCGGCTCGCGCATCATCCGCGAACTCCAACGCCGCGAAGAGCCTTTCATCGTCATCGAACGCGACGAGCGGCAGGTCGCCGATCTGATCGAGGAGGACGTGCTCGTGCTCGTGCGCGACGCGACGCTCGAAGAGACGTTGCGCGATGCGGGCGTCGAACACGCGCGCGCCCTCGCCGCCTGCCTGCCCGACGATGCCGACAACGTGTACGTCGTCTTGACGGCGCGCGGGCTGAACAACCAACTGCACATCGTCGCGCGCGCCGTCGAGGCGCAGGCCGAGCCGAAGTTGATCCGCGCCGGCGCAAACCGCGTCATCTCGCCGGTCATCATCGGCGGCCAGCGCATGGTGCAGGCTTTAACCAAGCCCGCCGTGGCCGATTTCATAGACTCTATCGCGGCCGAAGACCTCGATCTCGATTTCGAGGAAGTGGTGGTCGCCCCGGCTTCGGCCTACGTCGGCCAGATGCTACGCGACACCAACATCCGCGCCGAACTCGACGTGGTGATCATCGCCGTGCGCCGGCGCGGCGGCGAAATGGCCTTCAACCCCGCGGGCGATTGGCACATCGAAGCGGGCGACATGCTGATCGCCATCGGCCGCGCCGATTCGTTCGCGCGGCTGAAAGAAATAGCGCAAAGGAACATATAGTTTCAGGTTTCAAGTTTCAGCTTTCAGGTTAAAGGCGAAGAACTCAAAACCGTCCGGGTTCGCGTTGAAGAACCGGAGAGCCTCAGACCTGAAAGCTGAAACTTGAAACCTGAAACCTGAAACTCATGAAAGTTCTCGTCACAGGCGGCAGCGGTTATCTGGGCATCCACGTCCGCCGTTTCTTCGACGCCGACGATTTTTCGCGCCGCGTCGGCCTCGACATACTAGACCCTTACGATGCCTCGCGCGTTGCCGAGTACGACACCGTCATCCACCTCGCCGCGCACCTGGACAAGAGCCGCGAAGCGGCCGCCGAGTGTTTTCGCACGAACGCCGAAGGCACGGCCAACCTGCTCGCAAACATGCGCGAGGGCGCGACGTTCATCTACGCCTCGACCAAAGATGTGTACGGCTCGCACGCCGACGGCTACACGGAAGTCCCCGAAAGTTGCTTGACGGATTACTGCGGCCAGTCGCCGCTCGAATGGTCGAAGCTTATCGGCGAACGCTACGTCGAATATTACGCGGCGGCGCGGGGCGTGCGCGCCTGCATCTTTCGCCTGTCGGCCGTCTATGCGCGCCCGTCCGAGGGGAACGAAGCGAACTTCGTCACGCATTACGTCGAAGCGGTGAAGCGCGGCCGGCCGCTCAGTCTCCCGGCCGGCGGCCAGCCCCTGCGCGACATCCTGCACGTCGAAGATTTCTCGCGCGCCTGCCACGCCTTCATCGATAGCGGCCTCGCACGCGGCACGTACAATCTCGGCGGCGGGCGCGAGCAGGCCACCACCCTGCGCGGCATCGTCGAGACGGTCGGGCGTCTGATTCAACTCGAACCCATCATTGAAGAGACCCCGCGCGCGCCCCGTCCCGTGCCCTTCAACTACGTCTCAGACCTCTCGCTCATTCGCGCCGAACTCGGCTGGCAACCGCTCATCGGCGTCGAGGACGGGCTGAAAAGTTTGTTATAAACATTCCGAAGCATTGGTCTCACGCAAAGGCGCAAAGACGCAAAGGAAGACGGCCGAGGAAACAGTGGCGCATCCTTCTTCGCGCCTTTGCGCCTTTGCGTGAGGCATCTGTTGTATCGTATTAAGGTGTGGTCGGCCGGATTGTAAATGACGCGAACACTTCAACCAGAACAGATCAAGCGCGTGGTGGTGCGCGGTGCGAATTGGGTGGGCGACGCGGTGATGACCGTCGCCGCCCTGCGCGAACTGCGCCGCGTGCTGCCCGGCGCGCACATCACGCTCGCCACGCGCCCGTGGGCGAAAGGCATCTTCGCGGGCACGGACATCGTTGACGACCTGTTGCCGATTGACGACACGCGGCGAAACTTGCGCGCGACGCTCCGCCAGATCGCACAGTGGCGCGCACGCCGTTTCGACCTCGCGCTTCTCTTCCCGAACGCCTTCGAGCCGGCCTTCATCGCGGCCGCCGCGCGCATCCCCGCCCGCGTCGGTTATGCGACGGACGGCCGCGCCATGTTGCTCACGCACCCGCTCGCCCCTCCCACGTGGCGCAACGAGCAGCATGAAGTTTTTTACTACCTCAATCTCGTCTTTGAACTCGAACGCGCTTTGACGGGCGCGGCGCAGTTCGCAGACCGCGAGCCGCAGTATCAACTACAAGTCCCGGCCGAACGGCAGGCGGCGGCGCGCAACCTGCTCAGCCGCCACGGCGCGCTCAACGACCGCCCACTCGTCGCGCTCTGTCCCGGCTCAACCAACAGCCGCGCCAAGCGTTGGCCGGCCGAACGCTTCGCCGCGCTCGCAGATCACTTGATGGGCAAGGCCAAAGTCAATGTCGCGCTCATCGGCGCGCGTGAGGAGTTGGACGTAACGGAGGAAGTGTTGGCGAAGATGCGGCGTCGCCCCGTCGTGCTCACGGGCGAGACAGACCTCGCGGGCACGGTCGCCGTCCTCAGCGTCGCGGACTTGCTCGTCACCAACGACACCGGCCCGGCGCACATCTCCGCCGCGCTCGAACGCCCCACGCTCGTCATCTTCGGCCCGACGAACCCGGTCACGACGCGCCCTTTCTCCCCCACCGCCGACATCATGCGCCGCCCGCCCGACTGCGCGCCCTGCATGCTGCGCGATTGCCCTATTGATCATCGCTGCATGACGGCCATCACGGCTGAAGAAGTGTTCTTGCGCGCCGTCGAGATGCTCGCGCACGGACAGTGCGAGGCGCACCCCGGCGGCGATGCGGCATCAACTCGCGAAGTCGGCGCGGAGGTGGCTTGATGACTGAAGCGTCGAAGCGGCGCGCCGTCTTCATAGATCGCGACGGCACGATCTCCGAAGAGGTCGGGTACGTCAATCATCCTTCGCGTTATCGCGTCTTCCCTTACGCGGCGGAAGCGATCAGACGGCTCAACGAGGCTAACTGGCTCGCCATTCTCGTCACGAATCAAGCGGGCGTCGCGCGCGGCTACTTCACAGAGGACGTGATCGGCGCGGTGCACAGTCTGCTCGCGGAAGAACTCGCGCGCGGCGGCGCACATCTCGACGCGATCTATTATTGCCCGCATCATCC
>DASVPS010000310.1:0-5004 GCA_036389555.1 Pyrinomonadaceae bacterium
CGCCGACGTTCTTTGAGGCAGGAAATTATTTGACGCCGCGTGCGGGTTGTGTGGCATTACAGTCCCGACTTGCAAAGGGCGCTGGAAGTCGCCGCACACGCAAAGGCACACATCTCTCCTCTTTCTCAAAACATCACTCCCCCCACAATGCAGAGATCACGGGGCGCGCCCGACGCGCTTTCACTTGAGCCTCGTGAGAAGTTCGGAAAATGATTGACGAGTGAAACAGCAAAATGGAGGGAAGAATAAATGAATAAGGCAAGACAAATTATTTCGGCGTGGATGGTGCTGGCGATGTTGAGTCTCAGCATCGGCGTGCAGGCGCAGACGACGCGCCGCCGTCCCGTCTATCGCAACAACACATACCAGACGCGACAACTCCTCACGCGCCTTGAAACCAATGCGGAGCGTTTCCGCCTGAGCCTGAGCCAATCGCTCGACCAGGGTCGCCTCGACGGCACGCGCCGCGAAGAAAACATCTCCAACGTGCTCGACGATTTCAACCACATCGTTGACCATGTGCGCGAGCGTTACGACCGACAGCAGTTGGTGGCCGCCGACGTGGAAGCGCTCTTGGCGCGCGCCGCGCGTCTCGACCGTTTCATGACTAACCGGGGCAACCGTGCGACCGCCCGTGCGCAGAGCGATTGGGCTACCTTGAGAACCGACCTCGATCAACTGGCGGGCATGTACAACGTGGCGTGGAATCGCACCAACAATGTGCCTTACTCGCCCTACCCGCCCACGGATAACAACAGCTACAACTACGACACCGGGCTGACCGGCACCTATCGTCTCAACGTGGCGGAGAGCGAAGACCCGCGCCGCGAAGCGCAACTGGCGACCAACAGCCTGCCCTATCGCGACCGCCGCCGCGCCTACGACACGCTCATCGCGCGTCTTGAGTCGCCGACGGAAATCGCCATCGAACGGCGCGGCGACAACGTGACCATCGCTTCGACGCGCGCTCCGCAGATCAACTTCGTGGCCGACGGCAACGACCGCACTGAGCGCGGCGCGAATGGCAATACGATCCGTGCGCGCGCGGCATTCAACGGCGACCAGTTGACCGTCAGCAGCGCGGGCGATTTCAACAACGACTTCACCGTCACGTTCGACCCGATCAACAACGGCCGCCGCTTGCAGGTGACGCGCCGCATCGCCGTGCCGAACGTGAGCGCGCCCGTCGTTGTGCGCAGCGTCTATGACCGCACGGCCGACGTGGCTCGCTTCGACGTCTACCGTGGCGGGACTGCTTACCCGACGACCACCGCGGGCGTCGGCAGCGACGACTACATCATCACCAACGGCACGACCCTGATCGCGACGTTGAACAATGACCTGAACACGCGCAACACGCGCGAGGGCGACCGCTTCACGATGACCGTGAGCGAGCCTTCGCAGTATTCGGGCGCGACCATCGAGGGACACGTCTCGCAGGTCGGCCGTTCGGGGCGCGTCACGGGACGTTCCCAGTTGACCTTCAACTTCGACCGCATTCGCATGCGCGACGGGCGCACCTATAACTTCTCCGGCTTTGTGGAGAACGTGCGCACGGTGAACGGTGAAACCGTCCGTGTGGACAACGAAGGCACGGTGCAGGATAGCAGTCGCACCGACACGACCGTCCAGCGCACGGCCATCGGCACGGCGGTGGGCGCGATCATCGGCGCGATTGCGGGCGGCGGTAAAGGCGCGGCCATCGGCGCGGTTCTCGGCGCGGGCGGCGGCGCAGGTTCCGTCTATGTGCAGGGCAGCGACGACCTCGATCTGCGCACCGGCACGGAAGTGACGATTCGCACGAGCAGCCCGCGATAACTAAGCGCGGCCGCTCGTCTTAAAACAGCAAAGGCGGGAGGATTCCGCACGCCGTCGTTAAACGGCGGCGGGTGGAATCCTCCCGCTTTTTTGCGTGAAGTGATAACTCCGTGAAAACGTGTTATCCTGACGAACGTTATGGCTGCTATCCTCGTCGTAGACGACGACGCCGCAATCCGCGACACATTATACGACCTGCTCTCCGAAGACCACCTGTGCCACGTCGCCGAAACGGCCGAACGTGCTCTGGGTTGGTTAGCCACGGACGTTTATGATGTGGTGCTGACCGACATTTCGATGCCCGGATTGAGTGGCATCGAACTTCTCGGCCACGTCCGGCAGAACCAGCCGCAAACCCCCGTCATCATCATCTCCGGCATACAGGATCAAGACCACGCCAGAGGCATGACGACGCTCGGAGCGTTCGATTATTTACTGAAGCCATTTAGGCTGGAAGATGTCGAGCAGAGCGTCGCACGCGCCATCGAGCACCACACGAACCTGCTCAAGCAGGAGCAGAGAAATGCGTCTTGAGAGATAGCTGCGCGGCGTTGACTTGAAGCCGGTTTGAGTCTCGACGATGCAGAGGATGCGCTTTTAGGCGGCGACCGTCGTCGGTTGATTCCGGCGCGAGCCGTCCTTGCGCTGACCTATGTCTTGAATGATCTCGCTGACGCGCTGTATCGTAAACGGTTTCGTCACAACCCAGTTAACCTGCGCCGCCTTCTGCTCGTCCGAGCCGACCGCATCTCCCCAACCCGTGATCACTGCGAGCGGAAGTTGCGCGTTGCGCTCGCGAATGGCGCGCGAGAGTTCCCAACCGCTCATGTCCGGCATCCCTATGTCGGTGAAGACCGCATCGAAATGTCCCGCCTCAAAGAGCGCGAGCGCGTCAATCCCGTTGCTCGCCGCAATCGCCTCGCAGCCTTCGCTATGGAGCATCTCGCAGAGCAATTCACGAATGTGCGCTTCGTCGTCAACCACTAGAATGCGCGCGCGGGACGATTCGGCCACGAGCGACAGAGCCGAGGCGGCGAACGGCGTTTCGCTCGTCGCCCTTGGCTCTTTCACTGCGCCTTTCGCGATGGGCAGCTTGATCCTGAAGGTCGCGCCGCGTCCGGGTTCCGACTCGACCACGATCTCCCCCTCGTGCCTGTGAATGATGCCGTAACTAACGGCCAGCCCCAAGCCGTTCCCGGCCTTGCCCTTCGTCGTGAAGAACGGGTCGAAGATGCGCGAGCGCACGTCGTCGCTCATGCCACAGCCGGTGTCAGACACGCTGACGATGAGGTGCTCTTCCGTCTCGTGCGTGGCGAGCGTGAGCGTGCCGCCGTCGGGCATCGCGTCCACGGCGTTGAAGACCATGTTGACCAGCACCTCGCGCAACTCCGACTCGTCGCCAAGCACGAGCGAGTTCGAGTTGATTTGCAGATTGAGGCGGATGGAGATGTTGCTGGCCTCGGCGTGATCCTTCCAGCGCGGGCGCGTCATCTCGCTGACATCCGGCAGGAGTTGATCGACGGCGACGGGCGCGAAATCGTGGTCGCGTCGCTGGCGGGCAAAATCCTGTATGCGCTTGACGGTCTTCGCGCCGTCCTCCGCAGTTTTGATGATGATCTGTATCCCGCGCAACAGTTTTTCCGGGTCGTCTGTGCGAAGCATCAACTGCGCGCGGCCGAGGATGCCTGCGAGCGTGTTGTTGAAATCGTGCGCAACGCCGGAGGCGAGTTCGCCGAGCGCGGAGAGTTTTTCGAGTTGCGAAAACTGCTGGCGCAGGCGTTCCTGTTCGGCGATGTGTAGAGACAACTCGGCGACGTGCCGCTCGGCCTGTTCCGCCTGAGCCGCCGAAGCTTCGATGTTCTTCAAGTAGGTGAGGTAGGTGAAATAGACGACGCCGATGAAGGGAAGCGCGCCGAGGAAGGCGTAGAAGCCCGCCACGCCGATCAGTTTGGCGAGGACGGCGGCGGCCGAAGCGCCCGTGATGTAGGTGAGGGAAGCCCAGAGGTATTTCTTGCGCCACGTTTCCCAGAACGGTTCGTTGAACTTGAATGCGCCGCCGATGGCGACTATGCCGGAGTTGACGACGTATTGCACGAGCGCCATGACGCACGTGGCGAGGAAGAAGGAGGGAGAGTAAGGTGCGTCGGTCAGCGCGACGATGTCGCCGAAGAGATAACGGACGCATTCGACGGTGACGAAGGTCGAGAAGGCCATCGTCGCGGCGTTAAAGATGTGCGTCCGAACCTTCTTGGCGATGCGAAGCGAGGTCAACAGCGCGTCGAGTGCGGCGAGCATGACGCCAGCCTCGCCGCCGAAGATCAGGACGGTCAGGAAGATGAAGGTATCGGAGACAGAGATGTGGCCGCAGACGCGCGGAATCTGAATGCTGACGCGCGAGCCGATGGTGAGCGTCATCGTCACCAGCAGCAGAAACCTCAGGTCAATGCGCGCATAGGGTATATCGCGCAGCGCGAGCAGGAAGGCGCACGCGCCGAGCACGCCCATCAACACCATGAACGGCCGGGCGAAACGTTGTCTGCCTGATAGTTGCATCATGACGGCGGAGATTAAGCGGGATTCACTTCGGGCGAGGCTATCTGGATTAATGCCGGCGGAAGGCGCACGCGCCGGCACAGCTTTGCGCACGTCATTCGAGTGGCGCGCGCCCCGTGAATTTACTTGAGAGTTTTTGCGCCGGCCGCATTGGAGTAGGTGGTGTTGACCGTGCCCTGATAAGCGCGCACGCGGTAGTAGTAGAGCGTGTTTGCGGACAGCTTGGTGTTCGAGTAAGTTTTAACGTTCGCGCCGACGCTCGCGATCTCTGTGTACGTCGTGCCGTTGGTCGAGCGTTCGATTTTGTAGCCCGTCTCGTCGCTCATGTGATCAACCCATGCGAGGTTGATTTGAGTGCGTGAGGCAGTCGTGGCCGTCAGGTTCGTCGGCGAAGTGTCTTTCACCACCGCCATGCATCGCGTCTCGTCCCCGTTGAGCATGGCGTTGATAGCCTGTGAAGCGAGGTCGCCCACGAGCACGCCGTCGCCGACCAGAACGCCGTCGCCGACGAGCACACCATCGCCGACGAGCACACCGTCGCCCACCAGGACGCCGTCACCCACAAGCACGCCCGAACTGAACAAGACCGTGCCATCGCTGATCGTGTGACCCGAACTCGTGAGAATGCTGTCG
>DASVPS010000311.1:0-3155 GCA_036389555.1 Pyrinomonadaceae bacterium
CCGAGAATTTGATTCCGACGGCAGCCGTGATTCACGTCGCTAGTCCGAACCCCCTCAACCTCGCCTGGAAAACTCATTTCGTTGGACACCTGCGGGCGGTCAACAACAATTTCCTCGACACGTACCAGTTGAAGTCTCAGAACGCGATCATCGACGCCAGCATCGAGAAGATCGAACGGCGAGACGGCAAATACGTGGTCTCTTTCAATTACACGCACGCCGACGACGAGAGAGAAGACCTGGTCTACGACCGCGTCATCGCGGCAACCGGATTTCGCCTCGATGATTCCATCTTCGACGAGAGCGCGCGCCCGTCGCTGACCATCAACGACCGCTTCCCCGCGCTCACCAGCGAGTGGGAGTCAGCCAATGTCAAGGACATGTATTTCATCGGGACGCTGATGCAGGTCAGGGACTTCAAGAAGAGCACGTCCGGCTTCATCCACGGCTTCCGCTACAACATCCGCACGCTGTATCACATGTTCGAGCAAAAGTATCACGGCAACGAATGGCCGTCCGAGACGTTGGAAGCCACGCCGGAAGCCGTGCTGGATGCGATCATCCGGCGGGTGAATAAAAGCTCTGCACTGTGGCAGCAGTTCGGTTTCCTCTGCGACCTGATCGTGATGCCGGAGAAGGCGGGCGAACCGGCGCGCTACTACGAGGAACTGCCGGTGGATTACGTTCACGACACGCCGCTCGGCGAGAGCAAACACTACTACGTCGTGACGCTGGAGTTCGGCAAAGTCATGGGCGACCCTTTCCACATCGTCCGCCACCCGACACCGACCCAGGCCGAGAAGAGCGTGTTCCTGCATCCGGTCGTCCGACGCTTCGAGGGCGCGCGCCTCGTCGCAGAGCACCACCTCCTCGAAGACCTGTACGGCGAATGGGTGAAGCCCGACATGCACCTCGAACCGTTGCGCGAATTTATCGCGGGCACGATGCAGGGCACGACGGCGCGGCCGGCCGCAACGTTGGAACAGGCCGCGCGCTGAGACGCAGAGCGCGAGTCACAGGGAAGTTTTAAGGAGTAACGTTTTATGTCCAAGAGTTTGAGAATCGTGATCGGCGTGTTGCTCGCCTTCTTCGCCCTCACCGCCGCACACGTCTGGCTCAACATCGGGTTCGACAAGTTTAATTTCACGGCCGCGCAGGGCAATGCACAGGGGTTTCGCGTCGGCTTCCTCCCCGTCACTTGACACCTCACGTGCCCCGTCACCGACTGGATCAATAAGAACACCAGCGGGAAGGGGTTTTATGAACCCGTGAGGTTCAGCGGCTTTCCTGAAATTAAAGAGTCACTCGTGTCCGGCCATCTGCCGGCGACTTTCATGCTCGCGCCTTTGGCGATGAAACTGCGCCAGCAGGGTGTGCCCATCAAAATCGTCTATCTCGGCCATCGCGACGGCACGGCGTTGATGGTGCATAAAGATTCGGACATACGCCGGATCGCAGACCTGAAGGGCAAAACCATCGCCGTTCCCAACCGTTACTCGAATCAATACCTGATCATCTTCAAGGCTCTGCGTGAACAGGGATTGTCGATCAAGGACGTGAAGGTGATCGAGATGCCGCCGCCGGACATGCCCGCTGCGCTCTACTCGAAATCCGTCGATGGCATCACCTCCGGCGAGCCGTTCATGGCGCAGACCGAAATGGAAGGCTACGGCCGCGTGCTGTATCAGGCGAAAGACATCTGGCCGAATTTCATCTCCTGCGTGCTCGTCGTGCGCGAGGATGTGACGAAGACGAGTCCTGACTGGGTGCAGCGAATGGTGGACGGCATCGCACGCAGCGGCAAGTGGCTGGACGGCGGTATGGAGCAACGAATGGACGCTGCGGAAAATATCTCGCGGCAATATTACAACCAGAAGCCGGAGTTGCTCCGCTTCGTCTTGAGCAAGCCGCCCGACCGTGTGACTTACTCGAACCTGATGCTCGCGCGGAAGGATTTCGAGGAGATCGAACGGCTCGCGCTGGAGGCCGGAATTCTGGATGGCCCCGTGGGCTTCGACGCTTATACGGACACGAGTTTTTCCAATAAGACGCAGGACGCGAAGGCTTACGAGTGGAAGGGAACGAAATGAGGACTCGACTACAGTCGGTGCTGCTGCCGCTTCTGGTTGCCGCCGTGTTCATTCTGATCTGGCACTTTGGCGTGACGCTGGCGGGGAGCACAATCTTCCCGAAGCCGCATCAGGTATTGATCGGCATGTTGGAACTCACGCGCCAGGGCGTGCTCGTCAAGTACGTCGTGGCCTCTCTGTTCCGCGTGTCGTCGGGCTTCCTGCTGGCGCTGGCCGTCGGCGTCCCGCTCGGACTCCTGTTCGGCTGGTTCGCACGCGCCTTCGAGGCGTTCAACCCGGCCATTCAGGTGATGCGCCCCATTTCGCCCATCGCGTGGATACCGCTGGCGATCCTCTGGTTCGGCGTGACCGACCTTGCGCCGATCTTCCTGATCTTCCTCGCGAGCCTGTTCCCGATCATGACGGCGACGATGTCTGCGGTGCAGAACATCCAACTCGTCTACCTGCGCGCGGCGCGCAACTTCGGCGTCAAGCGTTGGACATTGTTCACGAAAGTCATCTTCCCGGCGGCGATGCCGCAGATCATCACGGGCGTGCGGATCGCGCTCGGCGTCGCGTGGCTGGTGGTGGTGGCTGCGGAAATGATCGCGGTCAATTCCGGTCTCGGCTACCTCATCATCGACGCGCGCAACGCCGGAATGCGTTACGACCTCGTCGTCGCCGGCATGGTTCTCATCGGCTTGATCGGGTTGGCGCTCGACCTGTTGGTGCGAAGGTTGGAGCGTCTGGACGAGGTGCGCTGGGGCTTCAATAATTAAACCGCGGCGGGCGCGCGCATCGTCCCGCCCGCCGCACTGCTTTGCCGCACGGGTAAGCTCCTCTCGCCTCGCCTCAGTCGGACGGAAAACATCTCCTCCCGGCGTCCACCGACAGTCAAGTTAAGGCTCACATTAAATGAAAACGAACCAGTCAGCGAAAATCGTCGTCAACGATGTGTGGATGGAATACGCCGCTCATAAGCGAACTGCGGCGGCGGCTGACGGCGGCGAGAAAAAAGGCGTCCCGGTGTTGGAGAACATCAACCTGACGGTCAACGATGGCGAGTTCGTCTGCATCGTCGGCCCC
>DASVPS010000312.1:0-6499 GCA_036389555.1 Pyrinomonadaceae bacterium
CTGGCCGGGGCGCAGGTGGCGCTGCTGTTCGTCATCATGGCTTCGGCGGTGGGGCGCATGCGCCTCTATCAGAGCGAGTATGGGCTGACGGAACTGCGCCTCTACACGACCGCCTTCATGTTGTGGCTCGGCCTCGTCTTCATCTGGTTCTCGTGGACGGTGCTGGTGCGCGGTCGCCGCCAGCTTTTCGCCTGCGGCGCGCTCGTCGCCGCCTTCGTCACCATCGGACTCCTGCATCTCGTCAACCCGGACGCTTACATCGTGCGCGCCAATGCCGCGCACGCGCGGGCGGGGCGTTCCTTCGATGCGCAGTATGCCGCATCGCTGAGTGCCGACGCCGTGCCCGCGCTTGTCTCCGCGCTGCCCGCGCTCAGCCGCGACGAGCGTTGCCTAGTGGCGCGCGAACTCTCCAACCGCTGGACGCCCGGCACGCTCGATGAAGACTGGCGCGCGTGGAGTCTCGCGCGCTGGCGCGCACGGCGCACGGTGGCCGCGCACCGGGAAAGCTTGAGCCGGGAGACATGCCCGCCGCCCGTCAGCAGCATGCCCATCATCACGTCTACGGCCGTGCAGGAAACGATGCCCCCACCGCCCTCTACTCAGGGGAGCACCGCGACAAATACGACAACCAACGCGACGACGACCAACGCCGTGAACGCCACGAACGCTAACGCCGCGACCACGAACGCTGCGACCACGAACGCTGCGACGACAGACGCCGCGACTATGCCCATGATCACCCAAACTAAAAACGCGACGGCGAACGCATCGAATGCGGCGCGTGCCACGACGCGCGATAACGGGAAGACAAAACGGCGCACACGTGCGCGCGCTGCCGGAAGGACGAAAACGCATTGATTGATCGACCCGCAATCGTTTACACGCGAGTGCTCGCCCGCCATTGACCATCCGGCGTTGAGTGTCCGCTGTTGAGCGTCAGCGTTTGAGCGGCGGTTGAAATCGGGCGGGTTGATTCGTGAGGTACATTTTGATGAGCGATGAAATTATGAAGCGGATGGAAACGGCGGGCTTGGCCTTCAACCGTCTCTCCCCGCCCGTGAAGCGTCAGGGATTTCTGCGGCGGCAGTTGCAAGCGGAGGCGACGCTCTCGCAACTCATCTTCGACGTGACGGTCGGCATGATCCTGCCGGTTCTCTGTCTCGTCTTCGACCCCCTAGTCTTTCGCAGCGGCGGCCTCTTCGGCGCGCCGCTGTTCGGCGGCTATCAGTTTTTCGCCTACGGGCTGATCGCCATCGAGATCGTCGCGCTCGGCGTGTGGCTGGCCGCGGGCAAGCGAGCCGGGGAATGGTGCGGCGTCCTCGGCGGGGCGATGCTGGCGGGCGCATTCTTCTCTGCGTGCATCGGCATGCTCCTGTTGCCGTTCAGCGTGATCGGGCTGGCGCTCGGCATCGGCGTGCTCGGCTTCACGCCCTTCGTCACGGCTTTCATCTACTGGCGCAACGCGCGACGCGCGCTCAAAGCCGCGAGCGCGCAAATGTCGCGCGCCGCGCTCTGTGTCACGCTCGCGCTCGGCGCGGCCGTCCCCTTCGGCGCGCCCCTGTTCGCGCACTGGCGCATCCAACGCATGATCGAGCGTTCGCTGCCGGAAGTGCTCGGCGGCGACGGGGCGCGTGCGGCGGCGGCCGTGCGCAGGCTCAGTTATGTGAGTCCGTTCGTGACCGGCGAGTTCGATGAGATGGTGTCGGCATACGGCAGGGAGACAGACCCTGCGCGTAAAGAACGGCTCGCGCGCATGTACCGCGAGATGACGGGCGCAGACATCCAGACACGCATGTATCTGCTCAACGATTGAAGCGATTAATGATCAGTCTTCCAGCACGACGAGCGCGGTCTCACCGCCGCCGGAGGAGACGTTGCAGAGCGAGGATGCGGAGAGCCGTACGAGCGCGCCTTCCGCCTCGCCGCGAAAGAGGTACGGGTTGAAATCCACGAACATCTCTTCGCGCGCCAGACCGTCTCCCGCAGACACCTGCATCCACACCTTCCGCACGCGCGCGCGCTCCTGCACGACGTAAGATGCTTCGAGCGCATGCTCGACGGCACGCTCCCAATCGGTCGCGCCCGTCTCCCAACCGATCACAACGCCCGCCCCGCCGTAATCATCGTTCGGCTTCAAGACCAGACGCGCTCGCTCGCGCCTTAGTATTTCAATGAGATCGTCTTCGCCCGCGTCGAACGTGGTGAGACCCGGACGCACGCGGCGCGTCCAGGGGATGTGCTGCCGGATGGCTTCAAGCTCGGCCGGTGAGAAGAGGTGCGCGTAGTCAGGAGAACTGAGAACGGCGAAGCCGAGTTTCTTGTGTGCGAGCTTGGCGCGAAACGGGTTCACCATGCACACCTTGTGTTCGGCGTAAGCGCGCGAGAGCGGGTGCGTCTCGTCGAACCGTTCCAGAAACTCGTGAATCACGACGCGCTTGTAGAGAATGTCTATACGGAAACCTCCCGCGCACAGTTGAACGCCGTCGAAGCTGAGGGCGCGCGGGTCGGCGATAACGGTCGGGTAGCCCTCAGCCGTGAAGTAGTCTTGCAGTATGCGAAACTCGCTCGCCGTGGAGACGCCTTCCCAGTCGACAATTGCGATCTGCGGGCGTTCAACCGTGCCGCCCCACTCGCGATAGACTTCGAGGAGCGTCGTGAGCAGGCGCGCGTGCGGGCGCGGCAGCCAGTGCGCGTAGCGCGCCAGTAACTCGCGCATGTGCGGGAGCGCGAAGAGAACTCGTTCGAGTTGCGTTTGGTCGGCTATCCCTGCTGGGTTCTCCGCGTTGTATTCGAGAAACTTAAACTCGTCGCCGTTCAAATAGGCGTCGAGACGACTGGTGACGCACGCATAACGGTAGCCGGGATCGATCCGCGCCATGCGCGCCTCGCGCTCGGTGGGGTCTAGTTCGGCGAGCAACTCTTCGTCGGCGAGCGCGGCCTCGACGAGACGCTCGAACGCTCCCGCCAACACATGCGCCGCGCGCGTCACCGCATCGTACTGAGCACGCGCCACGACGAGCGGGCGCAGGAAAGGGCAGACGGCGCGCTCTCCGTGGAGCAATCCGAGCGTGTGTTGTTCGGCGGCGAGGCGCGCGAAGAGTTCGGCGTTAATGTCAGGGTCGCCCGCGATGCGCTGTTCGAGCCATGCGATGGCGGCGGCGGTAGTTTGAGATGACATGGTGATGACTCCCGCCGTTGAGACGCGCCCGCACATCGAATGCCGTTTGACACGCATGCGGCGGGCGGCCAGTTGAGCATGCGATCCTGTAGATGGCGTAAGCGAGGCCGAACGCCTCTCGCCGGCGCTATCTTCGTGAATGGCCGGGAGTCTGTCAAACCTCTTTCGCGCGCGGCTGGTGTTGGCGGCCGGTCGGGAAGTTGGTCTAAGATAACGGCAGATAAAAAAGCGTGTGACAATTCAGGCCGGCAACGTGCGCGAAAGAGGAAGAGGTGCGCGGCGTCTGTCGAGACACGCGGCGAACTTGCCGGGAGGAGTGGCGAAGATGTTGAAGCGTGGGCGACAGAGTTTGGCCTTTGTGTTGGCCGCGACGTTCGTGTTGGGGCAGTTGGGGTGCAGCAACCTGTTTTCGGGGCGCGGCGGGGACGCGCAGGGCGGCAAGCCCGCGCCGCATTTTGAGCCGGGCTTCAACCTCTTCAGCCCCGAACAGGACATTGAACTCGGCAGACGTTCAGCCCAGCAGATCGCGCAACAGATGCCTCTCTTGAATGACGAGCCAATCGTCGCTTACATACGCCAACTCGGCGCGAACCTCGCGTCGCGCGCGCCCGGTCACAAGTTTCCTTACCAGTTCAACGTCGTGGCGACGAAAGAGTTGAACGCCTTCGCGCTGCCGGGCGGTTTCATCTTCGTCAATGCGGGCGCAATCGCGGCGGCGAAGAACGAGGGCGAACTCGCCGGCATCATCGCGCACGAGATCACACACGTCGCGCTGCGCCACGGCACGAATCAAGCCTCAAAAGCCTACATCGCGCAGAAGGGCTTAGGCGTCATCGGCGCGATCACGGGCGACGATTCCGACCTCGGCCAGGTCATCAACTCCGTCGGCGGCGCGGGCGCAAACATGCTCTTCCTGCGCTTCGGCCGCACCGCCGAACGCCAAGCCGACCTCGAAGGCGCGCGCATCATGGCCGAGTCCGGCTACGACCCGCGCGACATGGCGAACTTCTTCAAGACGCTCCAGGCGCAGGGCGGCCAGCGCACGCCGGAATTTTTGAGCGACCACCCAGACCCCGGCAATCGCGTCGCAGCGATCACGAACGCGCTTCCCAATTTGCGCGTGAGCGATAAGCCCGTGCGCGACACGCAGGCTTTCACACAGGTCAAGGCGCGTCTCGAAGGACGCCGCGCCGCAGGCTCGCTCGCCTCGACGGCCGAACCCGCGCGCACCGGCCCGCGCGACCCGACGAGCAACACCTCCGGCGCGGCGCGCCCCGCTCCGCCCGCCCCGTCCTTCCAACCCTTCCGCGCGGGCGATAACTCTTTCGCCTTCCAATACCCCGCCAACTGGGACGCGCTCTCCGCGGGCGACGACGGCGACGCACAGATGATCTTCGCCCCCAAAGGCGCATACGGAAAACTCGGCGACGCGCTCGTCGTCACGCACGGCATTTTCATCGGCGCGGTCGCGCCCGCCTCAAGCGATCTGGCGCGCGCCAACGCCGCCTACGTCCAACAGCAACTCGACATCAACGCGGACTTCCGCGTCGTCAGCCAGCCGCAGCGTATACAGATCGGCGGCCGCGAAGGCTACGCCACGCAGGTCGCCGGGCCTTCCGTCATCAACGGCGTCACCGAAATTGACATCATCTACACGACCGCCACAGCCGACGGCCGACTCTTTTACCTGATCACGATGGCTCCCCAGGATGAGTTCGAGTCTTACCAGCCCGCCTTCCGGCAGATCATCGAGAGCCTGCAACTGGCGCGATAAAAAAAGTGCGGCGGACGACACGCTAATGTCATCCGCCGCTTTCATTTAAGGTTGATGAGAATGACGCCGAAACTGGCGTCGCGTTTGCAGAATTGTTCGAGACTACCGGCGAGGCTCTTTGTGTGCCTCCGCGTAGATGCGCAGGGCAGCGTTGATACGTTGCTGGAACTCTTGGCCCTGCGCCCGGAACCATTCCAACACGTCCGCATCAACGTTGATGGTGATCGGCACTTTCTCAGACACACGCAATTTGGCGTCGGCGAAAAAGGCTTCGTCCAGCGGTGGAATGTCCGAAGTGTCAATCTCTTCGTCTGTCATTTCGTCAACTCGCGCCCAGTTGGTTTCTGACGGCTTCTTCAAATTTGATGCGCTCATGCTTTAGTGCCTTTCGCAGAGAGATAATGCGGATTGTGTTGTCCTTTCGCTCTGTGAATACAACGACAATAATGCGTTCTCTCAAAAAACCGATTCCGATCCAACGTTCCTCTCCGTAGTCTTCTCTCGTATCGAGCGCGGTCAGCATGGGAGACTCGAATATCTCCCATGCGTCCGCAAAATCGAAGCCGTGTTTCTGGATGTTGGCTGCGTTCTTCTGCTCATCCCATTCAAAGTTCACAAGAGAAGTCTACTGTTAAGTCACAACCCAAAACAAGAAACATCTGCCAAAGCTCAACGAGCGAGTCAACGTCCGCTCGTGATCTCTTCGGCCAGTTTCTCCGCGCCGTAGAGTTTTCTGAGCGCCTCGATGATCGCCATGCTGTGGACGGCGACGGCGCGGCCGCCCTCTTCCTCGTCAACGTAGACGTAGCGATTCGGGAGCTTCTGGATGTTGCTGTCGAAGTTGAGGCCAACTACTTCGGCGTTGCGGTTGATAACGGGCGAGCCGGAGTTGCCGCCGATGGTGTCGGCCGTGTAGACGAAGTTGAAGGGCGTCGAGAGATCGAGCTTGGTGCGCCCTTCGCGATAGCGCACGGGCAGGTCGTAGGGCGGCTTTTCACCGAAACTTTCGGCGCGGTCGTAGAGGCCGTAGAAGGTCGTCTTGAAGGGGACGAGCGTAGTGTCTTCACTGTATCCGAGCGCGCGGCCGTAGGAGAGGCGCAGGGTGAAAGTGGCGTCGGGCGAGACGGTCTTGCCGTAGACGGCGAAGCGCGCCTTCGCGATGCGCTGCCCGGCGCTCGCGTCAACGCTCAGGATGTTCTCTTCGTTCCACGCGCGCAGTTCGCGGTAGACGGGTTCGACCCGTCGCGCGAGCGCGATCAGCGGATCGTTCGACTTCGCGATAGCATCCGCGCCGCCTTCAAAGAGACTTTTGCGCACCGCAACGTCCGCGAGTTTCGTGCCCGTCACGACTTGTCTGGCGACCTCTGCGGGCGTCGCGCCATTGAGCGCGGCGCGGATAAAGGGGTCTTCGTTGCCGAGCGTCTTCCGCGCCTCTTCGAGCCAAGCGGCGAGCGCGGCCTCCTCCAGATCGGGATAGATGGGCGCGGGCGAGAAGAGATTCACTTTGAGCGCTTCGAGGCGCGCGTCGCGAAACTCGTCGTAGCGTT
>DASVPS010000313.1:0-6975 GCA_036389555.1 Pyrinomonadaceae bacterium
GTCGCCTGCTCGCCGGGGCGCAGGTAGATGCCGTCCACGTCCGAGAGCATGACCAGCTTCTCGGCTTCGAGCCGGACGGCGATCTCGGCGGCGATGGTGTCGGCGTTGATGTTGAAGACGCGCCCGCGCGAGTCCGCGCCGAGCGGCGAGACGACGGGCAGATAATCGTGGTCGAGCAGCACGCGCAAAAGGCGGTCGTCAATTTTCACCACGTCGCCGACGTGGCCGAAGTCCACGCGCTCGCTTTCACCCGTCGCCTGATTCAACACGTCTTTCGGCGGGCGGCGTTCGGCCAGCACGATGTTGCCGTCAACGCCCGACAGTCCGACGGCGCTGACGCCGTGATTGCGCAGCGCGGCCAGAATGTCCGTGTTGATCTTCCCGGCGAAGATCATCTTCGCCATGTCGAGCGTGGCATCGTCGGTGACGCGCCGCCCGTTGATGATCGTCTGCTCGACGCCCATCTGCTCCGCCAACTCCGTCAACTGCTTGCCGCCGCCATGCACCACGCACAGGCGTATGCCCACCTGATGCATCAACGCCAACTCCTCGCAGAGCGAGCGTAGATTATCGTGATCCTCCGTCAGCTTGCCGGAGATTTTGACGACGAACGTCTTGCCCTTGAAACGCTGAATGTAGGGCAAGGCTTCGCGCAACAGGTCGAGTCGCGGCTGGCTCATAATTTCTCCTGGTGACAAGTGACGAGTGACAGGTGACAAGTTAAAGCAACCTGCCTTTCTAACTTGTCACCTGTCACTCGTCACTTGTCACTGCTCTCAAAACGGCTTTCTGCGCGTGCAGGCGGTTCTCCGCTTCGTCTATGACGACCGAGGCCGCCGAGTCGATCACGCCGTCCGTCACGATGACGTTGCGGCGCACGGGCAGGCAGTGCATGAAGATGCCGCCACGGGTGCGTCGCATCTTCGCCTCGTCAACGATCCAACGGTCGCGATATTCGAAGCGCGTCTCCAAATCCTCTTCGGGCGAGCCGTAAAACATCTTGCTGCCCCAACTCTTCGCGTAGACGACCTCCGCGCCGTCGAAGGCCGCATCCACGTCGTTCGTCACGTTGACGCTTGTGCCCGCGTCGAACGCCAGTTCGTTGAGTTGGCCTACGAGTTCATCGTCGAGTTCGTAGCCGGGCGGGTGCGCGATGGTGAGTTCGTGTCCCAACTGCGCGGCCGCAAGCGCGAAACTGTTCGGCACGGCCATCGGCAGAGGCTTCGGATGCCACGCCCACGTCAACAGCACGCGCTTCGGTCCCGCGCCGCGCTTCTCCCTGATTGTCAACATGTCTGCGAGCGCCTGACACGGGTGATGCATCGCCGATTCAAGATTGATGACCGGCACTTCGCTGTGGCGCGCGAACGCGGCCAGCACGGGATCGCGCCGCTCCTCTTTCCAATCCTTCAGCGCGGCGAACGTGCGCACGCCAATCGCAGAGCAGTAACGCCCCAGCACACGCACGAACTCCGCGACGTGTTCGGTCTTGTCGCCGTCCATCACGACGCCGTCGCGGTGTTCGAGCGTCCAACTCGTGCCGCCGGGTTCGAGCACGACCGCGTTGCCGCCGAGTTCGTAAATCCCGACTTGCATCGAGGCGCGCGTGCGCAAACTGGGGTTGAAGAAAACGAGTGCGATGGATTTTCCCGCGAGCGGCCGCGAGGCATCCTCGCCGCGCTTGAACCGCGCCGCCGCTTCGAGCAGGCGCTCAAGCTCGTCGCGCGTCCAATCTCCGGTGGTCAGAAAATCTCTCGGCATCTTTTTATAAAATCCGCTTTAGGGCGGCGACGAACAGGTCAACTTCTTCCCTTGTCAGGCAGAGCGGCGGGAGCAGCCTGAGCACGCGCGCATCGCTCGACGTGCCCGTGATGATGCGCTCACCGAGCAAAGCCTGATGCACCTTCGCTGCGATCTCATCCGCGAACTCCAGCCCCAGTAACAAGCCCGCGCCGCGCACGCGCGCCACCTGCGCCACACCTTCGAGCGATTCGCGCAAGTGGCGCTCCGCGGCGCGCGCGTTCTCCAGCATGCCGTCCTGTTCAATCGCTTCGAGCGTTGCGTTGACGGCCGCCATCGCGAGCATCCCGCCGCCGAACGTCGTGCCGAGGTCGTTCTCCTTGATGTGCGCGGCCACGGCGTCGGTCGTCAGGCACGCGCCGACGGGGACGCCGCTTCCCAGAGCCTTCGCCAGCGTGATGATGTCCGGCACGACGCCCGCGCCCGCCTCGCTCCCCGCGAAGAACCATTCGCCCGTGCGCCCGATGCCGGTCTGCACCTCATCATAAATCAAGAGTATCCCGCGCGCGTCGCACAACTCGCGCAGCGCGCCGTAAAACTCCGGCCGCGCCTGTTTGACGCCCGCCATTGATTGAATCGGCTCAAGCATCACGGCGGCCACCGTCTCGTCTGCAAGCGCGGCCACAGAGGCAATCGAACCGAACTCCGCGCACAGGTGGCCGGGCACGTTCGGCCGCCCGATCTCTCGATACTTGCCCAGGAATGTCGCGCTGATGGCATCGGCCGTGCGCCCGTGAAAGCCGCCCGTAAACGTGATGATGTTTTCGCGTCGCGTCCGCATGCGCGCCATGCGCATCGCGTTCTCGTTCGCCTCCGTGCCCGAATTGCAGAAGAAGGCTTTCGCGATGGGAGCGGGCGCGCAACTCACCAACTTCTCGGCCGCACGCGCGCGCACTTCCGAATAGACCAGATTCGAGTAGAACAACAACTCCCCGGCCTGCGCCCTGATCGCCTCGACCACGTGCGGATGGCAATGCCCCGTCGCGGCCACGGCGTGCCCGCCATAGAGGTCTAGAAAGCGTTCGCCCTCGCTCGTCTCCACCCACGCGCCGCGCCCGCGCACCGCCGCCACAGGCATCTTCTTATAAGTCGCCAGTTGAAACTCGCCCTCGCGCGCCACCACGTCTTCAAAATTAGTGATCGTCTTCATCCTCATTCTTTATAGGTTTCAGGTTTCAAGTTCAAGACGAAGGGACTAAACCTCTGTCCTACAACTTGAAACCTGAAACTTGAAACCCAATCGACACTTGAAACCTGAAACTCACTCTACGGATTGCTGCCGAGCAGCATCAGCCCCGCACGCTCGTCCAGCCCGAACATCAAATTCATGTTCTGCACGGCCTGACCCGCCGCGCCTTTGACGAGATTGTCTATCGCCGAGAAGACGACGAGCGAGCGGCCGCGCGTGGCGAAACCGAGATCGCAAAAGTTGGTCGTCTTCACCCAGTTGATGTCGGGCGAACCTGCGACCATTCGCACGAAGAAACTCTCTCGATAAAAGTCTTCATACGACGCGCGCACTTCTTCTGCCGTCAACGCATCCGCCGTCTCCACGTAGATCGAGGCGAAGATGCCGCGCGCGACGGGCAGCGAGTGGGTCATGAAGACAAGTTCGCTCGCCCAGTCGCCCACGCGCCTGAGTTCCTGTTCGATCTCCGGCACGTGCTGGTGCGTGAAAGGCTTGTAAGCGTAGAACGAGTTCATGCGCTGCGGGTGGTGCGTGTTGGCCGCCGCCTTCACACCCGACCCGGACGAACCCGTCTTCGCATCCACGATGACGCGCCCCTGCAACTGCCCCGCCGCGACGAGCGGTGCCAGACCGAGCAGCGTCGCCGTCGCGAAGCAACCGGGATTGCTGACGAGACGCGCGCGCGAGATCGCTTCCCGGTTCGTCTCCGTCAAACCATAGACGAACTCGCTCTGCAACGCGGTCGCCGTGTGCTCGCGCCCGTAGTGCGCCAAAAATTCCGCCGCATCGTTCAGACGAAAATCGCCCGACAGGTCGATCACGCGCACGCCCGCCGGCAGGCGCGGCGCGACCTCCAGAGCCTGACCGTGCGGCAACGCCAGAAACACGCAATCCACTTCGGGCAAGCTCTCCACTTCATCCGGCGCGGGGATGAAGCGCAATTCGGTCAAACCGTAAAGATTGCGATGCACCTCGCCGACGAGTTTTCCCGCCTGCTCGTTCGCCGTCACAAACGCGATCTCGACATCGGCGCGCGCCAGCAAAATGCGCAGCAATTCCGCCCCGCCATAGCCCGACCCGCCGAAGATGCCGATCCGAAGTTTCATCAGGTTTCAAGTTTCAGGTTGCAGGTTTCAAGTTAAAAATACAAGCGACTCGTTTCAGTCTTCACGCTTCACGCCTCGACCAGCGCAGGAGGCTCAACCTCATCCGCGCCGAGCGCATCTGAGACCTGCGAGTTGAAACTTGAAACCTTATCTTTGATGATCCCGAACATGCGCTCCCCGTCCCTGCGCGCGTTGCCCGCCGCCACCTCGAACTCGCCTTCGATATAGTCTTCGCCCATCTGCGAATCCGTCACCGAACCGGCCACGAGGTCAACCGTCAACCCGCGCCGCTTGAGCAATTCGATGCCGCCCCACGCGCCCACGTAATCCGACGCGCAATAGACAAGCGCCGCCATCGCCCCGCGCAACTCCGCGTCGTCGAAGACCGATTCGACCGAGTAGCCGCCGAGGATGCCGTCGCCGAGTTCGATCACGATCATGTCGGGCGCGCTTTCGTTCAACTTCGCGACGATTGATTTCGCCACCGGCGCAAGGTCGCCCACGCCCACCGTCGAAGGCAGCCCGCAGTCGAGAAAACTCGCCGTCGCGACCGCGCCGTGGTCGGCCATGTTGAGCGTGTCGCGCAAGCATGCGACGCCGGAGAGTTTCCCCGCCGCCACGCGCATCCCCGCGGCCGTCGCACGCCGGATCAACTCCGTCGCAGCATAAGTCTTCCCGCTGTTCATGCACGCGCCCGCGATCACGACGAGCGGCGCGCTCACGCCCATCTGTTCGCGCAGAGGCAACGCGGCGTCGCAGATGTTTCGCACCCGCGCCTCTTCGCCGTACACGAGACCGATGACTTCAACGCGGATGGCATCGCTCAAACTCGAATGATGCCCCGTGCAGAGACCGATGACGCCGCCCATGTTCAGCAGGTGCAACTCATCGCCCGCCGCGACCGTCTCCGGCACGTCGCCGACGAAACCCTTGAGCGCGCGGCGGCTGCCGAGCACGCCGACCAGCACGTCGCCCGGATTGATCTTCGCCAGCCGCCCCGTCACGAGTTCCAACTGGTTATAGGTCGCGCTCTCCGTGATCGCGCGCACCACCACCGCGTCGCCCGCGCGCACGCGCACGCGCTCCGTCATGACCGCCAGCGTCTTCGACAATTCGAGCGGCGAAGTCGCCGACCCGATCTTGTCCGCCTCGACCACCTTCACCTGCACGCCCCCGATTTTTTCCGCGATGTTCGTCATGTTCACACCCTTTCGATTTCGGATTTCGGATTGCGGATTGAAAAAATTCAAGCGTCGCTTTGCTTTTCAATCCGCATTCCGCAATCCGAAATCCACATTATTTATTGATCTGTGCCAGCGAGCGCAGGCGCAGCGCGTTGAGTTTGATGAAGCCCTCAGCGTCGCGCTGGTTGTAAACCGTGTCGGCCTCGAAGGTCGCGAGGCGTTCGTTGTAGAGCGAGCGCGGCGCGCGTCGTCCGGCGACGACGACGTTGCCGCGATAGAGTTTGAGTCGCACTTCGCCCGTCACGTCCTTTTGCGTCTCGTCAATCATCCGCCGCATCAACTCCGTCTCCGGCGCAAACCAGAAGCCGTAATAGACGTTCTCCGCAAACTTCAGGCTCAGGGCATCGCGCATCCTCAAGACTTCCCTGTCCATCGTGATGGATTCGAGCGCCCGGTGCGCCGCTTGCAGAATCGTCACGCCCGGCGTCTCGTACACGCCGCGCGACTTCATCCCGACAAAGCGGTTCTCGACCAGATCGACACGCCCGATGCCGTGCGCGCCGCCCACGCGGTTCAACTCTTCGAGCAGCGCGACCGCGCCCAACCGCTCGCCCCCGACGCTCACCGGCACGCCATGTTCGAACCCGACCACTACATACTCGGCTTCCGGGAGCGCCTCTTCCGGCGCTTTCGTCATCTGAAAAATGTCGGCCGGCGGCTCAGCCCAGGGGTCTTCGAGGATGCCGCCTTCGTAGGAGACGTGCATCAGGTTGCGGTCGGTCGAATAAGGCTTCGCGTGCGTCGCCGTCACGGGGATACGGTGCTGCTCTGCGTAAGCGATGAGATCGCTGCGTCCCTTGAACTCCCACTCGCGCCAGGGCGCGACGACCTTGATGTCCGGCTCCAGCGCGTAGTAGGTCAACTCGAAACGCACCTGATCGTTGCCCTTGCCCGTCGCGCCGTGTGCGACTGCGTCCGCTCCTTCCCGGCGTGCGATCTCGATCTGCCGCTTCGCGATCACGGGTCGCGCCAGAGACGTGCCGAGCAGATAGACGCCTTCGTAAACCGCGTTGGCCTTGACCGCCGGCCACACGTAATCGCTCACGAACTCCTGCCGCAAATCTTCCACGTAGAGTTTTGACGCTCCCGTCGCGCGCGCCTTCTCTTCCAGCCCGTCGAGTTCCTCGCCCTGCCCCACGTCGGCGCAATAGCAGACGACCTCGCACCCGTAACGCTCCTTCAGCCAGTGCAACATCACGGACGTGTCCAATCCGCCCGAATAAGCCAGCACAACTTTTTTAATCTTCTCCGCCACGCCTCACCCCTCTAAGTAGGTTTCAAGTTTCAGGTTCAAAGTTTCAGGACTAAGGTTCTCCGTTTCTACAGCTTGAACCCTGCAACTTGAAACTCGAAACCTATTATCCGAACAGTTCCCAGATTTTTTTAATCACGGCGCGTTGCGCTTTGCGCTCGGCGACGGCGACGAAGATCGTGTCTTCGCCCGCGAGCGTCCCGACGATCTCTTTGATCGCCGCGCCGTCAATCTCCACCGCCACCGCCGACGCCAGCCCCGGTTCGCACCGCGCTACGACGAGCGCGTCGCCCGCCACGTCCAAGCTCAAGAGGCCGCGCGCCGCCGCCTTCCCTGCCGCCGCGCCCGGCACGAGGTAACGCCCGCGCCGTTTGACGACGCCCA
>DASVPS010000314.1:0-16580 GCA_036389555.1 Pyrinomonadaceae bacterium
GCAGGCATCTGGGCGACATCGGCTGGGCTGTGCAGGAGTACGCCGAAGGATTGGGTTATTCGCTCGTGCGCGATTACGGCGGCCACGGCATCGGCCGGAAGATGCACGAAGACCCGCACATCCCGAATTACGGGCGGCCGGGGACGGGCGCGAAGATCAAAAACGGCTACGTTTTCGCCGTCGAGCCGATGCTCAACATGGGCACGCATCACACGAAGACTCTGGCAGACGGCTGGACGGTGGTGACGGTTGACGGGCAGCCGAGCGCGCACGTCGAACACACGATTGCCATCACCGAAGAGGGGCCACAGGTCTTTACGCGTGTGCCGGAAGAGATTGAGAGGCTGCAAGTCGCCGGTGCGGCGTCGGCCTGATGCGGGCGGAGGCGTCTCCGGCTTGGCATAAGGTCAATGCTGTGTTAATATCCGCAGTTTGCCGAGACCGGCAATTTTAAATCTATCGGAAAGCGGGTCGGGTGGCGGGGGAATTTGATCGGCCGCTTGTCGGCCAGGCTTTCGCCCCCGGTTTGATTCGAGGCCGGAGATTCCGGTGGAAAAGGTGGACGGGTTATGAAAGTAAGGGCTTCCGTTAAAAAGATGTGCGACAACTGCAAGGTCATCCACCGCAAAGGCGTGGTGCGCGTGATCTGCACGAATCCCAAGCACAAACAGCGACAAGGTTAATCGTAAATTTCAAATTCGAGATTTCATGTCTCGGATTTTTAAAGGTTTGGAGAGAAGAAATGGCTCGTGTGGTTGGCGTCGATCTTCCGGTGAACAAACGCGTTGAGGTCGGCCTTACATATATCTACGGCATCGGGCGTTCGCGCTCGAAGTCCATCCTGCAAGAGGCGGGCATCAATCTCGATACGCACGTGCGCGATCTGGACGAGGAGCAACTCGGCCGCATCCGCTCGATCATCGAGGGACAGGGCGATGTCGAAGGCGACCTGCGCAAGCGCGTGCAGATGGACATCAAGCGTCTGATGGACATCGGCGCATACAGGGGCTTGCGTCATCGTCGCGGGCTTCCCGTCCGCGGCCAGCGCACGCACACCAACGCGCGTACGCGCAAGGGGCCGCGCCGCGCGACCATCGCCAAGAAGAAGGCACCCGGCAAGAAATAATACTGAGAGGTCAGAGATGAGAGGCCAGAGGTCAGCGTAGATGCTGGCCGCGACTGACCTCTGACCTCTGGCCTCTGACCTCTGAGGTTTTCATGGCAAAAGCAACAGCAGCAGGCGGGAAGAAAAAGACCTTTCGCAAGAAAGAGAAGAAGAACATTCCGAACGGCATCGCCTTCATCGCGGCGTCTTTCAACAACACGATGATCTCGATCACCGACCTGGAAGGCAATTTGATCGCGCAGTCGTCTTCGGGCGCGCGCGGCTTCCGCGGTTCGCGTAAAGGTACGCCGTTCGCCGCGCAGCAGGCGGCCTACGAGGCGGCGCAGAAGGCGAAGGACGCCGGGATGCAGCAGTGCGAAGTGCGCGTCAAGGGGCCGGGCGGCGGTCGCGAGTCGGCCATCCGCGCGATCAACAACGCGGGCATCCGCGTGACCTCGATCCGCGACACGACGCCGATCCCGCACAACGGTTGCCGCCCGCCGAAGCGGCGCAGAGTTTAAGCAAGCGGTGACAAGTAACGGGTGACGGGTGACAAGTTAGAAAACAGTTTTTCTTGTCACCTGTCACCTGTCACCCGTCACTTTCGTATTGACCTAAAGGATGAAGGGTCGCTATGGCGCTCTGGGCGCGTGCGGCCTGTAAACTTTTCCGTCTTAACTATTAGACCGGAGGCAGAAAGAAGTGGCTAGGTATAGAGCAGCGGTGTGCCGTTTGTGCCGCCGTGAAGGTGCAAAATTATTTTTGAAGGGCGACAAGTGCTACAAGCCTTCGTGCCCGATTGAAGCGCGCGGCACGCAGCCGCCCGGACAACACGGAAACTCGCCGCGCCGCGGCAAAGCCCTCGTCGGCTACGGCCAACAGTTGCGCGAGAAGCAGAAGGTCAAGCGCATCTATTTCGTTCTCGAAGGTCAGTTCCGCAACTACTTTGAAAAGGCCGCGCGCCAGAAGGGCATCACGGGCGAAAACCTGCTCGTCCTCCTTGAACGCAGGCTCGATAACGCCGTGTACCGCGCGGGCTTCTCCACGTCGCGGCGGCAGGCGCGCCAGTTGGTCAACCACGGCCACATCGAAGTGAACGGGCGCAAAGTAGACATCCCCTCTTTTCAGGTGAAGGCCGGAGACGTGGTGACGGTACGCGAGACGAGCCGCAAGAACGCGCACATCGAAGGCGCGTGGCAGACGGCCGCCGGTCGCGGTCGCCCCTCCTGGCTCGCGCCCGCCGAAGGCGCGGAGATGGGCGCGCGCGTGGCGAGTTTGCCGACGCGCGACGACATTGACCGTTCGATCAACGAGCAACTCATCGTCGAACTTTATAGCAAGTAACATCCGCGCGGGTGGCGGCGGTGGCCGGTTGTTTTCGCGCATGTCACAGTTGAGACATGCCGGGGCGGCGGCCGCCGCTCTCGCGCACACAGGCTTTCAATAACAGCCAGAGGGTCAAAAAAAGTATGGCTATGGATCAAAATAATCTCTGGACAGGATTTCAAATGCCGCGCCGTCTGGCGGTCGAGAACGAGACGTTGACAGACCGCTACGGGCGTTTCTCCGCGCAGCCTTTCGAGCGCGGCTTCGGCACGACCATCGGCAACTCTTTGCGCCGCGCGTTGCTCTCGTCGATTGAAGGCGCGGCCATCACGGCGGTCAAGATCGAGGGCGTCGAGCACGAATTCTCAAGCATCCGCGGCGTCGTGGAAGACGCGACGGACGTGATCTTGAACCTCAAGCAGATTCCGATCAAACTGCACGGCGGCGAGGCCAAGACGCTGACCATCAGCAAGACGGGAGCGGGCGAAGTTCTCTCCGGCGACATCGAGACAGATGCGGACGTGGAAGTGCTCGACCCGAACGTCTACATCGCGACCGTCTCTGAGGGCGGCTCCCTGAACATCGAGATGCGCCTCAAGCGCGGGCGCGGCTACGTCCCCGCCGACCGCAATTTCGACGAAGACCTGAGTTTGGGCTATATCCCCGTGGACTCGGTTCATACGCCCGTCAAGAAGGTCAACTACACGGTTGAGGCCGCGCGCCTCGGTCAGAACACAGAGTTCGATAAGTTGACGATTGACGTGTGGACGGACGGCTCGGTCAAGCCGGACGACGCCGTCGGTCTCGCGGCCAAGTTGATCAAGGATCACATGGCGATCTTCATCAACTTCGAGGAGGACACGGACGAGTTCGCCTACACGGGCATCGAGCGTCCGCCCCTGCCGCGCAACGATCAACTCGACCGTTCGGTGGACGAACTCGAACTCTCTGTGCGTTCCTACAACTGCCTGAAGAACGCCAACATCAAGAGCATTCGCGATCTCGTCCAGCGCTCGGAGCGCGAGATGCTGGCGACGAAGAATTTCGGCAAGAAATCGCTGAACGAAATCAAGGACATCCTGCACGGAATGGGACTGGATTTCGGCATGGAGTTTGACGAACAGGGCAACCCGATTCCGGGCACCGGCGGGCGCGACTCCGACATCAGCGACTTCGCCGACGAAGACGACGACCTTTAAAAATCAGTGACGAGTGACAGGTGACGGGTGACGAGTTAATACAAAAAAACTGGTCTTCAACTTGTCACCCGTCACCTGTCACTTGTCACTTTAAGAAAAAGCTATGCGACATCTGAAAGCACATCGCAAACTGGGGCGGACGACCGAGCACCGCCTCTCCCTGTTGCGCAATCTCGCGACTTCACTGATCAACGCGCGCAACGAGCGCGTCGTCACCACCCTGCCGAAGGCGAAAGAACTGCGCCCGTTCATCGAGCGCGTGATCACGCTGTCGCGCAAGGCGCAAACGCTTGAAGGCGACGATGCGGCGGTCAAAGCCGTCCACCTGCGCCGGCAGGCCGCGACGTTCTTCCACACGGGCAATCGCCAGGTGAAGAGCGAGACGGGTCGTCGCGGCGTGGTGCGCCCGACGCGCACGGCGGGCGTGGCTGCCGTCAAGCGTCTCTTCGACGAACTCGGCGAGCGTTACAAAGATCGTCCGGGCGGCTACACGCGCATCATCAAGTTGGGGCGGCGCGACGGCGACAACGCCGAGCTCGCCATCATCGAACTCGTCGACAACCCGCGCGAGTTGGAAGCTGCGAAGCAGACCGAGAAGCGCGCCAAGTCCGTCACGTCGGACAAGCGTAAATCGGCGCGCGCGTCGAAGTCGGGCGAGGCCGAAGGCGGTCGGCGCGGCGGCCGGAAGGCCGACAAGACTTTCGAGAAGGAAGAGACGACACGCGCGCGCGGTCGCGCGAAGACCGGCGGCGAGGACGTGAAGGACGCGGACAAAGCTGGCAGCGGCGGGCGTCGGTCAAAGAAGACCGAATCGACGGCCGCCGAGAAAGACACGGATAACTAGAGTTAGAGACGGGCGGGGCGCGCTCGGGTAATAACCGGCGAGCGCGCCCTTTGTCTCGCCTACACCGCCAGCCCCAAGCCCCCGTGCGCGCAGGTTTCGCCTGAGCCGTCAGCGGGACGGGGCTTTGATTTTGCTCTACCAACGCCAAGCAGGAGAGATTGCTGGAAACTCAAGCAGCGCGGAGGTGTAACCGAACATGAGCGACGAACAGAGACCCGAAGAAGCCGCAGGCGGCGACCAGCCGAACGACAGCAGCAGCAGCGCAGGCGGCACACGCCAGCAGCAATCGGCTGACGCACGACGCGGCGTCAACAGCAGCAGCACCGGCGCGGGCGCGGGCGGAAGTGGCAGCAGCGGCGGCGGCCTCGGCGGAGGTCGGCATGGCTCGCGGCGTAGGCATCGCGGCGAGCGCGAAGGTCAGCGCGAAGGTCAGCGTGAGAGCCAGTCGGGGTCGCGCCGCACCGAAACTTCGATCAATATGGATGAGTTGCGCGAATTGGCCGACTTGATCGCCGCGCAGGGCTTCACCGAATTTGAGATCGAGAAGGAAGGCTTTCGCCTGCGCCTCAGCCGCAACACTTACCCGCAAACCGCTCCGCCGCCGACGGGCAGCGTGACCGGCTCGGTCATCCCGTTCCCCGCGCCGTCCACGCCTCCCGCGCCGCCGTCTCAGAACACCGCATCCGCCGGCGCTGCTGCGGCCGCCACCGCGCCCGCGCTGGCCGCAACCGACGCGCCGAGCGCGGTTGAAGACCTGTTCAAGATCACTTCGCCCATCGTCGGCACGTTCTACCGCGCGCCTTCGCCGGCCTCCGAGGTGTTCGTCAAACAGGGCAGCCGCGTCGAACCGGAGACGGTGGTGTGCATCATCGAGGCGATGAAATTGATGAACGAGATACAGGCTGAAGTCAGCGGTACGATTGAAAAGATTTACGTCGAGAACGGCCAACCCGTCGAATACGGGCAGGCATTGTTTGGGATCAAGAAATGAGAAAGAGTGACAAGTGACGGGTGACAGGTGACAAGATGAAGACCTGCTTCTTGTCTTAAAACCTGTCGCCAGTCACCTGTCACCGTTCACCCGCTTATGGCAATTGCCCCGCGCAAATTTCGGAAGATTCTGATCGCGAACCGCGGCGAGATCGCGTGCCGGATTATCTGGGCGTGCAAGGAGATGGGCATCCAGACCGTCACCGTGCATTCGGAGGCGGATCGCGATTCGCTGCACGTGCGCTTCGCCGATCAGTCCATCTGCATCGGCGCGCCGCCTTCGGCGCAGAGCTATTTGAACATCCCCGCCGTCATCAGCGCGGCGGAGATCATGAACGTTGACGCGATCCATCCCGGTTACGGCTTCCTCGCCGAGTCGTCTTACTTCGCGGAGATTTGCGAGGCGTGCAATATAAAGTTCATCGGGCCGCGCTCGTCCGTCATCAAGTTGATGGGCGACAAGGTGGAGGCGCGGCGCGCGATGGCGGAGGCGGGCGTGCCGATTCTGCCGGGTAGCCCCGAACCGCTGGAGACCGAAGAAGAGGCGATCAGGCTCGCGCGCGAGATCGGCTTCCCCGTGATCATCAAGGCGGCGGCGGGCGGCGGCGGGCGCGGCATGCGCATCGTGCGCGCCGAGGCGGAACTCGGCCGGGAATTGGAGACGGCCTCGAACGAAGCCCTCTCCGCGTTCAAGAACGGCGACGTGTACATCGAACGCTACGTCGAGCGGCCGCGCCACGTCGAGATTCAGGTGATGGCCGACGAGTTCGGCAACTGCGTCCACCTCGGCGAGCGCGATTGTTCCGTGCAGCGTCGCCACCAGAAACTTATTGAAGAAGCCCCTTCGCCGGCGCTCTCGCGCGAGTTGCGCGAGCGGATGGGGAGCGTGGCGGTCGAAGCTTGCAAGCGCGTCGGTTACTCGAACGCGGGCACGGTCGAGTTTTTGCTCGACGAAGACGGGCGTTTCTACTTCATGGAGATGAACACGCGCGTGCAGGTGGAGCATCCCGTCACCGAGATGATCACGCTGGCCGACATCGTGCGCAACCAGATTCGCGTCGCAGAGGGCGAGGAGTTGGCCTTCCGACAGGAGGACGTGATCTTTGCCGGGCATGCCATCGAATGCCGCATCAACGCGGAGCACCCGGAGACCTTCACGCCCTCGCCGGGATTAATCACCGCCTGCAACATTCCGGGCGGCCCCGGCGTGCGCGTGGACACGGCCATCTACCCCGGCTACTTCGTGCCGCCTTATTACGATTCGCTGATCGCGAAACTGATCGTCCATGCGCGCACGCGCGAGCTGGCGATTGCGCGCATGCGCCGCGCGCTCGAATCGATGGTGATCGAGGGCATCAAGACGACGATCCCGCTGCACCTGAAGATCATGGACGATCCGCAGTTTCAGTCGGGCGACTTTTCGACCAAGTTTTTGGAAGAGTTTTTTGAGCGACAGAACGGCGCGGGCGGCGTGAAAATCGCTAACGCCTGAACCGTCGCGCGGAGGGCTTTCGGCGCGTTGACCAGCCGGAAAGCAGCCTCTATAATTAACGACTTTCCCACAGGGGATTTTCGCGTCTGAGGAGAGCAGAGAAATGTCTTACGCAATTATCAGGTCGGGCGGCAAGCAATTCCGTGTGGCGGAAGGCGAGACGGTGCGTGTGCCTTCGTTGAACGAAGAGGCGGGAAAGACCGTCGAGTTCGACGTGCTCGTCGTCGGCGGCGACAACGAGACACGGGTCGGCGCGCCCACGGTTGACGGCGCGCGCGTGGCGGGCACTATCGTCGAACACGGGCGCGGCGACAAGATCATCGTCTTCAAGATGAAACGCCGCAAACAATACAAACGCACACAAGGCCACCGGCAGAATTACACGGCGGTCAAGATTGATTCAATTGGATAAAAAGTGATGAGTGATGAGTGATGAGTGATGAGTCAAAACTGACTTCTTACTCATCACTCATCACTCATCACTCATCACTTTGAAGGGTTGAGTTATGGCACATAAAAAGGGAGTCGGCAGTTCGCGTAACGGCCGCGATTCGCAGTCGCAGCGGCTGGGGCTGAAAAAGTTCGGCGGCGAGCGCGTGCTCGGCGGCAACATTCTGGCACGCCAGCGCGGCACGAAATGGAAGCCGGGCAAGAACGTCGGGCGCGGCAAGGACGACACGTTGTTTGCCTTGATTGACGGCATCGTCAAGTTTGAAGACAAGGGGCGGCAGGGCAAGTTCATCAGCGTCTATGCGGCAGAGGCTGCCAACGCCGCTCCAGCGCCGGAGGCAGTTGCCGCTTAGCCGGGGAGCCATTCAACAGTCACTTTGCGACGCCCGCGCCTGCTCGAACGACCAAGCAAGCGTAGGCGTCATTTACATTGTGGAATGCGGAATGTGGATTGCGGATTAGAAAGCAATTGCTTTCATCTTTAATCCGCAATCCACATTCCGCATTCCGCATTCGCAATTGTTAAATGTTCATTGATCGGGTCAAAATTCGCGTCAAGGGCGGGCACGGCGGCAACGGCGTGACGGCCTTTCGGCGCGAGAAGTTCGTGCCGCGCGGCGGGCCTTCGGGCGGCGAGGGCGGCAAGGGCGGCGACGTGTGGCTCGTGGCCGACACGGGCGTCAACACGCTTCTGCACCTGCGATACAACCCCGAACACAGCGCGGATCGCGGGCGACACGGCGAAGGCTCGAACCGTTCCGGGCGCGAAGGCGAAGACGTGGTGGTGCGCGTCCCCGTCGGCACGCAGGTGTACGACGCGGAGACCGGCGACCTCATGTGCGATATGACGGAAGAGGGGCAGCGCTGGCTGGCGGCCAAAGGCGGGCGCGGCGGCTTCGGCAACTCGCACTTCGCCACCTCAACCAACCGCGCGCCGCGCTACCATCAGGAAGGCAGCCCCGGCGAAGAACACGAATTTCAACTCGAACTGAAACTGCTGGCCGATGTCGGCCTCGTCGGCTTCCCGAACGCGGGCAAGTCAACTCTGATCTCGACCGTCTCGGCCGCCCGGCCGAAGATCGCGGACTATCCTTTCACGACGCTCGAACCGCACCTCGGCGTCGTTGACCTCGGAGACTTTCGCACGTTCGTCATCGCAGACATCCCCGGCTTGATCGAGGGCGCGCACGAAGGCGCGGGGCTTGGCGACCGCTTCCTGCGCCACATCGAGCGGACGAAACTGTTGCTGCATCTCGTTGATGTGTCCTCCGCCTCGGGGCGCGATGCCGTGGGCGATTACGAGGCGATCAAACGCGAGTTGCGCGCCTACGATCCGCAACTCGCCGAACGCCCGCAGATCGTCGTGGCGACGAAAATCGACGCGCTCGACGAGCCGGAGCGTTTGGAGAGTTTGCGCGCGCGCGCGACCGCCGACGGGCGGGAGTTTTACGAGATTTCTTCGGTGACGAATACGGGCGTGCGCGAACTCGTCTACGCCGTCTCTCAGGCGCTCGACGCCTTGAGCGAGGGCGAAGCCGCGAGAGCGGAGGCCGGGGCGCGGGGGCAGGATGCTGAGGCGGCCATGGCCGCGCCGGGCACGGACGAAAGCAGCAGCGCGGCGACGCCGTTGGATTGAGGTTATGGACGCGAAGCGCCGCAGCAGCAACGCCGCATGCATCGCGCTCTATGGCGGCACGTTCGACCCCGTGCATGACGGGCACGTCGCGGTGGCGCGCGAGTTGTTGAACTTGTTCGCGCTCGACGAAGTTCTTTTCATCCCGGCGCACGTCGCGCCGCACAAACGTCGCAACGTCCCTCCCGCGTCGCCCCTGCATCGTTACGCGATGCTCGCGCTGGCGACGCAGAACGAGGCGCGCTTCCGCGTCTCGACCGTCGAACTCGACGAACCGGAGAGGCCGTACACCGTGGAGACGATTGCGCGCCTGAAAGACGCGATGCCGGGCGCGCACTTCCTCTTCGTGATGGGCGCGGATTCGTGGGAAGAGATCACGACGTGGCGCGAATGGGAACGCCTGCTTTCGCTCGTCACACACGTCGTCGTCACACGGCCGGGTTATGAAATTTCGACGGAGCACGTGACGGCGCAGGTGCGCGCGCGGATAGTTGACTTGAGAGATAGTGCAAAGAGGGAAGCGCGAGACGGGCGCGCGATTGAAGTGACGGGAGAGTCGAAAATCTATTTTACCGACGCGGTGAAAATGGAGATCGCGTCGAGCGACATTCGTCGCGCCGTCCGGGAGGCGGGCGAGGGACAAGAGGGAAGCATCAGAGTGCCGCAGCCTGTGGCGGAGTACATCAAAAAATACAGGCTCTACAGAGAGGCGCATGAAACAGAACGACACGACGCCGGAAGAGGGCGCGCTCACGACTAAGAAGCGCGCGGCATTGAAGAAAGAGACCGACACAGCAGGGGCGGCGGCGACCGCGCAAGCAGACGAGCAGCCGACCACGGACGCCGCCCCTGCGACGGCGAGCGACGAAGGACTGGACGTGCGCATCGAGAGCGCGCTGCGCGCGGCGAGCGACAAGAAGGCGCACGATCTGGTCGTGCTCGACCTGCGCCCCATCGCCACCTTCACGGATTATTTCCTGATCGCGAGCGGCACGAACGCGCGCCAGGTGCAGGCCATCGCCGACGAGATCACGGAGCGCCTGAAGCGCGAAGGTACGCGCGCCGAACGCATCGAAGGCTACCAGACGGCCGAGTGGGTGCTGGTGGATTACGGCGATTTCATCGTCCACATCTTTGAAGACAAGGCGCGACGCTTCTACGACCTCGAAAGGCTCTGGCGCGAAGGCGCGCGCGTCCGGCTGCCCGCAGACTTGCAGGCGGATGCGGGCGCGAGCGGAGGCAGCGCCGCAGGCAGTTCTTTGAGAAGCGAATCGTGATCGAACTCGTGGCGCACTCGGAGGCGATGCGCGAGGCCGTGCGTCTCGCGGGTCGCGTCGCGACGACGGACGCCAACGTCCTCGTCACGGGTGAATCGGGCGCGGGCAAAGATGCGCTCGCGCTCTACGTCCACCGCCAGTCGAAGCGCGGGGCGGCATCGTTCGTGAAGATCGATTGCGCCTCGCTCCCGGCGGAGTTGCTGGAAGCCGAGTTGTTCGGCTACGAGCGCGGGGCGTTCACGGGCGCGAACGAGTCGAAGCCCGGCCGGCTCGAAGCGGCGCACAAGGGCACGCTCGTTCTGGACGAAATCGCGCACCTGTCGACGGACGCGCAGGCGAAACTGCTGCGCGTTATCGAACAACGCGAGTTCGAGCGTCTGGGCGGCAGGCGCACCGTCAAGGTCGATGCGCGGTTGATCGCGCTGACAAACGTTGATCTGGATGAGGCCGTCAGGCGTCGTGCGTTTCGCCCGGACTTGTTCTACCGGCTGAACGTCGTCCGCATACACGTGCCACCTTTGCGCGAACGCCGCGAGGACATACGGAAACTGGCACGCGGGTTTTTGAAAACTTACGCGGCGAAGCACGGGCGGCGCGCTCTCAGGATCGAGCCGGACGCGCTTCAGTTGCTGGAAACTTACGACTTCCCCGGCAACGTCCGGGAACTGGCGCACGTCTTAGAGCGTGCCGTTATCGTGGCCGACGGCGAGCGCGTCGAAATTGAGCATTTACCGGACTCGGTGCGCGCCGCGGCATCGCTGCAAAGAAGGCGGGAGGCGCGCATGACGCTCGCCGAACTCGAAGCCGCCTACATCGTCGAGACGCTCGCCGCCGTGCGCGGCAACAAATCCGAGGCCGCGCGCCTGCTCGGCATCAGCCGCAAGAATCTCTACGAGAAATTGGCGCGATATGGAAGGGATGAGGGCGGAGGGATGAGGGATGAATAATTTAAGAATTGATTCATTGGTTCATCGGTTCATTGATTCAATGAAGAAATGGATTAATGAATCAATTCTTCTTCATCCCTCATCCCTCATCCCTCATCCCTTATCCCTCCCCTGATGCGTATACGCCTCATCTGGGTGGGCAAGACGAAGAACGAGCATGTCCGTGCGCTCGTCGGCGATTATTTGCAACGGCTGGGGCGGTTCGTTCGTTGTGAGGTGAGGGAGTTGCGCGAGAGCGCGGGCGGCGACGAGCGCAGCATCATCGAGGAAGAGAGCAAGCGGATCGCGGGCGCGCTCACACGGGCGGACGGCGTAACGGTGCTGCTGGATGTAGAGGGGCGGCGCGAGTGGAGTTCGCAGGAGTTGGCGGCGCAGGTGGAGCGCTGGCAGTTGGAAGGGAAGAAGGAGATCGCGTTCGTCATCGGCGGGCATCTCGGAATCACGGCGGAGTTGAAAGCGAAGGCAGACGTGCGCTGGTCTCTGTCGCGGCTGACATTGACGCACGAGATGGCTCGGGTCGTGCTGGTCGAACAGCTTTATCGCGCGTACACGATCATGCACGGGCTGCCGTACCAGAAGTAGAGCGCGCCGTTTGAAACCTTTGTCGCGCGTTCGCGTTTTATTTGAAATCAAGACGGGACAGAACAAGTAGGGTTTAAGAGAGGGGCATAAAAATGGATAAGCGTAAATTGAAGTCATACCGTGATCGTTTATTGGAACGGCGCGAGGGTCTGTTTCGGCAGGTGACGGAGGCAGAGATGTCGAGCCGCGAGCGCGACCTCGAAGCCACGCAAGACCCCGCCGACATGGCCGCCAACGCCTACACGAAGGAACTGTTGATCTCGATGTCGGCCAACGACCGACGCCTGCTCGCCTTGATTGACGAGGCATTGCACCGCATTGAGACGGGCGGTTTCGGCGAGTGCGTCAACTGCGGCGAGCCGGTGCAGGAGAAGCGTCTGGAAGCCGTGCCGTGGGCGCGCTTCTGTCTCAAGTGTCAGGATTTGCAGGAGCGCGGTTTGCTGAACCCGGAAGAAGAGTAAACGCGCGCCACAAGTTAACAGGCGGCGACAGCCCTCCGATTCGGACTCGTCCGAATCGGAGGGCTGTCGCCGTTTATGCGCGCGCGTGTTTACCGCCCTAAGTTTGCCCGTCGGCTTTGAGTTTTCATCCCTCGCGGCCGACAGCCAACTATTCGAGCATCACTTCTCGGAGATTCCAGACGGCCAAGCGCCCTGAACGGTCGGCGGAGCCTCGTCCTGCTCGGAAATTCCAGACGGCCAGGCTTCCTGTTCTTGCTCGGAAGCGTCGGCCGCAGCAGCACCCTTAGACGCCCCCTTCTTGGCGGCGCCTTTTTTAGCGGCGCCCTTCTTCGCAGAGCCTTTAGCCGCACCCTTCCCGCTTGACTTGGTGGCCGCCGCATGGTGCTGAGGTGGATCTGCCGCCGGGCCGGCGCAGCCCGGAACTTCCGCCGGCTGTGCCGGCCGGGTCGGCATCGGCTGTGCCGGCACGGCCGGCGGCGTGATGATCGGCGGGACAATGTCGGCCGGTGTCATTCGGGGTGCCCCCGTGATGCCGCCGCCGAACTTGAAGATGTCTCTGGCGATCCGCAGACCCAGTCCCACGCCGCCGATCCTCTCGTTATTCAGCGAGGGATTCAAGGGGCCGTTATCGCCCCCGGTGAAGTCGAAGGCGTCGAATATCCAGTGGACGCCGAGAAAGACCCGGCTGAGGGCGTTCTCGATGATCATCCCCCACAGGCCGCCGGGGAAGAAGCGCGTGTGCCGCGGGCGCACCGTCCCGTCATTGTCCCGGTTGCCGCCGTTGAACTCGTCGGAGACGAAGAAGCCGGTGAACAGGGTGTCTCCGTTCTTGTTGTTCTCGGGTCTGCCGTAAAACATCCGGGTGATGTGAAGGGCGGCAGCCCCGAACGTGGCGTGCCCCGACGGGTAGGCCGGGAAGTCCGGCGTGAAGTTCTTCACGCCCGTCGAGTTCGTGCTCGGCGCGCCGAGCGGCAGCCAGCCGGGATCGCCGCTGCCGAAGAAAACATCCGGGTTATCGCTGTGTGGTGCCGCCGGCCCGAGTGTTTCGTCGTGCTCGCGGATGCCGACGACGGGGCGCCAGAAGTCCCAGCAATACTTCTGCTCCCACGCCAAAATCCCGGCGTCACCCAGCGCCGCATTGACGAAGGCGAAGAGCCGTGCGTTATCACCCTCGTTGTGGATTCGGCCGAGGGTCGGGTTGACCACGTTCATCGCCACCTGGCGGATGATCTGGTTGTAGAGGCGCGGCGGTGTGCCGAGGCGGTTCGCGCCGTCGTATCCCCAGTAGATGCCGACGAGCGTGTCCTCAGGGGTCCGCCGCCTGTCAAACAGCAGGGTCGGCAGCGTCGCCGTCAGGTCAGGCCTGATGCCTCTAGCCCGCACGTCTCGGAGCGCCCGCCGGTACTTCTGGTTAGCGCCGTTATCGAAAAACGGCTCGTCCAGGTCGTGCCTCTCTGAGACGGCGAAAGTTCTGTTCTGCGCCCCGTAGAAGGGCGAGTTGAAACCCTGGCCGGGGTTGTCCGGGTCGCGGCGATGCCGGCCGCGCTTGGGCGAGGGGATGTAGCCGGCGTCGCGCGCGTCCATATCGTTGGCGCGCAGGTCGAGCAGAGCCTGGCCGACGGCTTGCCCGAAGGCGAAGCTCTGGTTGGTGCGGTCAAAGGCGCTCAACTGCGCGTCGAAGAAATCGGCTTGGGCGCTATAGAGCCTGCACAGCGTTCTGTGGGCTGCGCCCGCCACGGCATCCCGATGTGAGGTGCCGGGAGGTGGAGGCGGCGGGGCCGGTAAATAGCGCGGGAATGCGGCCGCATTATTTTCAACGCCAGCATAAGCGTCGTACATCGCCAGATGAACAATCGCTATTGCCCTCGACGAAAGGGTCGGGCCGTTCTGCTGTCGCTTGTCGGGGTCGCTGTGGCTGATGCGGTTGGCTTCGAGCGCGACGGCGTTCCAGAAAAGGATTGAGTCTTGCATCGCTGGTTTCTCCTGAATGAGGTTGATGAGGTTTAAGGAGGCGCAAGCAACGAGCGCGACGGGCGCGTAATCAGGTGTGGCCTTCTCTCTGAAAATTTCCGATCCCGATCAGGCCGCGGCGTGCTGGGTTTGCCTGCCGATGGAGCGTCCGCTGGTCTGCTATTGCTATGGCCGGTGGGCGCGGCTGCGATGGACACCTCTGATGAGGGCGACGGAGCGAGGAGTTCGTCAGCGTAAAAGTAGTGGCGTCCGACGCAGGCACCATATGCCTCCGGTTGGTAGATGTCAATAGTCAGCAGGGCGTCCCGGCGGATAGTGCTGCTAATTACACTCGATGGCGACCAGCTATAGTAAACTCCCGATGATGCGGCTCATACGACAACTCGACGCGCTCTACGATGCGACGCTCGCGCTCGTCTATCCGGCGCGCTGCGCGGCATGCGGCGCGGCGGGTGTGGAGGCACGCCGTGATGCGCCCGCGTGCGCGGCCTGCTGGCGTGCGACGACAATCTTCACGGGCGACGAGACTTGTTGCTGGAAGTGCGGCGCGCAGGCGGCTGGCGACGTGCCGCCGGAGAAGCTTACGGACGTGCTGTGTCGGCGGTGCGACGCGGCCGCATTCACGGCGGCGCGTTCGGTCGGCAAATATGAAGGAGCGTTGCGCGCATCAATCCTGACTTTGAAGCACGAGCCGCACGTGTTGGCGCGTCTGGGGCGTTTGCTGTTGGAGGCGCAGCGGCGACCGCCGCTCGACGCGGCCACGCGCATCGTGCCCGTCCCGCTCCACGCCGAGCGCGAACGCGAGCGCGGCTTCAATCAGGCGACGCTGCTGGCGCGCTCGCTGGCCGCGCTCTCCAAACTGCCGCTCGACGAATGGAGCCTCGTGCGCGCGAAACACACGCCGCGCCACCGCGCCGGGATGGACGCGCGGGCGCGACGCGAAACGGTGGAGAGCGCGTTTCGCGTCGAACGCCCGCGCCTCGTCGCAGGCGAGCGCATCCTGCTCGTTGACGACGTGTTCACGACGGGCGCGACCGTCTCCGCATGCGCGCAGGCTCTCAAAGAAGCCTGCGCGCACGAGGTGTTTGTCTTGACGTTAGCGCGCGCCGGTGCCTAGCCGATGAAGCGGCGCGGGCTGACGCGGTGGCAGAACCCTTCGGACATCCGCAGGCTCAGCGGATCGGGTCGAGCCGGATGCGGAACTTGAAGACATTGCCCCAGATGGGCGAGAAGTTGCAGCCGGTGGGCGGCAACACCCAAGAGAGTGTCGCCTGAGCGTTCAGGATCGGCGCATTGGTGGTCGTCGTCGCCGTGCTCGGCCCGGTGGTGCGGGTGCGGAATCCGCCGGGGATGTTGATGTCGCGGTAGACGGCGTAATTGGTTTTGCCCGCGCCGTCGTGCATGACGACGTTGCCCTGACCGACCAATTCCGTGTTCTGGAACAATCCGTCGTTGTTCCAGTCTACGCAGAAGCTGACATACTCGGTCGAACCGAAAGTTTCTATCGGCCCGCCGTAGCCGGAGTTCTGCTTGATGTCTATGACACACTCAAGCCTCGTCTCCTGCGGGTAGAAGCCGCAGGCTCTAATCTCTTCGAAAGAGAGCGAGCCGCTGACCGGGCCAACCGGGCCGGGCTGCAAGTTGTTCTTCTTCACCGATGCCTCCGCAACCAGTTTCTCCACGCGCGCAAGGTCGCCTTTGTTGAGAGCCTCGACCACACGCGCTCGGAGCGCGTCTTCCTGTCCCTGTCCTTGAGCGGCGGCCGGCGTGGCGAACCCGGCCAGAATGAGAAGCGTGGCGAGAATGAAGTTGACGGAAAGGCGAGGCGCGGTTGTCCGCAGGGTAAGGTTTTTCATCTTTCTTTTCCTTTCTTGCTAAACTTTATTCGAGACGAGTTCGAGTCACATTTGCTTCGACCAATGGGGTCGAACGTTGTGAGCGGGTGGGACGAACTGTCTCTCCTAAAGTGTGAGTCTTAGCAGGACTGAAGCGCGGTCGCAGAGGTTTTTAGCTGAAGGCGTCGATCAGTCGTGGCGCGGGCTGCGCATGAGGCCGGTGAGATTGAGTTCTCGCCGACGGGGAAGCGAGGACGATTCGAGGCGCGGAAAACATCTTCTCATTCGCCGCAAAGGCTTGCAGTGAGGCTAATAAACGAGGGTCTTATGAGCCGGGAGCGAGG
This sequence comes from Pyrinomonadaceae bacterium, assembly GCA_036389555.1. GTDB lineage: Bacteria > Acidobacteriota > Blastocatellia > Pyrinomonadales > Pyrinomonadaceae > JAIVJZ01. The sequence goes on from DASVPS010000314.1 coordinate 16,457, forward strand.
AGTCTGTGCCGCTGCAAACAGCAACACTCATGCCAATCGCGATGCCACGCTCATTCCGGTCTCTTTTAGCCGAAAAAGAGATTGTAGTTGCACGTGGAGTTCGACGAGGTGTCTCTCAGAGAGG
>DASVPS010000315.1:0-22532 GCA_036389555.1 Pyrinomonadaceae bacterium
CCTTCTTTGACATACGCCATGAGAGATTTTAGATAAGCTAAAAATCCCTTGTCATTGTCGTCGCTAAAATCTATGCCGTCGTATTTGAAGTCAGTCAACTTTGCGCCCTTCGCATTAATATCAATAATGCCCCATTTGTTCTCGGACTTCACCGCCGCCAACCCGGCTTCAGACCATTTTATATCTTCATACTTAGACTCAAGAACCTGCCGACCGTTGGTATCTATAAGCTCCCATTGCTGACCCTTGCGTTTCACTTTTGCGAACCCGTTTTTGAATGGGAAGTTATGTTTATCACCTACGTCTTCATAGTCAAAACCGATAGACTTGTCCCCGTCTATGTCAATAAATCCCCAATTCCCATCCTTGAGTTTAACGGCCGCCAGACCTTGAGAGAAGAAACTGGCATCCTGATAATCAGGATTAACGGCATACTTACCGTCCGGTTTAATAAAGCCGTACACGCCCCCGGTTTTGACGCGCGCGCGCCTTTCGTAGAAATAGCTCGCCTCTTCGAATTCTCCGCCGAAGGCCGTCTTACCATCTCTGGTATAACGATAGGTGACGGCAGTACCGTAACTATCACGTCTGGCAGGTTCGGGTATCGGATCACTTAACGGATCAGGTGTGCTCGCGGGTGTGGGCTTTGACGCGGCCGACGGTGTGCCCTGGGGAGAAGGAGGGGGGATAACGTTGCCCGCCTTGTCGCGAGACTGTGACTGGCGTTGGTATCTTACCTGCGCTACCCCGCCTTTAAATAGGTAGGCGCCATCGAGTTCGATTGGGATGACGAGTTCGCCGAGCTTATTTATGTAGCCCCATTTGAAAATTCTTTTAGAAGCTGGCTTATACCCGCGCTTGACGCGCTCCGCGTCATTTCTGACCCTGTCCGGGTCTGACTCCATGATCGCCACCGCCGCTAAGCCTTCGGAAAATCTCCTGACATCGTCGTACTCCGGTTTGATTAGCAGCTCCTTATCCGCGCGGCAAAAGCCCCACTTATCGCCTCTGCGAAAGGGGATGAACTCGTCGTCTCTTAAGTTTGCGCCCAGCGGTGGCGTCGGGGTCGGCGCGGCATTCTGATTTGCAGGCGCGGACTCAGGCGGAGAACTATTAGAGCGCAGGAAGACCACGCTGCCGATGACGAGCAGCAGCAGCGCCGCCGCGACCGGCAGTGCGTAGTGGAACGGCCAGCGCCGCAGCATGCCCTCCGGCAGCCACGGCCGGGGACGAACTCCCTGTTCGGTATCCGCGTCCTGCCCGTCTTCGTCAGGCGGCGGCGGCGCTGGCGGGCTATCACCGGAAGGCAACGTCTCTTCGGACGGGGGAGTCGGTTGGGGAAGCGGCTCCGTGGGCTGCGACAGGTGGCGCAGCACGTCCGTTAACTCCGCGCGCATCGCCGTTGCGCCGGGCCAGCGGTCTGGGCCGTCGAGCGCCATAGCCTTGTGCAGTATGTCTGAGATAGCGGGCAGGATTTGCGAGTTAACTTCGTGGGCGGGCAGCAACGGGTCGACTTTCCCCGACCAGACTGCCTGCGCACGCATCGGCGCCTGCGCCGGTAGCTTGTTCGTGAGCAAGTGATAGAGCGTCGCACCCAGCGCATAAAGGTCGCTCCGCGCGTCAGTGGGCGTCTGTAACAGGCGGCTGACCCGCTCTGCGTCGAGGAAGGCTAAATACTGAACCAGATTCTGATCAGCCTTGAGGATCTGTTCGAGCGGCGCGTATGTCAGCGTAAAGCCCAACACGCTGCGCGAAGCGACGAGCGAGGTCGTTTCGCCGCCCGCTCCCTTTGACAAGCCGAAGTCGAGCAGGATGGCATCGCCTCGCCGGTTCAGCTTGATGTTGTTCGGCTTGATATCGCGGTGGATGACGGAAGGGTCTTGAGCATGCAGGTATTCCAACACGTCGAGGAGTTGTTCGCCCCAGCGTATGACTTCTGAAACGGCGAACGGTTGCTGCTGGGTCTGCAATTGGACGAGCAGGTCGTCGCCGCCGATATATTCCATCACGAGAAACAGGCCATCACCATCGGCGAAGTAATCAATAACGCGCGGCAGCCCCGGGTGCTGTAACCCGGCCAGCATCCGGGCTTCGCGTTTGAACGCCCGGCGGAGACGTTCGTCGTCGGTGTGAAACGTCTCTTTAAGCGCCACCGTGTGGCCGAGTTCTTCGTGCGTGGCCTCGTAGACCGCGCCCATGCCACCTTGCCCGATGCGGCGGCCGATACGATACCGATTTTGCAGGAGAGTGCCGTGAGAGAGCATGGTAGGGTTTTACCTTCATTGAGCTACAAAATCAATTGTGAGGGCGACAAAATTTACGCCGAAAATATGACCTCCCCCGGCCATCCCATGTCGGCGAAGACCGGCTGCGACGAGGCGCACGCCGCCGGCATCCCGCCCGCCCTATTTACCTTCGCGCGGCCGTAGTCGAACCGGCGGCGCGGAGAGTCGCTCTATGATCGGTGTTGGGCTAAGATATGGTTTCCCCTTACACCCGGCAAACGGTTATCGTCAGCAGAGGTTGTGGTGACATTAGAAGAGAAACTCAGAAATCTGCCCATCTCGCCCGGCGTCTACATACACAAGGACGAGGCGGGCAAGATCATCTACATCGGCAAGGCGAAGAATTTGCGCAATCGCGTGCGCTCCTACTTCCAGTCGGGGCGCGGCCACGACCGCAAGACGCGCGAACTCGTCCGCCGCATACGCGACCTCGAATTCATCGTCACGGACACGGAGGTCGAAGCCCTCATCCTCGAATCGAACCTCATCAAGAAGCACAAGCCGCGCTACAACATCGCGCTCAAGGACGACAAGCAATACCCGCATCTGAAACTGACGATCAACGAGCCGTTCCCGCGCGTCATGATCACGCGCCGCATCCAGCGCGACGGCGCGCTCTACTTCGGCCCCTTCCTCCCCGCCTCGCTCGCGCGCCGCACGATTGATCTCATCAACCGCACGTTCCAACTGCGCACCTGCGACATCGAGATCGACGGGAAACTTCCCCGCCCGTGTCTCGAATATCACATCAAACGCTGCCTCGGCCCCTGTGTGCGTGGCTTGTGTACGCCGGACGAATACACGGAGTCGGTGCGCGACGTGCGCCTGTTTCTCGAAGGCAAGAACAAGGAGTTGGCAGACGAGTACGCGGGGCGCATGGAGCGCGCGTCCGAAGAGATGCGCTACGAACTCGCCGCCAAGTATAGAGACCTGCGCAAGGTCGTGCTCGCCGTCTCCGAGACGCAGAAGATGGCGACCTCGCCGGAGCGCGACGTGGACATCTTCGGCTACTACCGCGAAGCGCAGCGGCTCGCCCTCCAACTCTTCACCATGCGCGAAGGCAAGATCGTCGGCCGCCGCGAGTTCTTCTGGGAAGATTTGTCGCCCGACGAGTTCGACCCGGCAGAGTTTTTGAGCGAAGTCCTGACGCAATACTATTCGACCGACTACGTGCCGCGCGAGATTCACGTGCCAGTGGATTTCGAGGATCGCGAACTGTTGGAGACAGCCCTCTCGGAGCGGCGCGGCCGTCGCGTACGCATCTTTGATCCGCAGCGCGGCGAGAAGCGCGAGATGATCACGCTCGTCGAGAAGAACGCGCAGATCGCCTTTGAGCAACGCTTCCGCGTCCTCAAGCCCGACATGGAGCGCGTACTCGAAGAGTTGCAGGAGACTTTGGAATTGCCGCGTTTTCCCGCACGCATCGAGTCGTTCGACATCTCTAACATTTCGGGCGCGGAGAACGTGGCCGCGATGGTCGTCTGCGAGAACGGCAAGATGAACCGCGCCGAAGGCCGTCGCTTCAAGATCAAGACCGTGGAAGGCTCGAACGATGTGGCCTCGATGCGCGAGGCCGTCGCGCGCCGCTACCGCCGCCAGCTCGAAGAGGACAAGCCGCTGCCCGACCTCGTCATGATCGACGGCGGCAAGGGACAACTGAACGCCGCCGCCGCCGCGATGCGCGAACTCGACCTCGAAGCCATCCCCATGATCGGCGTGGTGAAACCGCCGCGCCGCCACAACGAAGTCTCGCACCTTTTAGTCAAAGGGCGCGAGCACGAACCCGTCTATCTCGACTCGCATTCGACCGTGCTGCGTCTCATTCAAATGATCCGCGACGAGACGCACCGCGCCGCCGTCACCTATCACCGCAAGCGGCGCGAGATACGCGACTTCACCTCGGAACTGACGGAGATACCCGGCGTCGGCGACAAGCGCAAGAACCGGCTCCTCAGAAACTTCGGCTCCATCGCGCGCATCGCGCAGGCGTCTGCGGCGGAACTCGCGCCCTTCGTCGGCCGCCAGACCGCCGAAGAGATCGCCGCACACTTCGGCCGACAACGCGCGCTCGCCGGACTGGGCGACGCAGCAGGCGACGCGGAGGCGACCGCCGCCGCAGTGCATAGTGATCCGGCCGCCTTGACCGATACGGACGGCGCGGACGAGATGCCTCTGGAAGTTGAGACGCGCCTCGACGACCCGGAAGGCGACGCGCAGGACTTGCAACCGATACGCTCGGTTGACCACAAGGGCGAGGTGCGCAAGCCTCGCAAGTCGACGCGCAAGCGCGGCGAGCGTTCGACGAACCCGCACGCCGTCAAACGCGAGCGTCTCGGTAAGACAGGGATCGAATAAAAGTGAAACCGCCGACGCACATCGAAACCGCGCGCCTGACCTTGCGTAAGCCCGTCGCCGCCGACACGCAGCTCATCTACGAGGCTTACGCGCGTGACCCGGAGGTGACGCGCTATGTGACGTGGCGGCCGCACCGCACCGTGGCCGACGGCGAAGAACCGGCCGCGAACCGGCTGGCCGCGTGGGAGTCCGGCAGGCATTTTTCGTGGGTCATCGCGCTCAGGGACAGCGGCGAGGTGGCCGGGATGATCTCTATACGGCCGGACGGGTGGCGCGTCGATCTCGGTTACGTGCTGGCTCGCAAATGGTGGGGGCGCGGCCTGATGACGGAGGCCGTGCGCGCCGTCGTTGATTACTTGCTGTCCGAGCCTGAAGTGTTTCGCGTGTGGGCGGTGTGCGACGTGGAGAACGCGGCTTCGGCGCGCGTGTTGGAGAAGGCGGGGATGCAGCGCGAAGGGATACTCCGGCGCTGGGCGATACACCCGAACATGGGCGACGAGCCGCGCGATTGTTTCTGCTACGCGACGGTCAAGGGCGAAGCCGGCTGAAGCCTGAACCGGCGCGATTCATTTCATACATTTCATGGGAGGAGAGTAATGAAAACTGACAACGGGCTGACGACCTCGGTGTGGATGCGTACGGCGGACATGCCCGACGAGACGCAACTCACATCAGACTTGCAGACGGACGTGGTAATTGTCGGCGCAGGCATCGCCGGGCTGACGACCGCTTACCTGTTGACGAAAGAGGGCAAGCGTGTCGTCGTCTTAGATGATGGCCGCATCGCCGGCGGCGAGACCTGTCGCACGACCGCGCACCTCGTCAACGCGCTCGACGACCGTTATTACGAACTCGAACGATTGCACGGCGAGCGTGGCGCGCGTCTCGCCGCCGAGAGCCACACGGCGGCAATCGATAAGATCGAAACGATCATCGGCGAGGAGGGAATCGAGTGCGACTTCACGCGGCTCGACGGTTATCTGTTCGTCCCGCCCGGCGACGACCCGGCGCAGCTCGGCGACGAACTGCGCGCCGCGCACCGCGCCGGGCTGGTGGAGGTCGAGCACGTTCCGCGCGCGCCCGTCGAATCGTTCGACACGGGGCCGGCGTTGCGCTTTCCGCGCCAGGCGCAGTTTCACATCCTGAAATACCTGCGCGGGCTGGCCGAGGCGATCAAGCGCGGCGGCGGCCGGATTTACACCGGCACGCACGCGACGAAGATCGAGGGCGGCGACGAGGCGCGCGTCGAGACAAAGGGCGGCGCGACGGTCAAGGCGAGCGCCGTCGTCGTGGCGACCAATTCGCCCGTCAACGATCTCGTCGCCATACACACGAAGCAAGCGCCTTATCGCACCTTTGTTGTCGGTGGGCGCGTCGCGCGCGGCAGCGTGCCGCAGCTTCTCCTATGGGATACGCCCGACCCGTATCACTATCTGCGCTTGCAGCGCGTCGAAGGTGAAGAGGGCGGAGAAGGCGCGGGCGGCGGCTACGACGTTTTGATCGTCGGCGGCGAAGACCACAAGACGGGGCAGGCGGACGACGCGGAGGAGCGTTTCCGGCGGCTCGAAGAATGGACGCGCGAGCGTTTCCCGCAGGTCGAAGCGTTCGAGTTTCGCTGGTCGGGGCAGGTGATGGAGCCTGTGGACGGCCTCGCCTTCATCGGGCGCAACCCGCTCGACAGCGACAACGTCTTTATCGCCACGGGCGACTCCGGCAACGGCATGACACACGGCACGATTGCAGGCATGCTGCTCACCGATCTCATTTCCGGGCGTGAAAACAAGTGGGCTGAACTCTATGATCCCTCGCGCAAGACGCTCGGCGCGATCAGGGATTTCGCCGAAGAGAATTTGAACGTCGCCGCGCAGTACACAGACCTCGTGACGCCGGGCGAGGTGTCGGATGCCTCGGAGATCAAAGCGGGCGACGGCGCGATCATCCGCCGGGGTTTGACGAAGGTGGCGTGTTACCGAGACGAGTCGGGCGCGCTTCACGAGCGTTCCGCCATCTGCGCCCACCTCGGCTGCGTCGTGCGTTGGAACTCGACGGAGAAGACCTGGGACTGCCCCTGCCACGGCTCGCGCTACCAAGTGGACGGCCACGTCGTCAACGGCCCCGCCATCAGCGGGCTGGCCGAGGCGGAAGAAAAATGATCCCATTGCGGATTTCGGATTGCGGAATGCGGATTAAAGAAATATCCCTCTTCTAATCCGCAATCCGCATTCCGCAATCCGCATTTGTTATGGTCGCAGCATCAGGCGATAGATCGTGTAGTCGCCGACGCGCTCGCCGGCGTCGCGTGTGTACCAGCGGTCAATATTTTCCAGATCAATTTGCCCGGCCGCGATGACGACGTAGGAGAGGGGCGTCTGTGCGGCGCGCTCGCGGGTGAAGGATGAGATGTATTCGGCATAGGCGCGTCGCTCTGCGGCGAGGTCTGCGGGCGTGATGGGCGCGCGGGTGGCGTCGAGCCCGTTCAGGACGCGCGCCGAGCCGAAGACGGCTGTGCGATAGGGGTGCGGGCGGCTGATGAAATCGCTGAAGCGTTCGGCGTCGATGTTCGAGTAGTAGAGTTGCTGGTAGAGCCGCTCTTTCTCTTCGGCCAGCGCGGTGCCGGAGAAGACGAACATGTGTGGTGCCCAGAGCACGGCCTGCGGCGCGACGGTGGGCAGCCGGTCGGCCTGCATGATGTCCGGGCAGAAAACTACATCCGGCTGCCCCGTGCCCGGTTCGAGTTCTCCGCCCGCCCTCGCCATCTCCGACAGGCGCAGATAGACCGGCCGTATCTCATCACTCCGCAAATTGAAGCGCGAAGCGCGCCGCGTCGCGACGACAACTTCAAACGTCGCCCAGCCGAGCGCGACGAGCGCGACCGACGCGAGAACTGTTCGCGGGACGCGGGCGCGCCCTCCGCCCTCACGCGCCGCCCACCCGCGCCCGACCAGTATGAACGCGAGCGCGAGCGCGAGCAGCGAGACGTAGTTGGCGATGAACTGTTCGTAGTGAACGGGCTGGAGCGAAAGCCCTGTGAAGAGTTGTTGATTGAAGACGACGAAGGGCATGAACGCGAACGAGGCGACGAGGAGCGCGCCACGGTCTCGCCACGCAAGCCAACCGCGCCACGCGCCGAGCAGGATCATGAGGAGCGCGAGCGCGCCGAGTAATTCAGACGTGCGGAAGAGATCGGGCGCGCGCGTGTGGACGAGAGCCTGCGCTGTGTTCATCGTCGGCGCGCGGCGCGCGAGCAGCCACGCATAGGGGGCGAGCGAGACGGCGGCGAGGGCGTTGATAAACAAGAGCGTGCGCGCGGCGCGGAGACGTTCTTCGCGCGGCGCGGCCGCGAGCCACAGCACGACGAGGCAGGCGAGCCATGCGGCGGCGGCCGTCCACAGGTAAAAATAGGAATAGACGAGCAGCGCGAAAGTTAATCCGGCGAATGAGGCGTAAGTGAGCGACGCGCGCCGGTCGTCGGTCGTCAGTGCGCGCCAGACGAGCAGGCAGAAGATGAAGAAGAAGGCGAAGGGAACGGCCGGCAAGTATCGGCGCAAAAAAGGCAGCGGCAGGTAGGCCGTCTCCAAACCGCGCAGGGTGCGCACGCCCTTCTGGATGAAGGTGCAGAAGCAGAGCACAAAGAGCGCGAGGGCGGCGGCCGTGCGTTCGTCGCCGATGACTGCATTGACGAGGCGCGTGAGCGCGAGCGTGGTGGCAAAGGCGGCGAGCGGCCAGAGAATGATGAAGACGGCGGCTGCCGACAAGTTGAAGAGGCGCGCGGGAAGCGCGACCGCATAGGCCGGGATGAACTGGATCGAGAAGAGCGATTCGGCCTGCGGCGTGGCCGTCGCATCGTCGCGGCCGGTGTAAGGGTCGTTCAGGCGCGGGCGGCCTGCGATGAGCGCGTTCGTGTAAGACTCGTAGGCAGCTTCGTCGAAGAAGAAAGAGAAGTCTGCGCCGTGCCACACGCGCCCGCGCTCTCGCCACATGTGCCACTGCGGCACGAGCGCCACGACGGCCAGAGCCAGAGCCGCCGCCACGCCCCACCGCCAGCCCCTCGATTCATACGCCGTCCCGCGCAACAAATTATCCTCGAAGTGGGAAACGGAAAACGGGCGCAAGTCTCTAAAGTAAACTTGCGCCCGTTAAATTATCGTTCGGACTACGGGCGAGGCGTCTAGCTTTGCGGCGGCGCGGGTGCGCCGGTCGCGGCGCGCGCGCCGGAAAAGTCGTAGGTGACGTGTAGACGCAGCGCGCCGTCTTTGACTTCGGAGCGCACGTCTTTGGCCTGCGCCCGGAGCGTGCCGTTGCTGGCCTGCACGGGAATGTTCAGAGAGAGTTGCGCGCCGCGCATCAGCACGAGCGGGTTGACCTTCTGGTTGATCGCCGTCTGGACGAAGCCCGTGACGAAGGGGCTGGCGAGCGGCGAGATGCCTTCGAGGTTCACGCTCGTCACTTCGATCTGGCCGTAGAGCGTCTGCTCTTCGGGTTTGAAGTAGAGCGTGATGTTGGCATCGGCCGCGCCGCGAAAGTTCATGCAGTTGCCGAAGACCTCGCGGCTGCCGCTGAAGGCGAGCGGCGCGACGATCTGCCCGTTCTTGAGACTCACGCCCGTGCGCACGCCGCCCCCCTCCTGCGCGACCACAACCTGATTCGTGCAGCCGCCGCCGCCCTCCTGCACCTGCACGAAGCGGAAGCCCGCCGGTTGCGCCAAGGCTATCGGCGATTCTTTCGGCATCGTGGCGAGACGAAACGCGGGCGCGTTCAGGTCGCGGAAGATGGTGGTGAGCAGCGTGTCGAAGAATTTCTCGTCGAGCGTCAGGACGGCCGTGCCCGGCGGGTCGCCCGCGGCATCGGGCGCTTGCAGGGGCGCGCCCGTCTGCGCCTGTTTCATGCGCGGCGCGCCCACGAAAATGTAGAACGTTAAGGCCGCGCCGAGAAGCGCGCCGACGAGGAGCAGGAGGATGTATTTCATCTTCTTCTAGTACCTCGTTAGCGAGTCGGCGATGGGACGGGCGACGACGTTGTGCCGCCGGGCGACGTTTCCACTCTGCTCGCAGGCGACGGCGCGGTCGGTGCGGTCGGTGCGCCCGCGCGTGAGTTGATCGCGCTTAAGGCGAACTGCAAGAACTGTCCGATGGCCGAGACCTGCTGCTTGATCTCTTCCTCGGTCAACTTCGTCAGCCCCGTCGGCAAATCGAAGAGCGTGGCATCCACGGTCGTTTGAATGTCGCGCATGTCTGCGACGAGAGAGGCGCGTTTGACGCCCTGCACGTTCCCCGTAGCTTGCCCGGTCAAGTCCGCATGAAGCGGCAGCCCTGTCTCTTTGTCAACGTAGATGAAACTCTCCGTCACTACGTCGCCCGCCGCCGAAGCGGTCTTGGCCGTCGCCGCATGGCGATACTTGATGACCGTGCGCCCCTCGCGCTGCTCTTCGCCGACGCGCTCGACGCCCTTTTGCTGTTGCAGCACCGTGACCATCTGCCCCGGCGTCAGCGAGCGCACGTCGAAGCCGATCAACTCCGGCGTGATCTCTGCGTACTGCTTGCGCCCCGGCAGGATGAGATAGCGTTTGTCTGCGCGGTCGAGGAAGATGACCTGACCGAGGACGGGAATGTTGTTGAAGGCATAGCGACGGTTGTCGCCGCTGCGCGCCACGTCAATCGGAAGCTGGAGGGCTTTCGACTGACCCTCGGCCGTCGCGGTGAAAACGAGCGTCGCCTTGTACTGCTCCGGCTCGCGCGTCTCGATGGAGGCGGCGGAGACGAGCGGCGGCGTGGCGGCGGTGTTCGCGTTTGCGGCGTTCGAGTTCGTCGCGCCGGTGTTGGTATTCGTCGTGGTGGCGGGCGGCTGGCAGGCCGCGCCCGCGAGAGCAAACGCGAGCAAGAGAGTCAGGCCGAGGGTCTCGGAAAATTTCAGAGCACGCATAAAAGTCTTCTCCTGTATGTGGTCGGGCAATCGCAGAGCATTAGATTTTGTTGCAGGGGAATTGGCGGAGGAAGAATAGCACAAAACGCCGGGCGCGGGGGAAACGTTGAAAGGAAGAGAAGTAAATCGTGAATCGTAAATCGTAAATAGTAGAAAGCAGTTTTTTCTATTCACGATTTACGATTTACGATTCACGGCTTTGCTTTAAGGCTCTTACTTCTTGATGTAGCTCCGGTGCAGCCACGGCCCCGCAGCCGTGCGGTCGCGTGTCTCGAAGAGGATGTTGACCTTCGATTCGCGCGTGATCATCTGGACGCGCTTCGTCACGTCCTTCTCCGTGGCCGCGCCCGCTTCGGCGTCGTTGAGGAACGCGCCCACGTCGGCGGGCGAAACCGCGTCGAACTTCCGCCCCTTCTGCAACTCGGCGATGGCCTCAATCGCGCTCGCCTTCAACAAACTCGGCCAGAGTTTACGAAAGAGCGCGTTCGCGGCGTACACGTCCGCGCTATTGACACGGCCGTTGATGGCGAAGGCGTAGCCGATCACATCGGGTTTCCCTTCGGCGATGTGCGAGAGGGCTTGAATGTAAGCGGCGGCCGTCTGCTGCACCTGCCGGTTTTCGAGCGTCAACTGAAGACTCGACTGCGACGCGGGAGCATCGACGCGCGCGCCGACGTTCACGCTCAGCTTGCTCTGCGCCTCCGCCACTTTGTTCCACACCTCGCCCTGCGATTTTGACTTGTTCGCGGCGATCTTCAATTCCCTCGTCGCCACGCGCTCGTTCGAAGAACTGAAGCGCGTCACCTCTTCGCTGCCGCGCTTTTGCCAGCGCCCCTGTTCGACGCAAAAGGCCGCAATCGAAATCCTGCCCGAACGCGGCGGCACGATGAGATCGACGCCGAGCATACGATCCTGCTGCCCGCCCTTCACGATGTCGCCCGATTGGACATACACCTCTTCATACCTCGACAAATTTTCAATCGCCAACTCGTTGACGTTCTTGGTCTCATAGACGACGACCTTCCGCTGCTTGAGCGCCTCTTGCAGCGTCAGGAAAGTCTTGCCGTTGAGCTTGTCTTTACCGTGAATGAGAAAAACCGCGAGGTTGTTGTGCGTGTAGGGGCCGGAGATTTTGTAGTCGTTGGTGGAGGCCACCTGTCGTCGCGCCTGCGGCTGCTGCCCTGCGTGACTACTGCGGCGGCGCGTTCCCTGTGCGAACAACGCCAGCGGGACGGCGACCGACAGCAAAGCGACTATCAAAACCTTGTACATCGTCTGGGATTTCATCTCGATACTCCTCGTTTAGCAACGTGACCGAACAAATGAACACATCTGGGGTTCATTCCGTTGAACGAGGATCGCGGAAGGTTCTTGCATGTGATTCCACACGCGCGCAGACGGGTTGCCACGCCGCCTCACGACAGGCGAACGAGAAGGCGACTCCCGCGTGCGCGCCTGCACGCCGAAACTTATCCTGCGCGAAGGCGCGCAGAGCCGTGGGAACTAAGAAGCGGGTTGAAAAGTAGTTCTATTCTTGTCCCAAAGGGACATTTGATCATAGCCCGGCACTTTAGTGCCGGGGATCGTCAACGTCTCTTGACACATAAAGTCCCGGAGGGACGATTGAATGTGCTCGGCATATTCAATCGTCCCTCCGGGACTCACTCATGATTCTTCAACTTGTCCCCAGCCATAAATGGCCGGGCTATTCTCAATCGTCCCTGTCGGGACTCGCTCAAACTTCTCCTGAATTATCGGCTGTGATGTGCGGGCGTTGGTCAACCAGTCGTCTCGATGTACTGGGTGGGTGCGTCGGCGTGCGGGACGAAGCAGCGGCGGCAGCGTGCTTCGTAGGAGTCGCCCGCGCCGACGACCACCTGGCCTTCGACGTTGACGATGCGTTGCGAGTAGTTGGCGGGCTGGCCGCAGCGGACGCAGATGGCGTGGGTCTTGGTGATGTATTCGGCGATGGCGAGCAGTTGCGGCATCGGCTCGAAGGGGCGGCCGGTGTAGTCCTGATCGAGACCGGCGATGATGACGCGCAGGCCGCGGCGCGCGAGTTGGTTGGCGACCGAGACGAGTTCGTTGTCGAAGAACTGGCCTTCGTCTATGCCGACCACGTCGGTTGCCTCTTCCACCTGCGCGAGGATTTCGGCGGCCGTCTCGACCACGCCGGATTCGTGGCGCATCTCGGAGTGCGAGACGATGTGGTCGCGCGAGTAGCGATTGTCGATGAGCGGCTTGAAGACCTGCACGCGCTGGCGCGCGATCTTGGCGCGGCGCAGACGCCGGATCAACTCTTCGGACTTGCCGGAAAACATCGAACCGGCGATCACCTCGATCCAGCCCGGCGTCGTGCGGTGCAGAATGCTCAAGTGTTCGTCGTTACCCTGTGCGATAAACTCATCCATGCCGTGAACAATTCCTGTCTGATTTGAAGATAGCGGCAGACGGCGACTGGCGCGACGGGCTTTGCTGCCGCCGCCCCGCCGGCGTCGCCGGACAACTTCGCGTGAGCGGGATGTGACGGGCGGGAGACGCGCCGACGTCGTCACTACTGAAGCGCGACGAAGGCTATAACAGAGTTGGCCGCAGAGTCAAAAGCAAACGATGAAGAAGAATTCATTCATCGGTTCATCGGTTCATTGATTCAATGAAGAAATTAATTATTGAATCAATGAACCGATGAACCGATGAATCAATCGCATTTACTTCCTCGTTTCGCATAGTGGCCTTGCTTGACTTTCCCCACGCCCCTTGTTGTAATTCACACATCCTGTACACGCCACAAAAAGCGCGAAATTTTCCCGTCCAAACGGAGGTGAGTGGAAGTGCCTGCAAGTGAATTGATCTACGATTGGAACCAAATCGCGCCGTCGCACCCCGCGCCCGGTCGCCACATCGGCTTCGACGACGAGACCTTGCGCGACGGGCTGCAATCGCCCTCCGTCTGCGAGCCTTCGGTGGAGAAGAAACTCGAACTCCTGCACCTGATGGACGAACTCAAGATCGACACGGCCGACATCGGCCTGCCGGGCGCGGGCGGCACGCACGCGGCGGGCGTCGAACGACTCGCGCGCGAAATCGTCGAACAGCGCATGCAGATTCGCCCGAACTGCGCCGCGCGCACGCACCAGAACGACATCCGCCCCATCGCCGAAATCTCGCAGCGTGCCGGCATCGCCATCGAAGCCTGCACCTTCATCGGCTCATCGCCCGTGCGCTTCTACGCAGAAGACTGGACGCTCGACAAGTTGCTGCAACTCACGGAAGACGCCGTCAAGTTCGCCGTCTCCGAAGGGCTGCCCGTGATGTACGTGACCGAAGACACGACGCGCGCCGACCCCGATACCATTCGCGCGCTCTACACGACGGCTATCCGCGCGGGCGCGCGCGCCGTCTGTGTCTGCGACACCGTGGGGCATTCGACGCCGGACGGGGCGCGCGCCGTCGTCTCGTTCGTCAAGAGCATCATAGAGGAGCAGGGCGGCGGCATCCGTCTCGACTGGCACGGCCATCAGGACAGGGGCTTGGGCGTGATCAATTCCATCGCGGCGATTGAGGCTGGGGCGGATCAGGTACACGGCTCGGCGCTCGGCGTCGGCGAGCGCGTCGGCAACACGCCGATGGATCAACTGCTCGTCAACCTCAAATTGATGGGCTGGATTGACACCGACCTGTCCAAACTGCGCGACTACTGCCGCGTGGCGGAAGAGAGTTGCGGCTGGACGATTCCCGTCAACTATCCAGTCTTTGGCCGCGACGCCTTTCGCACCGCGACGGGCGTCCATGCGGCGGCGGTCATCAAAAGTTTCCGCAAGGGCGACACCGAACTTGCCGACCTCATCTATTCGGGCGTGCCCGCCGGTCTGTTCGGCATGCAGCAGGTGATCGAAGTCGGCCCGATGAGCGGCAAATCGAACGTCGTCTACTGGCTCGAATCGCGCGGCATCGAAGCGACCGAAGAACGCATCGGGCGCATCTACGACCGCGCCAAGAGTGCATCCGGCGTGCTCGGCGAAGAAGAGTTGAGGCAGTTGGTTTAGAGACAAGGTGGAAGAAAGTAGATCGTGAATCGTGAATCGTAAATAGATTCGATACGCTTTTCTCTATTCACGATTCACGATTCACGATTCACGGCTTTTTATGTTTCCCGCCAAGACCATCGCTCCCGAACAAATCGTACGCGACCTGCTCGCCGCGCCGCGGGTGCAGGGGGCGTTTGAGCGTTTCGCGGAGCGCGCGGATGAGATCACGCGGGAGCAGGCGGCGATTTGCGAGATACCCGCGCCGCCCTTCGGCGAAGAGGCGCGCGCGGAATATCTGGCGGCGCGCTTCCGCCAGTGTGGGCTGCCCGAGACGGAGATTGACGCAGAGGGCAACTGCGTCGCGCTCAGGCGCGGTGCGAATTTGCACCCGCTGCTCGTCGTGAGCGCGCACCTCGACACGGTGTTTCCGGCCGGGACGAACTTCACCGTGCGGCGCGAGGGCGCGCGCATGTTCGCGCCCGGCATCGCCGACGACGGCTGCGGTCTCGTCGCCCTGCTCGCGCTCGTCTGCGCGCTGGAAGAGGCCGCCATCGAGACGGAAGGCTCGGTCTTGTTCGTCGGGACGGTGGGCGAAGAGGGCGAGGGGAACTTGCGCGGGGCGCGGCATCTCCTGACCGAAGGCGCGTGGGCGCGCGAGATTGACGCCTTCGTCAGTCTCGACGGGCCGGGCATCGAGGGCATCACGCATCGCGCCGTCGGGTCGCGCCGGTATCGCGTGAGGTGCGCGGGCGCGGGCGGTCATTCGTGGGGCGACTTCGGCGTGCCCAATCCCGTGCATGCGCTGGGGCGCACCATCGCGCGGCTCATCTCATACCCCGCGCCCGCGCGCCCGCGCACCACGTTCAACGTCGGGCGCGTCGAAGGCGGCGCGGGCGTCAACTGCATCGCGCAAGAGGCCGTAATGGACGTTGACCTGCGCTCGGAATCGCCCGACGAGTTGAAACGGCTCGACGCCTACTTTCGACGCGCCGCGCGCGAAGCCGCCGAAGAAGAGAACGCCACGCGCCGCGCGAATACGCCGCCCCTCGAACTCGAAATGAAACTCATAGGCGACCGACCCGGCGGCGAGACGCCGAAAGACGCGCCGCTCGTTCGCCTCGCCGAAGCCGCCACGCGCGCGCTCGGCTGTGCGCCGCGCCTCGATTGTTCCTCCACCGATTCCAACATCGCCATCTCCAGAGGGGTGCCCGCCATCACCGTCGGCGCGGGCGGCCTCTCCGCCAACTCGCACACGCTCGACGAATGGTACGACCCGCGCGGGCGCGAACTGGCACTCAACCGCGCGCTGCTGTTGCTGCTCGGCACGGTCGGGATGAAATAAGAGTAGAGCGTGGAGCGAACTGGATAAGGGTTAAAGGGCGAACACAACACGCAAAGATAAAAAGGATAAAAAGCGGAGGCAGCGTTGGATGCTGCGCTCCGCTTTTCTTTTACTTTACCTTTTACCCTTTGCCCTCAGGCTCGTTCTATCTTGCCCCCGGCTCGTTTAGTTGATCGGAATCGTAACGACCGTCGAACCGGCTTTGCCCGCGGGGAAGCGGCGGCCGCGCGCGACGCGGACGGCGGTCGAGGCGTAGGCTTCCGCGCCGGGGCTTGAGCCGACGACGGAGGTTTGCGTGACGCGCCCCGCCTCGTCGTAGGTGATGCTCACGCGGACGCTCTTCGGCCCGGTGGGGGCGGGTTTAGGCGCGGCTTCCGCCGTGGTCGCTTCCGTAGAGGCTTGCGCGGCGTCGGCTTTTTTCGCTTCCTGAAGTTTTCGCTGGCGCTCTAAGCGCGCCTCGCGTGCGATGCGTTCGCGGCGTGCGGCCTCTTCTTCGGCGGCTTCAGGCGTGGCGGCGCCGGCGTTCGAGTCGGTTGATGCGGAAGGCGTCGCGCTTGCGGCGTCGCCGCTTTGAGCGTTTGAGGGGTCGGTCGCCGTTTGCGTAGCAGCGGCGGGCGCGGGCGCGGCGTTGGCAGCCGCTGACGAACGAGTGAAACGTTTGCTGAGCGGGATGGCGGCGACGACGCAGACGAGGACGAGCGCGGCGGCGACGCCCGCAATGACGAACTTGCTTTTACCGCCGCCGTTGTTCGTGGCTTCGAGCGTTTGCGAGAGCGGGAACGAATTGTCCGCCGCCTGAGTCGCAGCATCTTTCGCCGCGTCTTTGGCCGCGCTTTTCGCCGCCTCTTCTTTTCCGACCTCGATGCAGTTCAGGTATTCGATGGTCGCTTCGTCGATTTCCTCTTCGGAGGCGAACGCCTGCGAGGCGTCGGGCATGATGCCCTCGTCTATGCGGCGCAGACCTTCGAGCACGACGCTCGCCCACGAATCCGTGATCGTGCGCCGTGACGACTGCATCCCCGCGCTGAAGTCGAACGATGCGCTCGGCAACGTCAGGGCGAAGAAGACCGCGTCCGTGCCGTTCAGCGCGCCGACTTTGGCGTCCACGAGGTCGCCGTCTTTGATGAAGAAGACGCCGGGCGCGAGCGCGTAGTCAACTTTGAGACGCCCGGTCTTGCGCTGGTTGCAGAAAAATTCGATCAACTCGCTCAGGGCGAGGTCGTTGAGTTGTCCGGTGAATGCCATCTGTTTTTGATCCTTCGGTGTGGTCGGGGAATCGAGGCTCGATCAGAGAGAGAAGTTGTAGGTGATGAGGCCGGCAACGCGCACCGGCTGGCCGGAGAGCAACGTGGGCGTAAACTTCGCCATGCGCGCGGCGCGTTCGGCGGCATCGCGCAGCATTTCGGGGCCGCTCACGGCGCGTGCGCCGATGACTTTGCCCGACACGTCAACCACCACTTCCACCGTGACGATGCCCGTCACGAGCGCGCGGCGCGCCGTCTGCGGATAGAGCGGCTTCGGCATCTCCAACGCTTTGCCGTTCAGGACGCCGCCGGAGACGGGGCGCAGAGAGGCTTTGGCGACAGGCTTCACGGGCGGCGGGGGCACGTCGTCGCTCGTCTTGACGACGGGCGCGCCGCTCGTGTTCGAGGCCGTCACGTTCGGCATGCCGAGCGCGATTGTCGAAGCGGCGGCGGGTGCGCCGGAACCCGTGGGCAGCGCGGGCGCGGCGGTCGTGCGCTTGACGGCCGGGGTTGAGGCGTTGTTGGTCGCCGCGTTGGACGCTGCCGCATTAGACGTTGCGGCTGTCGCGTTGGAGTTCACGGGCGAAGTCGTCAGTTTGGGCTGCGAGGCCGAAGGGGCGGGCTTGGAGGGAGTGGGCGCGGGCGCGGCCGATTTAGTGTCCGTCATGCTGGCGGGCGTGACGCTGGCGGCGGCGTTCGTGTTGTTCGACAGCGAGGCCGTCTGGAGTTTCCGTGCAGTGTTGTCTTCGAGGTAGTAGGCGATGATGCGGTAGGTCACTTCGGACGGCTCGAAACTCATCTGGCCGTTTTCGATGACGGCCACGGAGGTCGTCATCTTCGTCCAGTTGCCCATCGCGTCGAACTCGTAGTCGTATTTCTCTTTGCTCAAGACCGAGCCGTCCGCGTTCGAGAGGGTCATCTCGACGATGTTGCCGCGGTCGTCGTACTTGTAGACTTCCTTGCCCGTGAGCGAACCGCTCGCGCCGAGGAAATAGGCGGTGTCAATCTTCGTGCCCTTCATGTCGTAGGTCGCCGTCTCCAACACGACGCGCGCGCCTTCGCTCATCTTCCCGCCCTTCGTCATCAGTTTCGAGGTCTCCGTGCGGACGCGCCGGACGGGGCCTTGCAGGCCGTCGCGCGTGCGGTCGGTCTCGTTATCGCCCGACACCAAAGAGACGGCGGGCGATGCCAGAAGCAGGGCTGCCGGTAGACGGCGCGCGGCGTTGGACGCGGCCGAGACGTTAGTTGCAGCGACGAGGAACAGGGCGGACAGCAGAAAGGGGATGCTTTTGCGCATGACGATAGACTCCAAAAAGAATTGTGTTTGGTGAGGCGAAAACTTTCACCGGGCAGGTTTCGCGAGTTTGACCGAACCCTTCCGTCTCGCTCGCGAGAAATCCGACGGCCGCGCGGGGAAACCAGTTCGCTCTACGACCGACGACAGCCGCACCGGGGCGTGTGCAAGCTATTCAACTTTTGTCCGGTGTGCGTTCTGGATGGCTCGTCCGGCGGGCGTGGATTTTGTTTGAGTCGCCCGCTCGCGCTGCTGTGGCAGCAGCGAAATTAGTATGACACGTTTAAACAAATTTTGTCTAGGCTAAACTTCGTTTGGACGAAAATTGACTAAAGTTGGGCGAAAATTGATGGAATCGGTGAATTTAGCGGGAAAAACACGGAGGGGCGGTTGAACTCGGGGTTAACTCGCAAAGAGAGATGCGGCGCGTTCGGCGGTCAGGGCGGAGCGGGTCGCGGTGTAAGCCTCGCCGGTCGTAATCTCTGCAATCGCCCGTTTATGGAGCACGCAATGGCGCTCGCCGGGCGGGACGTAGGCGTCGAGCATCGGGTGCTCGCTCATCAGGATAACGACGGGCGTGCCGACCGCCGCCGCGACGTGCATCGGCCCCGTGTCGTTCGAGACGAAGACGGACATGCGCGCTGCGGCGGCCGCGAGTTGGGGGATGGAGAGGCGGTCGAAGATGATCGTGGAGCGTGGAAACTCTGCGCGCATCGCTTTGACGAGCGGGCGTTCCTCCGGCCCGGCGAAGACCACCGTGCGCACACCGTCGTTGTTTTCGAGGCGCACGGCGAGTTCCGCGAAGCGCGCAAGCGGCCAGCAGCGGCTCGGATGCCCCGCACCGGGAAACATACCGACGAGCGGCGCATCGCTCCCGGCGCGCGCCTTCAGCAGCAACTCGTCCACGGCGCGCACCTCTTCCGGGCGTACCGGCAGGCGCGGCACGCGCGCCACCTGACCCGTGCCGAGCGGCGCAATCACATCGAGATAACGATCCACGGCGTGCTTCGCGCGGTCTTCGACGGCGGGGCGGGGGCGAAAGTTCGAGAGGAAATCGAGCGAGCGCGTGGGGCGTCGGCCGTAGAGCCGCATACGCGCGCCCGACAGGAGGCCGAGCAGGTTCGTCTCAGACAAACTATGCAGGTCTATGACGAAATCGAAGCGGCGCGCGCGCACCTCTTTGATGAGCCGCGCGATGCGCCACACGGAGACGGGCTTCGACCCGTCGCGCAAACTCACTCGATCCACGACGAGCGTGTCGTTCGCCGCGCCTGACATCTCTACGATCTGCTTCCCCGGCTTTCCCACGGCGACCGTGATCAGCGCGCGCGGAAACCGTGCGCGCAACGCATGCAGCGCGGGCAGGCTCAGCACCACGTCGCCGAGTTGGCCGAAGTCTATGACGAGAATGTTTTGCGGCTCGAAGTCCATCTTGCGAAAGTCAAATGATAACAGTTTGATCGTTTCTCTTCGACGCGCCAGCCCGGCGCGTGCGCGCACGTCTATTCGTATAACGCTTTCAACGTCCTGCAAAGTTCGACTTTTGAGAGCAGGTCGGTCGAATCAACGAACTGGTTGACGGAGCCAACGTGGTGTTTGAGTTTAAAAATGTCTGGGCTGCGGATCGTGTCTCTGAGCGCCGACATGAATTCGTCGGCGTGAATGACGAGGTAGCCGCGGCCGTAATAGTTGGACACTTTGTCGGGCAGCGGGCGCGTGAGGCCGAGCGCGTTGTGCATGCGCGCCGCCGCCTCGTAAGCGACTGATAAGTGCGCCTCGCGCTCCTTCCACGAAGTCGCGCTCAAGGTGGCGGCGAGCGCGGGCGACATCTCGGCCGCCGCGCGCAACTCCGAGAATGCGCGGCCGAACCATTTGCCGTAGGGCGCGTATGTGCGCTCCATGAGGAAACACAGCCCCATCAAAATCCTGACTTGCCTGGCGGCGAGGACGGCCGAGCCGAGTTCGTCGCCCGTCGCGCCGCACCGGCCGACGAACGCCTCGTTCTCCGAGAGTTTCCCCCACTGGCGCGCGAGCAGGAACCGCCACACGTCGTCCGGGTAATAACTGAACTTGCGGCGCGCGGCATCGAGTTCCCCCAGACCGTCGTGGAAAACTTTGCCGCTTGTGACGCCGAGGAGTTTGTGTTCGGAGAAGGTGAGCCAGTCCACAGTCTCCGTCTCGGCGTGCGGGTCGCAGCCGAGATACCAGCCGAAGAATGACCGCACGGTTTCACAGCCAATCGCGTGATTGACCTCTCCGGTGTCGCTCTGCACAGCGAGCCGCACGCCGACTTCGTCCGGCTGGCCGAAGTTGGTCGGGTAGCCGCGAAACTCTCGCGGCAGGTGTTCGGCGAGCGCGCGATGGACGGGTTTTTCATACTGCGCGTGGTCGGCTTCGGCGAGAAACAAATAGAAGCGCGGCCCCCAACTGTGATCCGTGGATTGCGCGTCGTCGTAGCCGAGCACTTCGGAACTCCAGCCGAGGAGCGCGGCCGAGTGCGGCAAATTGGGGAAGTGCGCGTCGAGGATGGGGCGCACCGCCTCGTGGTAAAACGCTTCGCTCAGTTCGAGGCCGGGGATGAAATCTGGCATGGATGCTCCGGTGGCGGTGCGTGCCGGGACGCGCTTTATATTCCGGCCGTGTTCATCAGGACGACGCGCCAGCCGTCGGGGTCTGCGATGGTCAGGCCGCGCTCGCTCCAGTAAGGGTTCTCCGGCGCGACGGCCCGGTAGCCCAACGCCGCAAGCCGCGCCGCAATCGCCGCGATGGCCGCGCTGTCGGGGATGTAGAGGACGAGTAGATTGTCCGCGCCGGGCGGCGAGTAGTCCGCGCCCTGCGCCGCTTCGTGCTCCGTGAATTCCAGATGATAGTCGTTGCCGGGGAGTCCGAGCATGAGGCCGGAATACCCTGCGTGCCCCTCGAAAGAATTGATCACTTCGAGACCGATGCCGTCGCAGTAGAACTTTTTCAACTCACGCAGACGGCGCGTCGGGCGCGCCACACGCACTTGCACCACCGGCAAACTCTCCGGCCATTCCTGTTTCATCAGTTTCGCTCCGACGCTTCCAGAACGCCCTCCCGCATGCTGTCAGAGTAGCAGATGCTATAGTAGATTTTAAGGAATCAAAGGGCAGCAAGGGACGATGGAAACGTTAATCAAGATCATCTACATCGGCGGCGGCGGCACGGCCGTCGTCATCGCGTGCGTCTATTTAATCTGGCGCGTGAAATCCGTCTATAAGCTGAGACTCGCGGGGCCTCGGCCGCAGCGCGCCCATCGCAAAAGCCTGTGGAGCGATCCGGGCGCGGTCGAACAACTCGACTTCCACGCAGGCCCCGGCGGCCAGGACGGCGCGCCCGCCGCGCCCTTTCAGTTCGTCGCCGAACACGCGACCGGGTCGAACCCCTGCATGTCCGTGCGTGATGCGCGCGGCCGCGTGTGGCGCGTCAAGTGGGGCGACGAGGTGCGCTCCGAAACCTTCGCGACGCGCATGGCGTGGGCGGCCGGTTACTACGTCGAAGTCGCTTACTTCATCCCCGCCGGCCGCATCGAAGGCGCGTCCGGCCTGACGCGCGCGCGCGAATGCGTCGGCGAGGATTGCAAGTTCACGGATGCGCGCTTTGAACTCGACGAGGAGGGCGTAACGAAACTCTTCGATGAGCACGGCTGGGCGTGGGACGACAATCCCTTCGTCGGCACGCGCGAACTGAACGGGTTGAAGATCATGTTGATGCTCACGTCGAACTGGGACAACAAGGATGTGCGCGACGTGGCGCGCGGCTCGAACACGGCGGTCTTCGAGTACGCGCTCGAAGGCGGCCTCGTCGAAGCGCGTTATTTGATCATTGATTGGGGAGCTTCGATGGGCAAGTGGGGCAGCAATTTGTTTCGCAGCAAATGGGACGCAGAAGGATACGAGGCGCAGACGCCGGAGTTCGTGGCCGGAGTTGAGGACGGCCTCGTGCGTTGGAATTACATCGGCCAGCGGACGGCGGAAGCGCGCGAGCAGATCAGCGTCGCAGACGTGCGCTGGC
This sequence comes from Pyrinomonadaceae bacterium, assembly GCA_036389555.1. Lineage (GTDB taxonomy): Bacteria > Acidobacteriota > Blastocatellia > Pyrinomonadales > Pyrinomonadaceae > JAIVJZ01. The sequence goes on from DASVPS010000315.1 coordinate 22,503, forward strand.
TCTGCCAATACATCTGCCGCATCACAGACG
>DASVPS010000316.1:0-4244 GCA_036389555.1 Pyrinomonadaceae bacterium
TGATGATGAAAGAGGCGACGCACGCGGCCGGAGCCGTCCGTCGCCACCTGCACCACTTCCCCCTGCATCACTCCGTTCACATGCGGCGTGTAGAAACTCACCAGCGACCACTCTTCGTTGTCGGCCAGCATCGAGAGGTGAAAGCCTCCGTAGTTGCCCTGTGCGGAGAGGTCGAGGATTTTGGTATAGCTGCGCGGGGCGGCGAGATTGCGTGCGGAGATGCCGACCAGATAATTGCCGTTGCCGACCGCCATCCCTGTGCCCACGTCGTAATGCGAAGGCGCGTGGTCGGGCGCATCGTCCGTCAAGCCAGTCACCTGTCCCGTCACCAGATCGATGATGCGGACTTCGATCTTGCCCACACCTTGATCGTTCGTGTTGACGAAGAGGTATCGCCCGGACTTGTCTATCCTGACTTCGTTGATGTCGTCGTTCGAGCGGTAGAGGATCGTGCTGGTCGAACGGCGATAGACCATGTAGCCGACCACGCTCCAGGTGGCGGAGTCCTGCAAGGTGCAGGCGAACACGTCGCCGTCCGCGCTCAAACTGCCCTGAGAGAAATAGTAGCCGGCGGGCAGGCGCGAGGCGAGGTCGAAGGCGAGCGAGTAGGTGCGCGTGCGCGCGTTGTAGCGCCAGAGCGCCGCGCCCATGTGGCCGTAGAGGATGTCCGGTTCGTTGTGGCTCCAGGTTAAATCGTAGGTGAAGGGATAACCGCCGTTGAGCAGGGGAAGCTGCTGCTTCGCGCCGAGGCGAAAGCTGACCGGGTCGAAATCGTAGATGGCAACTCCGGCCTCGCCGCCCGCGCCCATCACGAGCACGCGCGTGTTGTTGGAGTTGAAGGTCGGCCAGTAGGAGTAAGAAGTGCCCGCGCCGTTCGCGCCGTCGCGCTCGTCCGTCACACGCATGATCTCCGTCCCGAAGACCGGGTCGGTGAGACGACCGCCGGCCGCAGGCAACGCCGGCAAGGCCAACGGGAGATGGAGGTCTAAGTCCGTCTTAATGTCGCCGGCGGGGTCTTGTGCGAAGGTTGCCGCCGCACCGCTCGACGCGAGAAGCGCGAGCGTCAGAATGAAAGCGAATTTGAGTTTGGAGAAAAGCGGACGGACCGATTGTTGCGTGAACACCCGGGGGTTATTCATCTTTAGCCTCACTTCGGTAACCGGACAATCTCGTGGCTCTATAGCCCTCCACGAGACTCCTGGCTTTGCGAACCCGCATCACTACGGGGGTGCCTTTTAATTCGGTGATTGCTGTGCCTGACAGCGGGGGAGGAGAGGCAAGCGTCGGAGACAAGACGACGGCGGCGGCGACGCGACCTGCGTGCGCGCGCGACCGAGACCGTTGTCAAAAGCGACTACAACTCGCCTGCTCGGTATTCGAGAGATAAAAGCGTGATTCGACGTGAATGTCTGAAACTGAAGGATGAGCTGATGGAAGAAAAGGAATTATGGAACGACAGGTACTGCACGCGGATAATTCCGCCGCGACTTCCGAACAACCGGCGAGAGAACTTGAGCCTCCATTGACTGAAGGGCGGTGGGAACAAGTTCCGCGGAAGGTGTGAACCGAAGGGGCAATCTGGTTCACAGGAAATACGAAGTCACGGCTTTCTTCGATCGCCTTCGGCAACCAGACAATCTCCCCTCGCGCGCCCGCGTCAAAAATTCACGCAGGATTTGCGCCGGAGAGACTCACGGCTTTGCGCCCTCGCCTCGCGACAAGTTTGCCATTATCGTGTGCAATCTCTACCTGAAAGAACTGTGTCACACACGCCGCTTCGGACGCGCGCAACAGACAATTCATTAAACAGAATTTACCAATGCTTGTCAACGCTTTTTATCGTTTGTCTCCCCGCGTGCTCCGAGGACGGCCGTAGTTTATGAACGTTTCGGTCGGGGAGTGCAAATTTCTACAGAAAAAGCGGCCAATTAAAGCTTTATTGTTGACGGGAAGCGTCGCTTCAGAGAAGCTAAAAGACGGTTTAGAGGCTCGACGCTCCGGCCACCAACCCTGCAAACGACAAGGACGAGACCAGACATGCGAAACCCCGCACGCACGCTTCCACTCCTGCTGCTTTTCGCGGCTCTTTTCATCGCCTCCGAGGCACGCGCGGAGCACGTCGTCATCACGAGCGGCGTCGTCAGCCACGGCAACCCCGTCTTACAGGTCTTTCCGGGTTACAGCTTCAATTTCGCGGGAGAGGGTATTTCCGCCGCCGGGGTCGGCGAAAAATTAGGGGACAGGGGGGCGACCTATAGTTGCTTACCGTGCGCGCCCGGTCAGACACTTGAGACGACTTCCCACATTACGCGCTTCACGACCGGCTTCCCCAACAACGCGACGTACAACGGCACGACTTACACCAACGTCTGGTTCAACGGCAGCACGTTCGACTTTGCGGTCGAGCCGGTCGTCATTCCTTTCGACGCCCCTGATACCTTCGACCTGACTTCCGCCTTTACCTTCAGCGGCGTGCTCGTCGGCTCCGTCTTCCCGCACACCTCGCCGATCTTCAGCATGACTCTCAGCGGGCAAGGGATCGCGACGCTCACCCTGTCGCGCATCAATATCGGCGGCATCATCGGTTACGGCCTCTCCAACATCACATACAATTTCCAGCCCGCAGCCGTGCCCGAACCGGCCACGCTCCTCCTGTTCGGCACGGGTCTGGCCGGAGTGGCCGAACGCATGCGCAGGCGGCGCAAAGCCTCTCGACGCAGCGCGGACGCTGATGCGGCCTGACGCGCTCAGGCGACGCGCCCCTTCTCTTTCACATCGTCGCGCAAATAACAAAAACGCTCGCGAAGCCATGCTGCTTCCGCGAGCGTTTTTGTTGCCGCTTCCGAGAGCGTTTTTGTTATGGCCTATTGCCGGAGCGCGCCGACGCCCTTGCCCGTCTCGGCCTCGACGCGGGAGACGGGGCGGGCTTTGAGGCCGCGGCCGGTGCGGGTTCGATGCGTGCGACGAACATGTCGTGCCGCTCGCCCGCCACGCCCCAGTTGGAGGTGAAGGCGACGAACCTGCCGTCGCGCGAGATGTTCGCACGCGGGCTGTCGTAGTAACCCGTCCCGACGGCTTGATGATGAAAGAGGCGACGCACGCGGCCGGAGCCGTCCGTCGCCACCTGCACCACTTCCCCCTGCATCACTCCGTTCACATGCGGCGTGTAGAAACTCACCAACACCCATCCCTCATTATCGGCCAGCATCGAGAGATGAAAGCCTCCATAATTCTTTTCCGGGGAGAGGTCTAGGATTTTCGTGAACGTGCGCGGGGTGGCGAGATTGCGTGCGGAGATGCCGACCAGATAATTGCCGTTGCCGACCGCCATCCCTGTGCCCACATCGTAATGCGAAGGCGCGTGGTCGGGCGCATCGTCCGTCAAGCCCGTGACCTGTCCCGTCACGAGATCGATGATGCGGACTTCGATCTTGCCCACACCCTGTTCGTTCGTGTTGACGAAGAGGTATCGCCCGGACTTGTCTACGCGCACCTCATCGACCACCTCGGAGTGCTGGAAAAGGATGGTGTTGGTTGACGCGCGATAGACGGCGTAGCCGAGTTGTTTGTAACCGGGCGCGCCGCCGCGTTTGTTAAAAGAGAAGGTGTCGTTGTCGGCGGCCATCCCCATCTGCTGGATGTTCTGCCCGCGCGGCAGGATGCGCGCCACGTCGCCGACGAGCGTGTAGGTCTGCCGCGAAACTTTGTACTTGTAAATCTTCGTGCCGAGGTCTTGATGCACGTAGAGTACGTCCGGGTCTTCGGACGACCAGCAGGCGTCGTCGAAGCGTACGGGGATGTTACCGGGCGGCGAGTAGGGCATGGGCGGGAGACGCGCGCCGAGCGTGAAGGTCGCGGGGTCGAAATCATAGATGCTCGCACTCTGCTGCGCCGCCGCATCCATGACGAGCAACTTCGTGTTGTCCGCATTGAAACTCGCCCAGTAACTGTAGTTCGTGCCCGCGCCCTTCGGGGCGGTCGCCGGGTCTGTGACGCGCATGATCTCCGTCCCGAAGACCGGGTCGGTGAATTTACCGCCTGCGCGCGGCAGTGTGGGCACGCCGCGCGGCGAGTGGCGCGCGCGATCCGTTTTGATCGATGCGCCTCTCTGCGGGCGCGCGCCCGGCGTCGTCCCCCCGCTTCCCGCCGATGCGTGCAGCGCCAGCGCGCAAAACAGGATGAGGACACACTTCGAGACGACCGCGCCCGGAGCATACACGTCAGCCTTCAGTGTCTTCATTAAT
>DASVPS010000317.1:0-15370 GCA_036389555.1 Pyrinomonadaceae bacterium
CACGACGTGGAGGGGCATGAGCACGAGGAGATTGCGCGTCTGTTGGGCTGCTCGGTGGGGACATCGAAGTCGCAGTTGCACAAGGCGCGCATGAAACTCAGGATGCTCCTCAGGCAACAGAAGCCTTCCCGCTAAACGATAATTCCGGCCTCTTGTGTGCAAGCTGAATTTGCCGGAGGCAACCGCTTTAGAGAAAAAGAGAAAATTAAGAGGGCGCGTCGAGAATTAATTCTCGACGCGCCCTCTCTCTGCATTAAAAAACTTCTGCACGGCTTCGTCTGACATTCTGCGCGAGCGAGCGCGCACGTCATCCGAGATCGAAGAGCAACACTTCGGCCTCTTCCCGCCCCGCAATCAACAGTTGCTCTTCATCGCTCGCGGCCGCGCCGTCGCCCTGTCGCAAAAGCTGCCCGTTGATCTCGACCGCGCCGCGCGCCACCTGCGCCCACGCATGTCTCCCCGGCGGGAGTTGGTGCGCGACCTCCTGCCCCGGTTCAAGCAACGCGGCGTAGAGCTGCGCATCCTGATGGATCGTCACAGAGCCGTCGCGCCCGTCGCTGGATGCGATCAGGCGCAGCCGCCCGCGCTTCTCATCAGCCTCGAACATCTTCTGCTCGTAGCTCGGCGCAAGCCCCTGCTCCTGCGGGATGATCCAGATTTGCAGGAGGTGTACGTCTTCTTCCGCCGAAGGGTTTTTCTCACTGTGGCGAACGCCCGTGCCCGCGCTCATGCGTTGCACCTCGCCGGGCAGGATCGACGTGCCGTTGCCCATGCTGTCTTTGTGTTCGAGCGCACCTTTGAGCACGTAGGTGATGATCTCCATGTCGCGGTGAGGGTGTGTCAGAAAGCCGTGGCCGGCGCGTACGTAATCCTCGTTGATGACGCGCAGCGCGCGGAATCCCATGTTGCGCGGGTCGTAATACTCGCCGAAAGAAAACGTGTGGTAGGTATCGAGCCAGCCGAAATTGAAGTGGCCGCGCGCGGCGGCGTTGCGGACGTTAATCATCAAACTCTCCTTGCTCTCACAAACGGGGTGAAAGCGCCCCCCTTGATAGTTTCTTACTTAAAAGCCCCGGATCGCTCAAGCGGCTCGCGTGCGACTCGGCAAATACAGTTCGTCCGAGTTGGCGCGCGACAACCCTCGGCCGCAATTCTCGCCGGCTCGTAACAGAAAATTTTACGGCGCGAGTCTGCCATATTGTCGCGAAGCTGCCATCTTGACCTGTCAAACTGTCAGTCGGCGCGAACAAAATCTTAAGCGGCAGGTATTTAGATGCGGAAACGGCTGCAAAGTCACTTCTGCCCGATGCGACAGGTCAAAGCGGCCTCTGGCATAAAGTTTGACAGCAAAGTCGTAGTTCAGGGCGCGGAGAGTCTGCCCGCGCCGGTCTCTTTTCCGCCGCCGGAAGTTTGACCGCAGAGCTTTTCGCTCCTTCGACAGCAGAGTTTTTCGTCCCCGACAACAGAGCTTTTCGCCTTTCGACGGGAGAACTTTTCGCCCTTCGACGCACCGCTCAGGCCAACCCGACCGGCCACCGAGCCTCTTCAGGACACGCCTATTATGAGCAGCGCAATGTTAGATCAGCCCGTGCCGCAGGAGCCGTCGCAGGCTTTCGCCCCCTACACAGCCGACGCAGAAGAAATCTGCCTCGCGACGGAGATGCAGACGGCGGCCGAAGAGCTGTTGGCCGCGCCGCTCGCCGCGCTCGTCGAACAACTCAAGCCCGCCTCGCTCGGACTGACGATGCGCCGCGTCTTCACCGATCTGGCGCGCCTGCTCGACTACCTGCGCCTCATCGAAAAGAAGGTGCAGCAAGATCAACTGCTCGCCTCGACCTTCTCCGTCTTCACCAACGTCCACAAAGAGTCGCTCGCGTTGATCGAACAGATCGACGCAGACATGCTCCAACTCGAAGGCGCGAAAGAAGAATTGCTCTCCACGCTCGACGGCATCAGTTACGCCATCGGCCACGAAATCGGCCGCGTCTACGGCTTTGAACTCGTCGGCATCAACGACCCGCAGTCGCCGCCCATCCGCGGCAAACTCGAACGCGCCCACGGGCTGCTGCGCAACTGCTTTCAGCAATCCACCATCGCGCTCACGCAAGTCTTCGACCCCGCGCTCGACGGCGAGGAACTCTTCAACGACTTTCAAGCGCGCCGCGAAGAAGCGCTCATACTCTACCGCGACCTCTGGAACCTCGTCGGTTTGGCGCGCCGCGCCGACAAGGAATGCGATCAGTTTTCGGTCGCGCTCCTCTTGGCGCACCTCAAGCGTTTTCGCGACGGCAGCATGTGCTATTTGATGTACAGGGATTGGGAGGAATACGAACGCTTCGTCAAGCAGGTGACGGCGGCGCGCCGGATTCTGGAGATCGGCCCCGCGCTCGAAGGTCTCACCTGTTACCTCGAAACGCTGCTCGGCCAGGTGCGCCTGCGCAGCGTCCTCGCCAATCTCTCCTTCATCGTTCCCGACACCGAAGAGAAGTGATCAAAGTTCTGCGGCTCGAGTTTCGGCGCGCACGGCGTTGATGAAATCGGATAGCAGGCCGTAAGCGGTGCTCTGCAAATCGGGCTGGTGCGCCGTCAGCGTCAGGCCGGGCAGAATGTCCAACTCGAAATGGATGATGAGAGAGGTGCCGTTGACGGCGGCCAAAGGATCATCCGACGCGATCTGTTCCGCACCGATGCGCGCCGCGACGCCTCCCCCCGCAGTGCGCTCCGCCCGGCTCACGAGTTTATAGGGTCTCCCCGCCGCACGCGCCGCGCGCACGCTCTCCGAGTCCAGCCCGCGTATCCCCTCCCGCTCGATCTCGTCGAGTCTTAAAGACGTATTCATCAACACGTTTACCAGCGCGCACGTCTTCACCGCCGCATCCCATCCGTCAACGTCGTAGGCCGGGTCTGTCTCCGCGACGCCGAGACTTTGCGCGCGCCGCACGCCCTCGTCAAACGTCTGACCACGCTCCATCTCTTCGAGAATGATGTTGGTCGTCGAGTTGAAGATGCCGCGGAAGCCGAGGAGACGCGCGGTGGGCAGGCACTCGCGAAAGAGCGAGAAGACTGGCATGTCGGCCACCGTCGCCTCGAACAGAAAGCGCCGGCCGCGTGCGCGCGCAAGCGCGTCCAACTCTCGATAGGCGTGGACGATAGTCCCCTTGTTCGCCGTGACGACGTGCGCGCCCGACTCCAACGCCGCGCGCACATGCCCTACGGCCGGCTCGCCCGTCAGCGGTTCAAGCGACGTGATCTCAAACAACACGTCGCAACGCGCACGCGCCAGCCACTCGCGCACGTTCGCCGGCGGCGCTTGTTCGCCTTGCGGAGCATCGCGTGCGAACTCGCCCGACAGCAGCGACTCGACGGGCAGCCCTTCCGCCGACGCGATCCATCCCATGCGGCGCGTCGCCACGCCCGTGATGCGCCATTCGATGCCATAATCCTCGCGCATCGCCGCCGCCTTCTCGCGGAGCACGCGCACCAGCGCATGGCCGACGTTTCCGAAACCCAGGAAGCACAAATTGAAAGTTTTCATGCGCGCCCGCCGGTCTTCCTCTCTAGTCTTCCGAGATCAGTTTATTAACTGCCAGCTCCACCGTTGCCGGGTCGAGCGAACGCTTGAAGATGATCGTGTGCGCGGGCGCAGAGACCAACGGCTCACGGCTGCCGCGCAGTTCTTCCCAGGCGGCAAGCAGGTAATCTTGAAACCCGCTTCCGGCGAACTCTCGCAGACGTTCTTTCAGATGCGCCGGTGTCCAGAAACCTAAAATCTCCAGATAGACCTGTCGCCCTTCCCTGTGTCGCAGCACGAAGTCGGGGATGAACGCGCCCGCGCCGAGGTTGATGATCTCGCCGCTCGCTTCGAGCGTCCACTCGCTCTCGAAACGCGACCACGCGCTCAACAGTTTTTCCCTGACGGGATTTTCGTAAGGCGTGACCGACAGGTAATGCGAGCGCAGGCCGTGGCGTTCGCTCTCCATCTCGAAGAAGGCCATGCCGTGCGGCCGCTGCGCGATCTCTGCGCGCATGCGCCAACCCCTGCACAACAGGAGCGCGGGCAGAAAGACGGCCATCTGCACACCGTACTTCTGCGAGCGATGAAACATGGAGACGGGGCCGTCGAGTTCGATTTCGTAACCGCTCGCCGCGCTGCCTTTGATCGTGTTAATCAGGCGGTAGGCTTTAATCGCGCCGAAGAGTTCGCGATAGCCTTCCGCCGTTTGCGGCTCGATGCTCAGGCGCATCCGCACCGAGCGATAAAGTAAGGCCTGCGCCTGCGCCACGTTGTAGAGTTCGAGGAGCGCGCGCGCCTCTATCTCTTCAAACTCGACGAGCCGCTGGTTCTTCGTCAAGTCGGCGTACAGGTTCGCGCGCACCAACTCCGGCGCGCAGCCCAGTTCCCTGCTCGCCTCTTCGATGACACCGGCGCGCGCGCCTTCATCGGTCGCCGGATGCACGCCGCGCGCCTTGAGGAAGACTGCGCGGCGCAAATCCGCGGGGACGACTTCGACGCCCGCCGCAAACTCCGTCCGATCCGACAACAACTTGATCAGGCCGCGCAGGATTTTGTAGTCCGTCCCCGTGCCGACGTAATCTTCGAGCGCGGCGTCGAGTTCCGCGCGCGTGCAGCCGCGATGCTCGCGGAAGAGTTCGATGAGGGCGGAGGCGGCTGCGAGCCAGCCGTCGTCTTCCGGCTCGATGTAGAGCGGCCGGATTTGATTGCCGCGCTGCCGGCTGAGTGCGAGGTCGGAGGTCAACATAGATTACAGGTCGCTCAATAAACTCCGGCTTTCGCTTCGCCCCGCGCTCGCGCGAAACTGCTCGCCGCTCCGGCGTCGGCTGATGCCCTCTTCCGTCGTGTCGAGGGTGACGACCTCGTAGAGCGTCGCTTCTTTGTCGGGCTGCTTGCGCAGTATCCGGCCGAGTCTCTGGATGTGCTCGCGCGTCGAACCGGAGCCGGAGAGGACGACGGCGACGGAGGCGGCCGGGATGTTTACGCCCTCGTTCAAAACTTTCGACGTGGCGAGCGCCAGCACGTCGCCCGCGTTGAAGGCGGCGAGCCATTCGCGCCGCTCCTTGACGTTCGTCTCATGCGTGATGGCGGGGATGAGAAACTGCTCGGAGATGCGATAAACCATTTCGTTCTCGGCGGTGAAGATGAGCACGCGGTCGCGCCTGTGTCGCTTGAGCAGTTCCGAGAGCACGCGCAACTTCGCGTCCGTCCCGAGCGCAATCCGCTTCGATTCGCGGTAGGCCATCATCGCGCGCCGTCCCTCCTGGCTTCGCGCGCTAGCGGCGATGAAGAGTTGCCAGCCGCGCAGGCTGCTCAGGCGTATGTTTTTCTGTTGGAGAAAACTTTTGAAGACGGCGCGCTCCGCTTCGTAAGCCGCGCGCTCCGCCGCGCTCATCTCGACGTGCAGGCGCACGACGCTGTAATCGGACAAATATTCGCCCGCGAGTTCGCGCGCCTCGCGCCGGTAGACGGTGGGGCCGATCAACTCTTCGAGCATCTCGTCTGCGCCGTCGGCGCGTTCGGGCGTGGCGGTCAGGCCGAGGCGAAAGGGGGCGAGCGACATCTCCGCGGCATAACGGAACACGTCGCCGGGCAGGTGATGGCATTCGTCGAAGATGACGAGGCCGAATTCGTTGCCGAGCCGTTCCATGAAACGGAAGGCCGAGGCATAGGTCGTCACCGTCAGCGCGCCGATCTCGAAGAAGCCCCCGCCGATCAGTCCGACCTCCGCCTGAAAGCAAGAGAGCAACAGGTCGTACCATTGATTCATCAGGTCAATCGTAGGCACGACGACGAGCGTCGAACGCTGTGTCTGTTCAATCGCCATCTGCGCGACGAGACTTTTACCCGCGCCCGTCGGAAGTATTACGACGCCGCAACGCTCGGCCTTTCGCCAAGCGGCGATGGCCTCTTGCTGGTAGGGGCGCGGCTCGACCGTGAACTTTGTCGGGAAATCGAATTGATGATAGGCGCGCGCCTGATCTTCGAAGGCTGTGCCCCGGCGTGTGAGCGCCTTGACGATGTGACGATAGGCGAGCGCGGGCGAACGCCAGCGCCGTACGCGCTCGTCCCAGCGAAAGGGCGCGGGCACGTCGGCCGCGTCGCGTTCAACTCCGTCAAGGAGGAGCGTCCCCGCGTCGAAGCGCAGCACGATCTGTTTGGCGTCGGTGGTCACGGTTCAAGAGTACAACAGGCGGGCGCGCTCTGAGAAAAGCGCGCGGGCATGCGCTACAATTGGCTCGCCATGCTCACGATTGACGGTTCACAAGGCGAGGGCGGCGGGCAGATCATACGCACCTCGCTCGCGCTCTCGCTCATCACCGGAGAACCTTTCCGCATTTACAACGTCCGCGCGCGCCGCGAGAAGCCCGGCCTGCAAAGGCAACACGTCACGGGCGTTCGCGCCGCCGCGACCATCGGCGGCGCAGAGGTGGAAGGCGCGGCCGTCGGCGCGACCGCGTTCACGTTCCACCCCGGCCGGGTCATGCCCGGCGACTACTCTTTTCCCATCGGCACGGCCGGGAGCACCATGCTCGTCCTGCAGACGATCCTGCCGCCCCTGATGATCGCTTCCGCGCCCTCTACGCTCGCCTTTGAAGGCGGCACACACAACGTCCACGCGCCGCCCTACGAATTCATCGTCAAAGCTTTTCTGCCGCTCATCAATCGCATGGGCGCGCACGTCACCACCGAACTCGAACGCTACGGCTTTTACCCGCCGGGCGGCGGGCGCTTCCGCGCGCTCGTCGAACCCGCAAGCAAACTCACGCCGCTCCAACTGCTCACGCGCGGCTCGATCACCGCGCGTCGCGCCCGCGCGCTCGTCGTCAAACTGCCGCCGACGGTCGGGGAACGCGAGTTGGGCGTCGTCGCAGAACAACTCGGTTGGGGCGAGAGCGCGGGCGACGAGTTGCGCGTCGAAACGTCTTACAACGCACTCAGCCCCGGCAACGTGCTGACGCTTGAGATCGAGAGCGAACACCTGACGGAAGTCTTCACCGGCATCGGCGAGCGCGGCGTGCGCGCCGAGACGGTGGCCGAGCGCGCGGCCGCAGAGGCGCGCGCGTATCTCGACGCGGGCGCGCCCGTCGGCGAACACCTCGCCGATCAACTGCTCATCCCGCTCGCGCTCGCGGGCGGCGGCTCATACGCGACCGGCCAGCCCTCTCTGCACACGACGACCAACATCGAAATCATCAAGACGTTTCTCGACGTTCAGATCACGGTCAGGCCGACGGACGGAAATGTGTGGGAGATAGAAGTCAAAGGGTAAAGGAAAAAGGGTAAGGGGGAAAGGTAAAAGTGAAAGCAAGGCGATGCGCCGCGAGTTGCTTTCAGGTTCTTACCTTTTCCCCTTACCCTTTTCCTATCTTTCCTAGTCGCCGACGTAGCTGATCTCCATCCGGCGCGTGTGATAACCGGCCAGCGCGAGGACAATCAGGGTGAAGATGAGGAGGCTGGGGATGGAGACCCACGCCGGCGTCGGCTCGGCCAACACGGCGAACGGCCCATCGCTCATCGGCACCGGCATCAGCGAGTGCAGGTAGTGTATGACGCTCACTTTTTTGAACAGGGGCGGCAGCAGGAAGTTGATCCACTCCCAGCCGTAGATGAGCAGCGCGGGGATGATGGGGTTGCGGAAAAAGAGACCGACGATCAGGAACATCGCGCCGTAGCCGACGACGGCGAGCGTCGTGATGCCGAGATAGATGAGCGCCTGCTTGCCGCCCGCGCCCTCGAAAAAGTAGCGCGTGCTTTCCTCTGAGAAGCGCGGGAAGTAGAGCATGAAGAGCGAGAGGAGCGTCGTCAGGCCGAAGAGCACGATTGCCGTGACGAGTCCCGACAGGTATTTGCCGACGACCAGAACTTCGCGCCTGATCGGCGACAGGAAGTAGTAATGTAAACTCCGGTCAACCACCTCGCCGCGGAACAAATTCATGAAAATCCACGCGCAGCCGAAGAAGACGACGGCGCGCAGGATGAGCGTGTTGTAGATCATGGAAAAGACCTCGCTCAGCCCGCCGAAGTTGCGCCAATCGTCAAAGTCGGGCGGCAGGATCGCGAGGAGGAACAGCAGGAAGACCGGCAGCGCCGCGAGCACGTAGATCAACAACGCGCGGCGGCTCAGGAAATTTTTCCGCAACTCAAGGCTCAGGATGGCGAGCGTCTGCTGCGCCCACAAGCCCCACGGCAGCGCGCCCTTTGCCGCCGGCGTCGCCGCGACCGAATCAATGTGCGAACTCATCATCGCCCTCCATCCGAACTGATCAAATACTGGTAGACCGCGTTGAGGTCGTCGTCCGCGGGCGCGACCGACTCGATGCGCAGGTCGCCATCGAGCACGACGCGATTCAGGAGCAGGTAAAACTCGTCAGGCCGCCGCGTCTTCACGAACAAGCCCTGTTTGTCCTCGTGCAGCCGCGCCTCGACCACGCCGTCCTGCTCGAAGACGCGCGCTGCGAGCGCCTGCGGGCGGTCGCAGCGGATCAAAATCTGCATCGGTTGCTCCACGATCTCGTCGCGCACTCCGTGGACGTTGCCCTCGGCGACGACGTAGCCGTTGTTCAGGAGCACGACGCTGTCCGACATCATGTCCACTTCGTGCAGGATGTGGCTGGAGATGATGAGATACAGCCCTTCGGCGGCGAGTTGGCGGAAGAGGCGTATGATCTCGGCGCGCGCCATCGGGTCGAGGCCGTTCAGAGGCTCGTCGAGGATGAGCACGGCCGGGTTGTGCGCGATTGACTGCGCGAGGCGTATGCGCTGGCGCATGCCCTTGCTGTAACCGGCCACTTTGCGATCCGCCGCCTCGAGCATCGAGACGCGCTCAAGCGCCTGGTGCGTCAGGTTCTCGACGGCGCGCCCCGTCGCCCCGTGCGTGCGCAGGTAAAACTCTATGAACTCTCTGCCGGTCGCGCCGCGCGGGAAAGAGTCGAACTGCGCGCAATAGCCGACCTTGCGGAATAGCTCTTCCGGGTCGCCGGGGTTTGTGCCGAGCACGCTGATGCGCCCGCGCGTCGGCTTCAAAAGTCCGGTCATCAGGTTCATCAGGGTGGTCTTGCCCGAACCGTTCGGCCCGACGAGACTCGTGATGCCCGGCGCGATGGAGAGATTGACGCGGTTGACGCCGAGTATTTCGCCGTAGAACTTCGACACGTCCTCAAAGACGATCATCTGCTCTGCGGTGCGCGCCGCCGCCGTTGCGGTTGCCGTTGCTGCTGCCGTCGTCATTTCACCACCTCGTAGGCGCGCACCTTGCGCATCAGAAGCAACACGAAGAACCCGCAGAAGATCGCGAGCATGAGCCACGAAGACCAGAGCGGCGGCTCGTAGAACGTCATGTCGATAGGGCGGCCGTTCGATGTCCCGCGTATGTATCCGCTCTCCCGCTGGAACAGGCCGAAGAGGCCGCGCCACAGCGAGTTCATGATCGCGCCGATGCTGATGAGGTGTCCGATGCGGGTGCGGAACAACTCGTTGATGATCTCGCCGAAGGCCGACGGGATGAAGAAGATGCCGAGCAACGCGCCCGACGCCACGACCCGCCAACGGAGCCATGCCGAGACGGCCAGCGACACGATGGCGAGCACGACGATCCACACTAAACTGGAGAGGAAGATCGCGCCCGCCAGCCGCAAATTCTGTCCCAGCCAGCCCGCGCCTTCGAGGTAAGATTGCAGGAGAAAGAGCAGCAGGCCGGGCACCCACGTGATCAGCGAGATCAGGATCAGGAGCACGCACATCTTGCCGATGACGTACTCTTTGCGCGTGAAGGGGCGCGAGAGGTAGAGCGGCAGCGCGTTGTTGGCGAGGTCGCGCGAGATGAGCGGCGGCCCGATGAGCACGGTCAGGAAGAACCCGAGCGAGCACTGCGTGGTGATGAACGCATGGAAGAAAGAGGCGTTGATCGGCACGAGTTCGCGGATGTCGAGTTTCATCATCGAGAGGGCGTTGACGTTGTGATGCAGGTAGATCAGGATCGCCGCGACGAGCGGGTAGATGAAACAGACCGCGAAGAACGCGATGAAAAATTTCGACCGGAACGTATCCCGGTAGGCGTGGCGCGGGAGTATGAGAAAGCGCGACCACTCCGGCGTTAAAATGCCCGCGTAGGGCTTGTAGCCATGCTCATAAACTGCCATTACCGTTACCTCCTGCCGCGCCCGCCGTCGTCGTGTTGGTTGCGCCGTCCTCCATCGCCTTGAGGAAGATGTCTTCGAGCGAGTCGCGCTTGTAGTTCAGCCGGCGTATCTGCACTTCGCGCTCGGCGGCGATCCGGTAGAGGTCGCGTATCTCGACGCCTTCGGGCAAAACCAGTTTCAGCCGTCGCTCGTTCGTGAAGGCATACTCGCAGCCCAGACGCCCGACCGCCTCTGCGAAGGAGCGATTGTCGCCGCGCATCTCCAGTTCGATGAACTTGCGGTTGGCCTTGCGCTCCTCTTCCAGATTGCAGTTGGCGGCGATGCGCCCGTCCTTCAAAACGAGTATCTCGTCGCAACATTCCTCCACGTCGCGCAACAGGTGAGACGAGAGCATGATGCGCGCCTCGCCGCTGTCGCGTATCTCGCGTATGAGGCGAATCATGCGCAGGCGCGTCGGCGGGTCGAGGCCGTTGGTCGGCTCGTCGAGAATGATGAGCTTCGGGCCGTGAACGATGGCCTGCGCGAGTTTGGCGAGTTGCTTCATGCCGAGCGAGTAGGTGTCGAGCGTGCGATAGCGCGCTTCGCCGAGACCCACGTAGAAAAGCGACTCGTGCGCGCGTTCGAGCGCGGCGTCCGAGGGCATGCCGGAGAGTTCGGCCATGAGCCGCACGAAGTGGACGCACGTCATCTTGGCGATGAAGGAATCGCGCTCCGGCATGTAGCCGATGAGCGAGCGAATCCGCCGGGCGTCCGTGCTGATGTCCTGGCCGAAGATGCGCGCCGTCCCGGCGGTCGCCGGGTGGAAGCCGAGCAGCGTGTGGATGAGTGTGGTCTTGCCCGCGCCGTTCGGGCCGAGCAGACCGATGGCGCGCCCGTTCAGGGTGCCGCGCAGGTCTTGGAGGATGTGGCGCTTGCCGAATGCCACGCCCAGACCGTCGAGTTCGATAACTGGATTCATAATGAGTGGAAGCCTCGGTCGGCTCCGGTTTGAGACAAAGTTGGGAAGCGCGCGAACCGACTCTGAAGAGTAGTTCGCTTTATACGACATTCGCCCGACGACTTCAAACAAATTCGAGACCTGATACGACACAGGCGACGGCTAATGTTCCGTTGAAGAATAACGCTTCGATGAGAGTTAAAGTTCTATGCGTGAGAAAGGTTTTGCAAAGAAGCGACTGAAGTGTGTGAAAAGAAAAACACCCACCGCCGCAGACACGAGAGAGCACACAGAGGCACGGAGAAAGACGGCAATAACATCAGCCGTTTCTCCGTGCCAGCTCCGTGTCCTTTCGTGTCCGCGGCGGTGAATTCAACCCGCCGCACTGCTCCGGTTAATTCGCCGCAGATATTTGATCGATCAGTTGCTCGCGACCATCCCGTTCGCGGCAATCTCCGTGGAGTTGACGCGCACCTTGCCGCCTTCGACTTCCACTGTGTCGCCCTGCTTCAACGTGCCGTAGTTCTGGCCGTTGACCGTCAGCTTCTCCGCGTCAATGACGACCGTCGTGTCGCCGCAGAAGAAGCTGTGCTTGCTTCCCATGCTCGACGAACCCTCGTTCGTCCAGCAGGCCGGCGAGACTTTGACGAGATGCGAACCGAGGCGGCTGCCGCCCTGATTGACGCCCAGCATGCTCTGTCTTTGTTCGAGCATGGCGAGAAGTTCCGTGCAGCCTTTCTGTCTGGCTAAGAAGACCGCCTTGCGATCCCAGACATCGCCCTGCAAGTTCAGATCGGGCGCGCGCTCAAGCAGCGCCTTGACGGTCTCGGTCGGGCATTTACCATTCGTCAGGCGGTCAACGTCCATCAAGCCGCCGACGGCGTTCGAGAGCACGCTTGCCGAGCCGTGCATGCCGTAAGGGTTCGCGCCTTTGGCGAGCAGGGCTTTGACGATCTCTGGGTTGTCGTTGCCTGCGGCATAAGCGAGCGCGGTCGCCCCGCTGTTATCATTCTGCTCGCGGCAGTCGCCCGCCTTCGCGTTCACGTCCGCGCCACGCTCGATGAACAGATTCGCCACCCCGTTCTGATTTTTGTGGATCGCGTGCATGAGGGGCGTCCAGCCGTTGGTGGCGCAATCGCGCGCGTTCATGTCGGCGCGCGCATCGATGAGGGCTTTGGCGATGTCCGTGTTGCCGTTGCGCGCCGCCCACATCAGGGCGGTGTAGCCCGCCTGATCTTTCTGGTTCACGTCAACGCCCTCGGCGATGAGTTGTTTGACGAGCGCCGCGTCGCCGCGCTCGGCGGCCACCGTCAGAGCCGTTGACGGGCGATGACTTCTTTTGCACGCAGCGAGCGTCAACAACAGACACACGCTCAAGCCCAGGGTGATGATAGTTCGGCGTTTCATGATGACTCCTTACTGCTTTCTCTCTGCGGTTGGTAGTCAACTTTGACGGAAGCGCGCACGGCCGATTGCATTCGGCAACCGGCCGTGCGCGCGTCGCGTCGTGGCTTACTTCTTCTGCTGCGCGCCGCTCTTATCTCCCTTGCCATCCATCGCTTCCATCAGGATGTGCTGCATGGCGAAGGAGTTCGGCAGGCCGAGCAGGCTGCCGGGGCTGAGGCCGAATGGGCCGCCCTCTGTGTTGGCCGCAAGCGTGATTCGGTCGCCCTGCGCGTAGGCGTAGGCCAGCGTCGGCTGAGTGTTCGCGGCGAAGGCGGCGATGGCCTTCTGCTGTTCCTCGCTGAGCGACTTCGCCCGATCCCCGACGGCTCCGGCCAGCGGTTGCAGGAGCGGCGCGAGGTTGTGATAGAAGACGGCGGAGAAGTTCGTGTTGCCGTCTTCGGGCAAGGCCGACGTGAAGCGCGTCGAGGTCACGAGCGAGACGCCCGACTCGCGATACTGCAAGGCGCGTGTCAGAAGCGCGCTCGTCGGCGCGGCGATCAGGTAGCCTTCCGCGAACGTGTAGTGAACTTCGAGGCCGAAATCCACCGAGCGCAGCGTGTAGATGTTCGGACTGCCGCCCGAAGCCGTCAGGGTCAGACCCTTCTGGCCGTGCTGGGCTGCCCATGCGTTCAACTTTCCGACCACGCTCTCGAACGTCCCTTGCAAGTGCTTCTGGTCATAGACCTCCATGATCATCTTCCACGAAGGCGTGGGGAGCACGGGGCCGTCGATGGCGAAGGCGAACTCACCGCCGAGCGGCGCGGCGAAGTCGCGTTTGAGGTCAAGACCGTTCTGCGTTTCGAGTTCGCGCAGGCGTTTGCGCAAATCGGGCGAAGCGGTCTCCATGAAGCCGAGCAGGTCGTCAACCAACAGGGTCGGCTCTTTGACGACGAATGCCGTCGCCACGTTCGCATCGGGCGAGACGAACTTGAGCGCGCCCATCGGCCCCGGCGCGGCCAGCCAGGAGGCGATGCCGCGGCGCGGTTCGTTGAAGGAGAGCACGGCGCGGCTCTGCGTCTTGGCCTTCACTTCCTTCTGTTCGACGACGAAGTGCTTGAGGTTCAACAGCCCCGTCTGACGATAGAGGTCGAGACGTTGCTGGCCGCCGACTTTCGCGGCGTCGCTCGTCGCCTGTGCGATGACTCTTTCGAGGTCGGCGGCGACGATCAGCCCCGCGCCTTCCTTGTACACGTCGGCGATGCGCGAGTAGAACGGCGTGCCTGCGAAGCGGTTCGTGCCGGGCGCGTTGATGGTGGCCTGAAGCGCGCGCAGCTGTTCCAGTTTGGGCGAGGCCGCGAAGAAGTCTTCGCGAATCCAGATGTACAGTTCGTTGCTGTTAAGGACTTTGCTCGCCACCTTCTTATTGCTGTTGGTCTTAGTGGCAGTGGTTGCGGCCGGCGCAGTCGCGCTCGCCGCGCTCGGGTCGTCAATGATGCTGACTTTGGGCGCACCCTTATCCACAGACTTCAAATCGCCGATCTGCTTTTCGAGGAACGGGCGGAAGCCTTGCGCGTCCTTCAACTCGCCGAGGACGAGGAAGGCGTCCGGGTTGCCCTGCGCGTTCGTGCCCGCCGTGACGACGATCTCGTCGCCGAGGTACTGGCCGAACTCGCGCACGCGCGCCATCGTCTGATTCAGCCCCGGCCCGTGAGCCGAAGATGATTCCTGCTCTTTCATCCACTGGCTGAGCGCGGGGTTCTGCGCGATGCGCTCCTGCATGATGCGATGCGATTCGCCGAGCGTCGTCGCCAGGTTAGGCAGCGCGGCATAGAGCACCGTGCCTTCGGGCGCGAGGTCGAGGAAACGTGTCGAATAGCGCACGCCGGGGTGCGGCACCTGTTGCGCGACATCCTTGCGCAAGGCCGCGAGTTCCGTGACCATCTTCGCGTAGCGCGAAGCGTTGCGGCTCCAGGCGATGTCGTCTTTGACGGCTACGGGGACGAGGCTCGCGCCCGTCGTCGTCTGGTCGCCCGGCAACAAAACCTTATCCGCGCCCGCGTGGTTGACGTGAACTTCGCCCTCTACGACCGAGACGCGCGAACCCTTCGTGCCGCTGCCGACCGCGAAGATCGTGCCCTTGACGGAAACGAGCGAATCGGGCGTGGCGACGAAGAGATGACCCGCGCCCTGCTTGGCCGCTTCGACGATCACGTCGCCGCGATCCAGATGCAGCGTCACGCCCTGCCCGTTCTCCGTGATGGAGAACTCGGCGCGCTCGCGCATCTCGACGCGCGAACCGTCGGCCAAACGCACCACGGCGTCGGAATCCTTCGCCGTGCGCACGCGCACGCCCTTGCCGATCTCTTCGCCGACGACCATCGCCAGCGTACCCGCGTCGGTCACGCGGTAGAGCGCGCCGTTCGCGCTCTCCACGGTCGCGGCGAGCGCGCCGCCCGAAGGCAGGCGGTTCGAGAAGAACAACGCGCCGATGGCAACGGCCGCGACGAGCGAAGCCGCCACAGCCCAGCGCCACGCAGTGAAATTCGTCTGCGAAGAGCGCGCGGGCGTGTTGAGTTGTGCGCGCACGGCGGCGGTGCGCCCGGTGCGCGCTTCCTTCAGAGCCTTGCGGCAGGGGATACATTCCTGCGTGTGGTCTTCGAGAAGAAGCGTGCGTGCGGGCGACAACTCGCGGCGCAGGTAAGACGGAATGAGCGACTGGAAATCGGAGCAGCTATTGATGTGCTCCGACGCCGTCGCCGTTGAAGTCGCAGACAAGTCCTGTCCGGCGACGCGTGCCCAGACGCGCGAGGCCGCGTCGTCCACAATGTGCGTCTCGGGCTGTTCGAGGCTGATGCCTCTCACGGCCTTGTCAAGGATGGCTTCCAGTTCTTT
>DASVPS010000318.1:0-20470 GCA_036389555.1 Pyrinomonadaceae bacterium
GGAAAGCGAACACGTCGAGCGACGCGCTGCCCGTATAATAGCCTTCCGCGAAATTGACGATGACGTTGGCGCGATGCTGCACACGCTCGCTCACGCCTTCAAAGACGCGCCGCACCACGTCCGGGCGCGCGCTCTCAATCGTTGCCGCAAACCAATCTTCGTCCGCCACGAAACCCTCTGCATCAACTTTACCCTGCCGCCGCAAAGATTCCACGACCGTGGAAAACTCAAACGGGTCGCCCTGCGTCGCGCGATAGCGAAAACGCTCGCCGCGCCGTTCCAGAGTCGCAGCGCCCCGTTCGTTGAGGAGGTAGACCACGCCCTCTTTTTCATAGGCCGCGAAATCAACTCCCCGCACGCGCGAGACGACGGCGGCCAGACGCGCCTCGTTGCTCTCTCGCGTCCACATCACGGCGCAGCCGACGAGGCCGAACTGCGGCAACACGACGCTGCGCTCACTCTTGATCTTATCCTCCAATTTGAAATCAGCCCGCCTGAGCGCGGACTTCAGCGAGACGCGGCGATAACCTTTGAAGTCGTTGCCGTGATCGGAAAAGATCGAGACCTCGATGCGGCCGCCGCCGTCGCGAACGATGTCTTTAACCGTCTCGTCGAGCCGCACGAGAAAACTTTTGAGCAGGCGTTCGCCGCCGAGGTGAGCCAGCGAATCGCTCGCGCCCGTGTAGGCGAAGAAGACCGGCTCGCGCGACGCGCGAAACTTCTGCTTCAAACGCACGATGTCGGTCAGGGATTCGAGGTAAGTGCTGACGGGCGGGACGGCATAGCCCAGACCGCTCTTGATCGCCGAAGGGTGATAATCGAAGAGTTCGCGAAACGTGCCTTTGATGAATCGCCCGCCGCGAAAACGGTCGAGCAGGCCGCCGCGCATTTTGTTCTTCGTCGTGTCGAAGTAGTTGTCCTCGTAGCCGAGCGGTTCGCTCGCGCCCGCGGGTTTCAAAATCTCGCCGAGCGCGAGATTGGTGAGACTGGGGAACGGCGCGATCATCCGCGACGGCGCGCGGAAGAGTTTGAAACGACCCTCAGCGCGCATCTCTTCAATCGTCGCGAACGCGACCCCGTCCACGCAGATGATCAGATGGCGCACTGTCGCCTCATTCGTCTCAGGGACGACAGAGGCTCGCGCCGGTAGTTGCAGCCCGACCAGATGTGCCAGCAGGAAGAAGAATGTAAACCCACGAAACTTCAGCGAAACTCTTTTCATCAAGCCCCCCTCGCAATCACGTCCCGCGACCGACCGCGCAGATATTCACAGGGCTTCATTGCAAGCGGTGTTCCAGCGAAGAAGAATTGATCCATTGATTCATCGGTTCATTGATTCAATGAAGCAATGATTCAATGGATCAATTCTTCTTCATCCCTCATCCCTCCGCCCTCATCCCTTAGTCTTAGCTTCCCGTCAGTTGTCGGATTTATCCGGCGTGGGCGTGGCATTGCGCTTTCGCTCAGTCTGAGTTGACTGGAATCATCGGCGTCGTTTGACTCTCTGGAAGTTGCTTTCTTCGGTGGCTGAATTAAAATCAGCTCTCCGTCCGCGACACCACAGCCTGTAAGGAGAGTTCTTATGTTCATTCAACGCCGGTTTCTCCTCGCCTGCGCTCTCGCTTGCGCCACGGCGTCGGTTGCTACGGTTGTTCTGAGTCAGGAAAAGGGCGCGCGGCCTCCAAGCCCTGTCCTCTCGCTCCAGCCTTGCGAGGTGGCCGGTGCGCGGCAGGGGACGAAGGAGAAGGTTCGCTGCGGGACGTATGAAGTCTTTGAGAACCGCGCGGCAAAGGTCGGCCGCAAGATCGCGATCAAGGTCGTCGTCTTCCCTGCTACGGGTCAGAACCGTGCGGCCGATCCCCTGTTCTACATCCCGGGCGGCCCCGGCTCGTCCGCGACGGAGGATGCGCCCTACATCGCCCGGAACTTTGCTAAGGTTCGTGAGCAACGCGACCTCGTCTTTGTGGATCAGCGCGGCACCGGAGGCTCGAACCCCCTTGAGTGCGAGCTATTCGACTCCTCATCCCTGCAAAGCTATCTGGGCGCATACTTCCCGCTCGAAGACGTGCGCAAGTGCCGCGAGCGTTTAGAACCCATAGCCGACCTCAAACTCTACACGACGCCCATCGCGATGGACGATCTGGACGAGGTGCGCGCCGCACTCGGCTATGAGCGTATTAATATCTTCGGCGGTTCCTACGGCACGCGCGCCGCACAGGTCTATCTGAAACGTTATCGCGCACACGTCCGCACGGTCGTCCTGCACGGCGTCTCGCTCACAGGCCAGTTTATGCCGCGTGATTTCCCGCAGCACACCGAGCGCGCTCTCAACGGGGTCTTGGACGAGTGCGCCGCGGACGCGGCCTGTCGCGCCGCCTTCCCCAATTTGCGTGCCGAGGCGAAGGCGGTGCTGGAAAGATTACTGCGCGGGGCTGTCGAAGTTTCCGTGAAGCACCCGCAGACCCGCGCCGCCACGCGCGTCTCGCTCTCACGCGACCTCGCCGGGGAAGCTCTCCGCTACATGCTCTACCAGTCGGACGCGGCGAGCCGCATTCCCCTCTACATCCATCTGGCCGCTCAGGGCGACTTCGCGCCGCTGGCCGAAGCCGCAATTTTTTTTCGCCGCCGGCTCGTCGCCACCGGCAACAACGGCATGTATCTATCCGTGACCTGCGCCGAAGACCTGCCGTGGATCAAACCCGGCGAAGGCGAGCGCAACGCAGCGCACACATTTCTAGGCGACTACCGGCTCCGCCAGCAACGCGCCGCCTGCGCCCTCTGGCCACGCGGAGAGGTTCCCAAAGACTACGCCAAGCCCACGCGATCCGACGCGCCCGCGCTGATTGTCACCGGCCAGTGGGACCCTGTAACTCCGCCCGCTTACGGCGACATGGCGGCCAAACTTCTTCCCAATAGCCTGCACCTCGTCGTCCCGCACGGCGGCCACGGTTTCAACGGCCTCAACGGGATCGACTGCGTCCAAAACCTCATCACCGAGTTTATCAATCGAGGGAATACGAAAGGGTTGGACACTTCCTGCATGAAGGGCATCCGCCGCGAGGGCTTCTTACTCAAACTTCCCGAGCAGAGGTAATCACTGCGGCCATTGAAGAGGATCGAAACCATAGTCACGTGAGCGGGACGAGGTTTTTGTTCCAGACCTAGTTGTCGGATTTATCCGCGGCCGGCGCGGCGGCGGCGTCGCCGTCGAGTGTGACATAGCGACGCGCGAGACCGAGTTCGCGCAGTTTGTGTTGCAGCGATTGGCGGTGCATGCCGAGGATGGTGGCGGCGCGCGTGACGTTGCCGCCCGTCTCTTCCAGACAGCGTGTGATGTAGCGTCGCTCAAACTCCCGCCGGTCGGCGCGGAAATCCGCCGTGAACGGGACGGGCAGATCGTCGCCCGTGCCCTCGCTCTCGCCGGATGCCTGTCGCGGCGCGTCGGCGTTCGCCTTATCCGGGCTGGCGCGAATCTCTTCGGGCAAATCGCGCGCCGTCAACTCGTCGCCCTCTGCGAGCACCATCGCGCGCTCGACCGCGTTTTTGAGTTCGCGCACGTTGCCCGGCCAGTCGTATTCGACGAGCCGACGCATGGCCGCCGGGGCAATCGTGCGCAGGGGCATCTTGTACCGCTCGGCGGCGAGCCGTATGAACGACTCTGCGAGCGCGGGGATGTCTTCGCGGCGCGCTCGCAGGGGGTCTATGTCAACCGTCACGACGCGGAGACGATAAAATAGGTCGGCGCGAAAATTTCCGCGCTCTATCTCCTGTTCGAGCGGGCGGTGCGTCGCGCTCACGATACGCACGTCAACCGGGATGGACTCTGCGCCGCCGCCGAGCCGTTCGATGCGTCTCTCTTCCAGCGCGCGCAAAAGTTTGGCCTGCACGTTCGCGCTCATGTCGCCGATCTCGTCGAGGAAGAGCGTGCCGCCGTCGGCCTGTTCAAACTTCCCCTGCCGACGCGCCGTCGCGCCTGTGAACGCTCCCTTCTCATGGCCGAACAGTTCCGACTCGATCAACTCCGAAGGCAGCGCGGCGCAGTTGACTGCGACGAACGCGCCGCGCCGCCGCGCAGTGCTGCGCTCGTGGATTTCGCGCGCCACCAGTTCCTTGCCCGTCCCAGACTCGCCGCGCACGAGCACGGTCGCGTCCGTCTCGGAAACTTTTTCGATGAGCGAGCGCACGCGCCGCATGGATTCGGAATTGCCGATGAGCGTGCCGTGCGCCGCGCCTTCGAGTCTCATGCGCTCGCGCAATTGTTGATTCTCGCGCCGCAGCTTGATCATCTCGACGGCGTTCTTGACGACGAGACGCAGGTCTTCAACTTCAAACGGTTTCGAGAGGTAGTCATACGCGCCCGTCTTGATCGCTTCGACGGCCATGCGCTCCGAGCCGTGCGCGGTGATCAGGATGACGAGCGGGGCATACACTTGCGCCTCCTCACCTTCGTTCAGTTCGCGCAGGAATTCCAGACCGCTCTGCCCCGGCAAATTCACATCGAGGAGCAGTAGATCGGGCGCGCTCTGCTCGAACTGCGCGCGTGCTTCGCCCACGCTTCCCGCCTCTGCGATCTCGTAACCGAAACTGGAGAGGGCGCGGCGCACGCCGTAACGCGCAGCCTCTTCGTCATCCACGATGAGCACTTTGATCACAGCATCGGCCGATCTTTTTTGCGTCATAGAGTTTCTCGTCGCCTCTGTTAATAAACCTGCGCGGCCAATGTTTCCGCCGCCGTCGCGCCCGCATGCGGCACGCGGAGTTCAAAACGCGCGCCGCCACCCTTCGCCTGCGGCGCAAGCCGCACCCGCCCGCCGGCGTCTTCGATGCGCTTGCGCACGATGGCGAGGCCGAGTCCCGTGCCGCGCTGCTTCGTGGTGAAGAAAGGCTCCCAGATGCGCCGCTGTAATTCGGCGGGCACGCCGGAGCCTTCGTCAGTCACAGCGAAGAGCAATTCGCCGTCCTCCGCCGCGAGTTCGACCGAGACGCGCCCGCCCGCAGGCGTCGCTTGCAGCGCGTTCAACAAAAGATTGGAGAGCGCGTCGCGCACGGCCGAAGCTTGCGCGCCGTCGAGTGATTGGCGCGCCTCCGCGCGTAGTTCGATCTGAATATTTTTACTTTCAGCCTCGGCGCGAAAAAGTTCGACGACGCCGCGCGCGAGTTCGTCGGCGCGCGTAGGCTGACCGGCGGGCGGCGCGTGGCGCGCGAAGTTGAGCAGTTGCGTGACGCTGCGGTTCAGGCGGTCGGTCTCGCCGACGATGAGGTCGAGGTCGCGCGCATACTCTGTGGAGAGCCTCTCGTCTTCGCGCATCACCTGTGCGATGGACTTGATGGCGGAGAGCGGGTTCTTCACTTCGTGTGCGACGGCGGCGGCCATCTGTCCGAGCGCGGCGAGCCGTTCGCCCTGCGCGAGTTGGCGTTCGAGCCGCACGTTCTCTTCGATCAGGCGATAGTCTTCGAGCGTGAGCGTGACCTGCCCGGCCAACACTTCCAGCACCGCCCGCACGTCGGTCGTCAAAGCGTCGGGCGCGGCGTCTACGAGCATCAGGCCGAGCGACTTGTGCTCGCGCCGCAGCAGATACGCCATCTCGAAGCCGTGCTCGCGCAACGGTTTCACATCTACGAGCACATCGCCCGCGTTTTCCGTCGCCAACTCCAACACGGCCTCTTCCCACGCGCCCTGCTCAACGGCCGAGGCCTCGCCCGTGTGCCCTTCCTCGTCCGCCGGTGAGAGATGAGACGGCCGCACGTAGAAGTACACGCGGCGCAGGCCGAGTTCGCGCGCTGTGCGTTCCTCTATGAAGCGGAGCAGTTCGGGCAACTGTTTATAGCTTCCGGCCTGCGCGCCGATGCGCGCCAGCACGTCGCGGTAGATCGAGGCTTCGCGCTCGAAGAGTTTGTGAAAACGTTTGTCGAGCCACGCGCGCAAGGGGGCGACGACGAGCGCGAAGGCGAGCACGAGCAGCGATTCCACGGCGCTCGCGCGCAGGCTGTAGCGCGCCGTCAGCGAGAGCGCGAGCGTGCGTATGCCGTAGAGATAGACGACGAGGACGACCGCCGCGAACGAGGCGACGACGAGGCTCTCCTTGATGATGAGTTCGAGATAACGATAGCGATAGATGTGATAGGCGATGAGCGCGGTCGGGAGCAGCGAGCCGAGATTGGCGAGAGTTTGCAGGTAGTGACCGGCGACCGTCCCGCGCCCGACGCCGAGCGCGTAGGCGGCCAAAAGCAGCAGCGCAATGCCGACGAACGAAGCGGAGAGCGTTTGCATCAGGCGTCGCTCGGTGCGCGAGCGGGAAGCGCGCGCGAGCAACAGGTCGGTTCCGGCGATGAGGGCGAGCACGTAGGTCGCCCAGACGCCAAAGGGCAGCACGAAGAAGTTCAACTTCTCCAGCATCGGCGCGTATGCGCCCGACCAGATTCGCGGGATGGCGACGACGAGAAAGACCGCCGGGATGTAAGACATCAGGACGCGCGCCCGCTCGAAGCGTGTGAAGTCGCGCATCTGCGCGCGCGCCCAGAGATGCAGGTGGACGTGGAGCAGTAAAGAATAGGAGATGGTGATGCTGGTGACGGCGAGCGTGTCGGCCACGCGCAGCGCGCCCGACCAATGCTCCGGGTCGAGGCCGAGCAGGGCGCGCAGCGTGAGCAGTAAGTTACTCGCATGCCAGACGCCGATGCCGACGGCGAGAGCCAGCAGGACACGTTCGACCCGCTCCAGCGCGCTTCGCTGCCGCGCCAGCAGCACGCTCATCCACAGCGTCAAGACCGCGCCCATGCTGTAGCCGACGAGTTGTAGAACTTCGAGCAGCGACATGGGGGAATAGTAAATCGTAAATCGTGAATCGTGAATAGAAGAAAGACGTAAATCGTAAATCGTGAATCGTAAATAGAAAAAGCAAAACCTGCTTTCTTCTATTTACGATTTACGATTTACGATTTACGTCTTTTTCAGTTGGAGACGGCGCTGGCCTGAATGGGGACGAGCGTGATCTCTGTGCGGCGGTTGCGCAGACGGCCGGCGGGCGTGCTGTTGGAGGCCACGGGGTTATCGGTGCCCATGCCCGTCGCCTGTACGCGGCCGTTCTCGATCCCGGCGGCTGTCAAACGACCCGCCAGCGCATCGGCGCGCTCCTGTGTCAACTGACGCAGGAGCGCGCCGTCGCCGCGACTGTCGGAATAGACCTCGATCAGAATTTGAAAGTCTGGATTGTTGGCGAGGAGCGCGGCGAGCGGCTCAATGGTGGCCGAGGCCGCCGGGGCGAGTTCCGCGGCGCGCGCGCCCGTCCACAGGTTGTCGGCGAGAACGAGCGTGACGCCGCGCCCGGTGTCGCGCACAGTGCCGTAGCGCGCGAGCGTCTGCTTGAGCGCGACGGCCGCTTGCTGTTGTTGCGCCATGCGTTGCTGCGCTTCCTGTCGTTGAATCTCGGCGCTGCGCTCGCCCTCTATGCGCGCGAGTTTCAACCTCGCCTCTTCGGATTCCGAGCGCACACTTTGCAACTCGTCGCGCAGGCGCGCGACCTCCATCCTCAGTTCGCGCACCTGCTGGTTGGCGTTCGACAGATCGCGATCCGATAGTTCGCGCGCGCGCTCTTCGCGCTGGAGCGCGGTGCGCAAGTTAGCCACTTCCTGCGAGGCCGAATCGGCGGAACGCTCCGCTTCGCGCACGGCCGAATCGCGCCGCGCGATCTCTTCGCGCCGCTGGCGTGCGGCCTTGCGTGATTCGGCCATCTCTTCGGCGTTCGTCGCCAGCCGCGTCGCCAGCCGCGCCTCGATATCAACCTCTTCCTCCGGCTGTTTCAGACGCCACTTGTTCTCGGCGATTTCGAGTTGATCCGTGGCCGACTTGAGTTCGTTCGCGGCGTCGCGGTCAGCCCCGGCGAAACGCGCGAGATTGACGGCCTGACGCGCGCCGAGCAGCGAAGCGGGCGTGCGTATGAAGTCGGCGTCGGCAATTTCGGGCACGCGGCTGCTGTTCAGATAGTCGCTGGCGTTTCCGAGATAGCGGACGTTGGCCGTGGCGACCGTGGCCTCGCCGGGATTGTTCGGCGGCAGGTTTTCCAACACCACGGCGCGGCTCGGCCCGCGCACGAGAAAGTGCGGCTCGGCCGTCACGATCATGGCGAAGGTTTGGAGCGGCGTGGTCACGTCGAGTTTGGAGTTGATGATGAAGCTGCCGCTGCGCTTGATCTCGCCGAGGTTATCAACGCGGCCTTCGGGCGTGATCGCCCAGAGCACGAAGGTCGTGTAGACGCCGCCGACTTCGATGGCGCGGGGCAGGTTCTTGAGACTGAGTTCGACGCGCGTGCCGCGCCGGCCGGTGCGACGAACTTTGGCCTCGCCCGTCAGGCGCGGCAGCCGCGTCGTGCCGCGAAAGCGGACGGATACACTTTGATCGAGCGGGTAGGTGATGGCGACCGTCTCACGCTGCATGTCGCTCTGCGCCACGACCGCCGGGGCAAGCGACGCGAGCAGGAGCAGCGACACCAACACGCCCCGGAGCAGTTTTTCGAGCAAATTTCCGTGCGAGTGTGCGGGCGAGTTTTCCTGTGTGCGGGGATACTTCATTTGACTTGGCCTCTCAAGATTTATTGGAAAGCTGTGCGCTTGCGAATAGTGCGGGCACGGGAGAGCGCAAGTTGTCGCTTTGAATGGATGCGCGGTTCGCCCGCGAGAGTTGCCGCGCCGCTCGGCAAAGAGGCCGCCAAAACTTCCCTTGCGGCCTCGCGTGGCTGTCCTTACCCGACGCGCGCGCCACGCGCCCTAGCGACGCCCCGCGCGATGTTCGGCCATCCACTGCACCACGGCCACGGCCACGGCGCACAGCAGCAGCACGTGGATGAAGCCGCCTTTTCCGAGCAGCACGCCGAGCAGCCAGACCGCAAACAGCGTCAGAGCTATCCCCCAGATCATCAATTCGCGTTCACCGTCTCGTATCTCAACCGGCTCGAAACCACTGTCCCGTTTATTTCACCGCCGCATTGCTCGCGGCGACCGGCAAGCCGACGGCGCGTACGGCAGAGCGGTTGGTGTCTCCGCCGATCAGGAGCGGCGCACCCGTTGTCGAAAACGAGGCGGTCAGCGTGCGCAACGTCCCATCGCCGGTCGGAGCGCCGGCTTTCGGGTTTTCGTCCGCGCGCCAGATCAGTGTGCCGTCGCGGCCGGAGAAGCCCAGCGCGAAAGATGTGCCGGCGGCGGCGATCACGTCGAGCACGCCGTCGTTGTTCAAATTGGCGAACGTCGCCATGTAAGCGTCGGTCGCGCCTTCCGACGCCCAACTGACTTTGCCCGTCGCGCTGATCACGGCGACGCGCCCGTTCTTCGTCACCATCACGATTTCAAACGTGCCGTCGTTGTCGAGGTCGGCGGCGGCGAGCCGCCCGCGCGGCGAGTCCTTTTCCGTGGTGATGCGGCCGAGCGGTTTCAGTTCCGAGCCTTCAAAAAAGATCAGGCCGTGCTCTGTGCCGATGACGACGAGCGTGCTCTGCGGCGTCGCGATCACCAGCGGCGGCGTCGTGAACGACACGTCGAATTTGATCGCGCGCACGACTGAGCCGTCGCGTCGGCGTATGTCCAACTGGCGGTTGTCGAGCGCGTAGGCGACGCCGTGAACGTCGCCGTGCCGGAAAGGAATCGGAGCGCCGATGATCGTCCCGCTCAGTTTCGTTTTGGAAACGATGCTGCCTTTCCTTGTGTCCAGCACGTAGAGCATGTCGGGGTCGGTCGTGGCGATGGTGAACTCGGCCGCGCCCGCATCGCCCTGCATCTGCGCGACCGTGCCGCCCGCCGGCCGCCCCTGCAACGCCGTGCGCCACAGCTCGCGCCCCGTCTCGCCGTCCACACCGCGCACGCCCTCGGCGTAAGCGACGGCCACCACCGAACGGCTCTCGGCCGACGCGGGCAGAACGAGCGGCGTGAAAATGTTGCCGCCCGCCGGTTTCGCTTTCGCTTCCTCAGCCGTCTTCGGGCGCGTACGCGCCGACCACAAAGCCGAGCCGTCGCCGCCGTCGAGCGCGTAAACCGCGCCGTCCGAGTTAACCGCGACGAGATCGGAGTTCTTGCCCGCGCGCAAACGCGCCGCGAACGGACGCGCCACCGCGCCGATGGCCGCCTGCCAGCCGACGTTTGCGGGCGGGCGCATCACCGTCAAAACGGGGGTGATAGGCACGGGCGGCACGGGCAGTGTCGCTTCGGCGAGGGCGGGAGCGGAATAGCGTCCGGTCTCGGGCGTGGCGGGCGCGACGCGCCAGTAGTATTTGCCCGGCTGGAGGCCGGTCACATCGTGTTCGAGTCCGACGACGGCGCGATCAAACACGATGTCCGTGAATTTCTCATCCAGCGCCACTTGCAGACGGTAACGCCTGACGCGCGGCTTCGCCGTCCACTTGAGTTTAAGCGACGCGGCAGTCTGTTCGGCTGCGCTCGGCTTTTGCGTGGTAGCGGCGGGTTGCGCGCGGGCGGTCAAAGGAAGCGAGAGCGCGACGAGCAAACTGAGGCAGAGAGTTTTGCGCTGTAACGACAGGGAGCGTCTTTGTAGCATCATAAGGCGTCGTTGAGTTTGTAGCCGACGCCGCGCACGGTCAGCACGTAGCGTGGGTTCTTCGGATCAATTTCAATCTTCTGTCGCAGGCGATTGATGTGCGGGTCAACGTTGCGTTGATAGCCTTCGTACTCCGTGCTCCACACCTCGTCGAGCAGGTCGTTGCGCGACCACGCGCGACCCGGTTCGCTGGCGAGGCGTTCGAGAATCTGAAACTCCAGCGGCGTCAGTTCGACGAGCGCGCCATCGAGCGTCACTTCGTGGCGACGCTTGTCTATCACGAGGCTTCCGATCTCGATGCGCTGCTGCGCCTCGCTATCCTGCGGCTCAATCTCGCGCGCGGGTCGTCTGAGCAAGGCCTCGACGCGCAGTTCGAGTTCGCGCGGCTCGAAGGGCTTGGCGAGATAATCGTCCGCGCCCGCTTCGAAACCGGCCACCTTGTCGTCGAGTTTATCCTGTGCGGTCAGGAAGAGCGTGGGCGTGTGGATGTGTCGCTCGCGCAGTTTGCGCAGCAGGTCTATGCCGCTCATGCCGGGCATCTGCACGTCGAAGATGAAGCAATCGTAACCGCCGCCGAGCGCGGGTTGGAGGGCGTCCTCCGCGCTCTCTTTCTCTTCAACCTCGTAGCCGAGGCGGCGGAAGTAGCCCGCGAGCAGCAGGCGCATGCTCGTATCGTCATCAACGATCAGGATTTTTCGGTTCACTTGTTCTCGGTTCCCCTGTGGTCAGCGTGCGAAGACCGGACTCGTTCAAGTCCGGTTCTGATTCGATTATTTTAAGGCGCGGCGATTATAAGTCAAAAAGCGCACGGTCAAAGAAAAAACTCGCGGGCGCGCCCCGGCTCCGCGCGAAGCGTGCCCGTCCTGTCGCCCGACATTGCGCCGCGGTCGGTCAACGGCTTGACGCTCGCGGCGGTGTGTACGTATAGTTTTCGTTCCGTTACGGTTAAACTTTAACAACCCTTCCCTGCTGTCTCGAACGATTCGCAATCGACGCGCTCTCTCAACGATGCACGATCTCCGGCGTTTACTAACTTATCTCAAGCCACACTGGGGAAAGTTCACCCTCGCGACCTTTGCGATGCTCGCCGGGGCGCTCTTTCAAAGCGCTATCGGCGCGCTCATCGTGCCCATCTTCGATCAAGCTCTCCAGCGCGGCGGCGAGACGGAGCGTACCAAGACCCTTTTTGATTTACAACATCTGATCCCCGAATCGAGTTTCGATGCGTGGCGCACCATCGCCATCCTGCTCATCGTCTTCACGCTCGCCAAAGGCGTGGCCGAGTATTTTTCGACCTACCTGATGGCGCGCATCGGCCAGGAATCCGTCCTCAAACTCAGGCAGGATTTATACACGCACCTGCTCACGCAATCCGCAGATTTTTTTGAACGCCACCGCACCAACTATCTCGTCTCGCGCCTCGTCTCTTCGGCGGCGGCCATCGAAGCGGCCGTGACGGGCACGCTGCGCGACATGCTGCGCGAGAGTTTCACGCTCATCGGCTTTCTGTCGGCCTCCTTTTATTACTCCTGGCGGTTGACGCTCGGCTCGCTCCTCATCGCGCCCATCATCGGCGTGCTGACGGCGAAGTTCGGCAAGAACCTTCGCAACCTCGCGCGCGAGACTTATGAAGGCAGTCAACGCCTCGTTGACACGGCGCAGGAATCGCTCGCCAATCATCATATCGTCAAAGCCTATCGCGGCGAAGAACGCGAGCAGCGGCGTTTCACGCGCGTCGCGCGCCAGATCGTCGGCGCGAATTTGCGCTCGGCGCGCATCAACGGCTTCGCGCCGCCGATCATCGAATTGATCGGCGTGATCGCCGTCGCCATCCTGCTCTATTTCGGGCGGCGCGAGATCGTGGCCGGGAACATGACGCTGGCGCAGTTTCTCGCGTTCCTCTTCTTCCTCTTCTCCAGCTACGACCCGATGCGCAAACTCTCGCGCCTGCAAAACGCGATGGAGGTGGCGCTCGCGGCCGCGCGCCACGTCTGGGAGGTGATGGACGAACACAGGGAGACGGTCGAACGCGCCGATCCGGTCGAGTTGAAACCGCTCGGCGAGGCCATCGAACTGCGCGACGTTTCTTTCGAGTACGCGAACAGCGAGGAGCGCACGGTGCTCCATTCCATCAACCTGCGCATTCAGGCGGGGCAGATGGTGGCGCTCGTCGGCGAATCGGGCGGCGGCAAGTCTACGCTCTCGAAGCTCATCCTGCGCTTTCACGACCCGGTCTCCGGCGCGATCCTCTGGGACGGCACAAACCTGCGCGACGCGAGCCTGCGCAGCCTCCGCCGCCACATCGGACTCGTCACGCAGGAGACCATACTCTTCAACGACACGGTGCGCTACAACATCTCCTACAGCCGCCCCGATGCCACCCACGCGCAGATCGAGGAGGCGGCGCGCGTGGCCTTCGCGCACGATTTCATCAAGGAGTTGCCGGACGGCTACGACACCATCGTCGGCGAGCGCGGCATCTTTCTCTCCGGCGGGCAGCGGCAACGCCTCGCGATTGCCCGCGCCGTGCTGGCCGATGCCTCCGTGCTCGTTCTCGACGAAGCCACCTCCGCGCTCGATGCCGAATCCGAACGACTCGTACAAAAAGCGCTCGCCAATCTGACGCGCAACCGCACCACCATCGTCATCGCGCACCGCCTTTCCACCATCCGGCGCGCAGACATCATCGTCGTCATGGAACGCGGGCGCATCATCGAAATGGGCAGACACGAGGAATTGTTGACGCAGAGCGGCACGTACAAAAAACTTTATGAACTGCAATTCGCCGATGAAGAGGAGATGGAGGCAGTGAGCATTAAACAGTAAGCAGTAAGCAGTGAGCAGTTATAAAAACTGTTTTCTTACTGCTTACTGCTCACTGCTCACTGCTCACTGCTTACTGCTCACAACACTATGAAATCAATGACCGGCTTCGGGCGCGGGACGGCGGCGGGCGAGAATTTCAATGTCGCCGTCGATCTCAAGACCGTCAACAACCGATTTCTCGACATCCACCTGCGCGCGGGCGCGGAGTTGTCGAGCCTTGAGACAAGCATCCGCCGCCGTATCGGCGAACAACTCTCGCGCGGGCGCGTGGACGCGACCATCGTGATCGACCGCACGAGCGAGGTGGCCTACGAGATGAACCGACCGCTCATCGCGGGCTTCATCGAGGCGATGCGCTCCGTGCAACAGGAATTCTCTTTGACGGGCGAACCCGACATCAACGTGCTGGCGCGATTGCCGGGCGCGTTGCAGCCCGTGCGCGACGGTAATCTGACGGAGCCGATGAAGGAGGGCATTGACCGCGCCGTCTCCGAGGCGCTCGCCGAGTTGAACCGGATGCGGCAGAGCGAGGGCGAGGCGCTGGCCGCCGAGATGCATTCGCGACTCGACGAGATCGAGCGGCAAGTGCCCGTCATCGAAGCCGTCGCCAGCGATCTCATCGAATCCTATCGCGCGCGTTTGCAGCGACGCATCAGCGAACTGCTGGCGCGCGACGGGCTGGAAATCGTCGAACTCGATCAGGGCAGGCTCGCGCAGGAGGTGGCCTATCTGGCCGACCGCAGCGACATCAGCGAAGAACTGGCGCGGCTGCGCAGCCACGTCAAACAATTTCGCGAGATCATAGACAGCGAAGGCGACACGGGCAAGCGTCTGGATTTTCTCTTGCAGGAATTCAACCGCGAGGCGAACACGGTGCTCTCGAAATCAACCGACATGGCGATCAAAGAGGCCGCGCTGGCGATCAAGGCTGAAGTGGAGAAGTTGCGCGAGCAGGTGCAGAACGTTGAGTGAGACTTCGAAGACGGAAACGGCCGAAGTGTCCGCGCCCGCCGAACGCGAGCGCGGCATTCTCTTCGTCATCAGTTCGCCTTCGGGCGGCGGCAAGGGCACGCTCGTGCGGCGCATCCTGACGCACATGCCGCGCCTCGGCTATTCCGTCTCTTGGACGACGCGCGCGCCGCGACAGGGCGAGGTGAACGGGCGCGAGTATCATTTCGTCACGCTCGAAGAGTTCAGGGCGGCGCGCGACCGCGGCGAGTTTCTCGAATGGGCAAGCGTCCACGGAAACTTTTACGCCACGTCGCTCAAGGTGGTCGAGCGCGAGTTGGCCGCGGGGCGCGACATCGTGTTGGAGATAGACGTGCAGGGCGCGGCCAGCGTCCGCCGCATCGGGATCGCGGCCGTGAGCGTCTTTATCCTGCCGCCGTCGTATGAGATCATGCGTCGGCGTCTGACGGGGAGGCAGTCGGAAAACTCCGACACGCTCGCGCTGCGCTTGCAAAATTCGCGTGGGGAGATGGAACATTATCGCGAGTTCGACTACGTGGTACTCAACGACGATGTTGACCGCGCCGCGACGCAACTGGCCTCAATCGTGTATGCTGAGAGGGCGCGCCGCGAGCGGCAGGTACGACTCGCCGAGCGCATACTCGCTACTTTCCCCCGAGCCGAGGAAATATCTCAACCCGAACACGGTTAGAGTGAACTTATTTTAAATCTTATGCAGGAGAACCGGCCTGTCCGGTGAGGATCAAAACTAAGATGGCAAAAGCAACTCAGGCAAGCAAAGAAGAAGTAGTTACCGAACAGGTCGAAGAAAGAGTGCATCCTTTTCTGGATTCCAAGTACCGCATGATCATCGTCGCAGCGCAGCGCAGCAAGCAGCTACAGCGCGGCGCGCGCCCGCGCGTCGAGATGGACACACAGCAACACAAGCACACGCGCGTCGCCCTGATGGAAGTCGAGCAGGGGAAAATCGACTTCACCATCAAGGAAGCGGAGTGAAGCGGCAACCTCACTTTTAACGAATAGACATTCAGCGGAGATACGCAGACACGCTCACGCGCCATCTGAGATATGCGGCTTCGACTTCCCGCGCCTCCCTCTCCCGCGCGATCTGTTCGTAAGCCTGCACCCTCGCACGCGCATCGAACTTCCCGCCCCGCACCAACAGCGCCAGATACTCGCGCGCGTAATTGAAGACGAACGGCACAAAGCCCGCTTGTTGAAATTGCCTGACGTGCGCCGCCTCGTGCGCCAGCAGCCAGCCGGGCATCGTCAAACGCCCACGCTCATTCCGCCGCACAACTTTCCGCGAGACCAAAACGTGTCTGCCAAGCGTGATCGCCGCGACGCGCAAGACCCTCGTCAACATCTCAGACCACAATCCGGCGTGGACGAAAACCAAGGGCAGCCGCAACATCTCATTTCCCTCATACGAGCGAAAAAATTGTTCGAGCCGCGCGTGAGATTCTTCCGCGAGTCGCATAGAGGAAGAAAGTGAATCGTGAATCGTAAATCGTGAATAGAAGAAGAAAGTAAATCGTAAATGGTAAATCGTGAATAGAAAGAACTGGTTTTCTCTATTCACGATTTACGATTCACGATTTACGGCTTTTAACGATTTACGATTCACGATTCACGGCTCTTACATATTCTTGTAATCGGGGCCGCCGCCGCCTTCGGGCGTGACCCAGTTGATGATCTGGTAAGGGTCCATGATGTCGCAGGTCTTGCAGTGGACGCAGTTGGAGAAGTTGATCTGCAAACGCCGCTTGCCCGCCGCCGCGGGGTCTTCGACCATCTCGTAGACGGCCGCCGGGCAAAAGCGCTGGCAGGGATTGCCGTACTCTTCGGCGCAGCGCTCGGCGCAGATGTTGGTGTCGAGCACGTGCAGGTGCGCGGGCTGATCTTCGTCGTGGCCGACGGCCGCGTGATACACGTCCGTGAGTTTATTGAAGGTCAGTTTGCCGTCGAAGCGCAGGCCGTCGTAGCGTTGCTCGATGCGGTCGCCTTGATAGCCGTAGGCGGAAAGTTTTTTGAGCGCAACGTGCCCCGGCTCAGACCCGGCGCGGTCGAACAAGCCCCACGAACGGCCGCCCGTCAAGAATTGCAGACCGGCGTTGGCAATACCGAGCCAGCGGCCTCTGCGAAAGCCCGCGTGAAAATTTCTCACCTTGCGAAGCTCCGGCATGATCCAGCTTTCGCGTACGAGCGTTTCATAACGACTTAACTGCCGCGCCGAAAAATCTCCGGCGACGAGCGCCTCGAAGATCGTCTCGGCCGCGAGCATGCCGCTCTTGATGGCCGTGTGAATGCCCTTGAGGCGTTGCGAATTGAGGAAGCCCGCGCAGTCGCCTACGAGCAGCACGCCGTCCGCATAAAGTTGCGGCATCGCGTAGAAGCCGCCGGCAGCGATGGTCTTTGCGCCGTAGCGCAGGAGTTTGCCGCCATCGAGAATTTTGGCGATGGCCGGGTGCTGTTTGAAGCGTTGAAACTCTGCGTGCGGGTCGAGCAGAGGGTCTTCGTAATCGAGTCCGGTGACGTAGCCGAGGTTGAGAATGCGGTTCTGCATTCCGTAAATCCAGCCGCCGCCATAGGTGTGCGCGTCGGACGGATAGCCGAGCGTGTGCGTGACGCGCCCCGCCGGGTAGCGGTCGTCGGGCAACTCCCAGAGTTCCTTGACGCCGAGACTGTAAACTTGCGGCTCGCGCCCGTCGTTGAGATTCAGACGCTGCGACAAACTCTTCGTGAGCGAGCCGCGCGGCCCTTCGCCGAGCACAGTGACTTTCGCCAGCAGGTCAACGCCCGGCTCGAAGTTCGGCTTCCGCTTCCCTTCCTTGTTGATGCCCTTGTCGCCCGTGCGCACGCCGACGACTCGATCCGATTCGTCATATAACATCTCAGCGCCCGGAAACTCCGGGAAGATGTTGACGCCCGCCTCCTCGCATTTTTCTCCGAGCCACGCCACGAGTTTGTTCAGCGAGACGATGTAGTAGCCGTGATTCTTGAGCGGCGGCGGCGTGACGGGCGAACGGATCGCGCGCGTCTTCGTCAGGTAGAGAAATTCGTCCTCTTTGACCGGCGACTCGACGGGCGCGCCCTGTTCTATGAAGTCAGGGATCAACTCCCTAAGCGCGCGCGGATCCATCACCGCGCCCGACAGGATGTGCGCGCCGACGGCCGCGCCCTTCTCGATCACGCCGATCTCAAGTTCGCCGAGCGGCTTGCCCTCGCGCCGTCCGGCCGCGACCGCCTCGTTGTGCTCTTTCACCAGACGCGCCAGATGCAGCGCACCGCTCAAATTCGCCGGCCCCGCGCCGACGAACACCACATCCATCTCTAAACTCTCTCGTTCCATTCTGCGCTCCACACCGAACCGGCAAAAAGTAGTAGTGCTTAAAAAGTCGCGTGGTCTGAAGTTACACACTTCGACCGCGCGCGATGATCAAAGGCAAAATGAATGGCTATTCATTTCCGACAGTATAACAAAAGCCTCCGCGCCCTCGAAGCCGCGGTCACGTTAATTGCGGAAACGTCGCGCCGAGGGGCGCTTTCGGATACGGCCGCTGACGGCCGCCGTGTGCATACGGCGCGGATGGGCTGTAGAATGGGCGCATCCAAAAAGAAAGGTCAAGGGGACATGTCGGAACATAAGCACACGAACCGTCTGCGTAACGAGACCAGCCCGTATTTGTTGCAGCACGCGCACAATCCGGTTGACTGGTATCCGTGGGGCGAAGAAGCGTTGGCGCGTGCGCGCGCCGGGAACAAACCGATCCTGCTCAGCATCGGCTATTCGGCCTGCCACTGGTGCCATGTGATGGAGCGCGAGTGTTTCGAGAACGAAGAGATCGCCGCGTTGATGAACGAAAATTTCGTCAACATCAA
Source organism: Pyrinomonadaceae bacterium (assembly GCA_036389555.1). Taxonomy (GTDB): domain Bacteria; phylum Acidobacteriota; class Blastocatellia; order Pyrinomonadales; family Pyrinomonadaceae; genus JAIVJZ01. The sequence goes on from DASVPS010000318.1 coordinate 18,218, forward strand.
AGTTGACCGCGAGGAGCGACCCGACCTCGACCAGATTTATATGAACGCCGTGCAGTTGATGCTCGGCCATGGCGGCTGGCCGCTGACGGTCTTTCTCACGCCCGAACTCGTCCCCTTCTACGGCGGCACATATTTCCCGCCGGAAGATCGTTATCGCCTGCCCGGCTTCCCGCGCGTCATCACCGGGGTGGCCGATGCCTATCGTTCGCGCCCCGACGAGATCGCAGAAACCACGGCGAGTTTTCTGAGCGAACTGCGCCGCATGAACGTGGCGCACGAATCCGACGAACCGCTGAACCTTCAACTGCTCGACGCGGCCTACGGCGCGCTCTCGCGCACCTACGACAAGAGACACGGCGGCTTTGGCGGCGCGCCGAAGTTCCCCGCGTCAATGAACCTGGAATTCCTGCTGCGCCTGCACGCGCGCACGGGCGACGCCGAAGTGCTCGGCATGGTCACGCACACCTGCCGCAAGATGGCCGAAGGCGGCCTCTACGATCAACTCGGCGGCGGCTTCCATCGCTACTCGACCGACGCGCACTGGCTCGTCCCGCACTTCGAGAAGATGCTTTATGACAACGCGCTCCTGTCCCGTCTCTACCTGCACGCCTATCAAGTCACGGGCGACGAATCTTTGCGCCGCATCGCCGAAGAGACATACGATTACGTCGTCCGCGAGATGACGGACGAGAGCGGCGCTTTCTACTCGACGCAGGATGCCGACTCCGAAGGCGTCGAAGGCAAGTTCTTCGTCTGGACAATCGCAGAGATCGACGAACTGTTGGGCGCAGAGGACGCCCCGGTAGTCTCGGCCTATTACGGCGCGAGCGACGAAGGAAACTTTGAAGAGAAGAACATCCTGAACGTGCCGCGCCCGGCCGAAACGGTGGCTGCAGAGTTGAACCTGCCGCTTGAACGCCTGCTCGAAGTCGTCGCGCGCAGCAAGCCCGTGCTCTTTGCGGCGCGGGAAAAAAGAGTCAAGCCCGGCCGCGACGAGAAGGCCATCGCCGCCTGGAACGGGATGATGCTCACGAGTTTCGCCGAAGCCTCAACCGTTCTCGAACGCCCCGACTACCGGCGCGTCGCGGAACGCAACGCAGAGTTCCTGCTCAACACTCTCCGGCGCGAAGGCGCGCTCCTACACGTCTACAAAGACGGGCAGGCGAAGCATCACGGTTATCTGGATGATTATGCCTGCGTCGCCTCCGGTCTGCTCTCGCTCTATGAAGCGACGGGAGCGACCCGCTGGCTGCGCGAGTGCCTGTCTCTGACCGAACAGATGTGCGAGGAATTCTGGGACGACGCCGAGGGCGGATTTTTCTACACCAGCACGAAGGGCGAGCGTCTCATCGTGCGCAACAAAGATTTCATGGACAACGCCACGCCGTCCGGGAACTCCGTGGCCGCCGAACTCCTGCTGCGTCTCGCGCTCCTCACGGAAAATCAGGAATACTCGCGCAGAGCCGTCACCCTCTTCCGTCTGCTGCGCGACCAGACGGCGCGCTACCCCTCGGCCTTCGGCTATCTCCTCGGCGCGCTCGATTTCTATCTCTCGACGCCGAAAGAGATCGTGATTGTCGGGCAAGCGGGGGCGAACGACTCGCACGCACTGTTGCGCGAAGTCTGGAGACGCTATTTGCCGAATAAAGTCGTTGCCCAATCAGCGGAGAACGATGTGGAGGCGTCGAGCATCGTCCCGCTCTTGCGCGACCGACCCGCGCTCGGCGGTCGTGCGACCGCCTACGTCTGTGAAAACTACGCTTGCCTCCAACCCGTGACCACGCCCGCAGAACTCGCGGCACAGTTGGACGCGGCCAAAACGAAGGGCGCGCCGGGTGCATAGCGACGCCGGTTTTTCAATTGCGACGCCGGTTTTTCAAAGGCTTTTCCGCTTGCGACGCGGAGCGCGTATCAAATATGCAGGGATGGAGATGAGGCCGCGAAGCCCTCTGTGCTCGCAATGGCTCTGCGGGCGGCAAACTCGTCCCTGCTCCCACGATAACCCCGCCCGGACTAAGAAGCTGTGTGAAAAGTAAGGCCGCTTTTGTCCCGGAGGGACAATTGAGAATAGCCCAGCGATTTATCGCTGGGGACACGTTAAGATAATGCATCCGAGTCCCGGAGGGACGATTGCATCTTGCGTTAAAGCAATCGTCCCTACGGGACTCCAGCAATAATTATGCACCTTGTTCCCAGCACTAAAGTGCTGGGCTATTAGCAATCGTCCCTGTCGGGACTCGTTCAAACAGCTTC
>DASVPS010000319.1:0-4650 GCA_036389555.1 Pyrinomonadaceae bacterium
AGCGTTTCAACAAAGTCGCGGTGTACCGCGTCCGCCCGGATGCGATATACGGACGCCATACCATGTGAGGCTCGAAGTCGATGATCAGCAGACTGAAGGAGGCTGCCGTCCCTTGCGGCTGAAGTGTCATGAACATGTCTCACCTCAAACGAATCTTATGTCCCGTTGACATGTCGCACGGGTCGGCCGAGTCTCTGCGCTACGGGCTGGCGCTCGCACGCGCTTACCGAGCCGAACTGTATCTCTGCCATTGCATTGAAAGCGCGACGGCGGCCGACTCTCGCTCACCGTCCTCGACGCGGCACATTCAGGCGGCTTTAGAGGCCATGTTCAACGAACAAGCGGGCGGGGACGACCTCGCCGAAGTCGAATGGAAGGCGATGGTCGTTGAAGGCAGCGCACACCCGTCTGAGATGATTTCGAGGGTGGCGGCCGAGAACGGAGTCGATCTGATCGTCATCCGCTCAAGGCGTCGGCCGCGCGCCGCGGCGCTGCTCGGCTCAACTGCAGAAGCGCTCTGCCGTACGGCACCGTGCCCCGTCCTTGTCACACACCCGCGCGAGCGCGAATGGGTGGGCGAGAGCGCACGCGAGATCAACCTCCGAAAAGTGCTCGTCGCTTACGACTTCTCGGATGATTCCGAACTCGCGCTGCGCCGCGGACTCTCGCTGGCACAGGAGTACGGAGCCGAGTTGCACCTGCTGCACGTGCTGGCGAAGCCGTCGGATGATGCGCCGGAGGTGGCGTGGCTGCCTGCGGGCATGGAGGGCATTTACCAGAAGGCCGCGCGCAGGTTGCAGGAGGCCGTGTCGGCGGAGTTTAGCCCGCCGGAGTCCGGGACTGTGAAGTGTGCGGTGCGGTGGGGCAAGCCTTACCGGGAGATACTTTCATACGCCGTAGAACAGGAATTCGACCTCATCTGCATGGGGGCGCACGGTGCGGAACACGGGATGAGCGCGCTCTTCGGGTCGAACGTGGATCGTGTGCTCAGGCAAGCGCCCTGCCCGCTGCTCGTGGCGCGCCCGCTGAAGCCCGCCACGTTTGTCCGGCACGACACCAAGACTACATCCGGCAAGGCCGGCGTAGGGCAGCGCGTGGCGGCGTGCAGGGTGCGCCGCTCAGAGTTGTCATTAGTCGCTGGCCGCGTGCGATCACGCAATACTCGGTTCGGCTTCCTGAAATCCGGCAACCGCCGGAGAGACGCGGTGCGCCGCGCCGGGTCGGGTGTTGTTCGGTAACTACACCGCGCAAGTCAGCCTGCGCGGGATGATCGAAAGCAGCGCGCGCTTGGGTTGAACGACTCGCGGGGCAAGTCGGCGGAAGCTGCCACGCTTTAGCGTTCCAGCGCGGCTTGCACGATGCGATGGATGTTGCTCGTAAAGCTGGGGCGGCTCCAGATCAGGCTCCTCTTGTAGAGGCCGGGGTTGGCGTTTATCTCCAGGACGGTGATGCGGCCGAAGTCGTCCATACGCACATCGAGGGTTGCATATCCGCGCTGATCGAGGGCGAGACAGGCTGTGTTGGCGATGGCAAGAAGTTCGGCCTCGACAGATTTAGGCAACTGTGGCGCGACCGTCTCGACGCCCCTCGCACGACGAACGCGCGGGTTGATCCGAAGACCTTCGCTTTTGAATCCCCATCCGGGAACGGTCCCCGGAAACAGGCTCTCGCCGATGCCGACCAGCCGAAACTGCGCGCCGGGCGCATCCTCTATGACGCCAATGCGTAGCTCACGCCCGACGATGAACTCGTCACACACTGCCGGCACGCCAAACCGCGTCCATATTCTCCGCGCGCACGCCATGGCGGCTTCGGTCGTGTTCACGACACTGTCGTTGTAGATGCCGTCCGAACTCGCACCGAGGTAAGCCGGCTTCACGATCACCGGCGGTGTCAGGTCGAGCACCACGTCCGATGCATCTATCGGCAACCCTACAAAGCGGGGAACGCGCACGCCCGCTACCCTGAGCAACTCGCGCGAGCGAATCTTGTCATTGCCGAGGGCGATGCCGCTCGCCCCCGAACCCGTGTACGGGATGCCAAGGAAATCGAGGCACCCGACGAAAGACGGCTCTCGTTCGCGTGCGGAGAGTGCGAGGTTGAACACCACGTCCGGCTTGAGCTGTCTGAGCACGTCGAGAACCTGCCACGGATCGTGGCTGACTGGAACAAGATGCAGGTCGGTATACAGACGCTTCAACGCCTGCACGACATCGAAGTCATACTTAGCCCTGTCAACTGTGGGCTTCGACTTTACAACTTGTCTCAGGACATCCCAGTCGAGCGCGCAGGCGATCTTGAGGTTCTGTTTTTGCTTGGACATAACGGTGCGCGACATTCTCTACGGCATCCTGTCGTCGTCAGCGCGTGGCTCGGTCTTTCTCAAAGAGTGTCGCTTTCAGGGCGAAGTCAGGGGGATGATCAAGTTCGATGCCGTCCAGCAGCATACGGGCTGGCAACTTGAGAGTGTTCGCGCCGCTCGCATCCGCGGCGCGGAGCCGTTCGAGTATCCGCTGGCTAAGCGCGTCTATCGCGTCCCTTTGCGCAGGCCGGGCGAGAACCTCGGACACCTCCAGAAAGAGACGCTTGATTTCCAGTTCAAGCGTCCCTTGATCGGGATCGTATCGTTGCAGCGTCAGCCATTCGTGCGCCAGTTCGAAATCAATTTTCCCGACCCTCTCGTGAATAGTCTCGATGGAGACGCTGTGCCGCTCTTCCCGTGTCGCACCGCACATCTCCGCCGCGCCGCCGGCCAGCGCCACCACGACGTGCCTGACGATGAGTGCGTTTCGATGATGCGGAGTTTCCCAATCGAAGTGTGTCGAGCGGACAGGCTCGACGTGGGCGATCTCGTAGCGGGGAAGGCGGTGCCAGATGAACTCCCCCGGCTCGAAGTCGGATGTCATGGCGATGACGACGAGGTGGCCTGCTTCGTGTGTAGCCAACTCCTCGCGCGAGGTCGGGCATCTCTTCATGCCGCTTGCATCACCCCCTGCTGCACGCTTCCGACAGGCGCGTCCCAGGCGCGCCATTGAGCGGCGAGCCAGCGCTCATACGCCTCGCCTTCCGCACGATCCGAGACGATGCACATCGGACGGATCGTGCGCGAAGCGTGTGAATCCGCGGCATGAAGTTGGGTGAGATTGTTGCCGATGAGCAGGTCGTGGCGCTCGCCTATGACTGCGCTCTCGTAGTCTCTGCGAAACTCCGGCCACGTGCGTCCGAGCGTGCCGACGCAGGCGTGGCAGAACAATTTCTCACCCGTCCCACGGCACGCGCCGCACGGGCAGCGGTCGGCCATCTCGGAGAGCACGGGCAGGCTGATGTATTGCACAGGCCACAGTTCGCTCTCTGCACGCGGGCCGCTCGGCATGACGTGGTGCGCCAGTTCCGGCGAACCTAAGAGCGCGCCGAGCGTCACATAGCGCGAGCCGTGGATCGCTTGGTTCTTCTTCGAGTGACGCAGGTTCTCCACGTTGAATCTCGCCAATTCGGAAATGTCCTCCGGCGCGCGCCCGTGGCGGTGCAGGAAGGCGTCTCGAAGGAGCGTGAGGGTGTTGTAGTAATAAGTGACGCCCGGCTGTGTGCCGGTATTCGTGATCAGAAACCCCTGATAGAGTTTGTGCGACGGCCGCTTCCAGTAGACGGTCTCCGAATACACACGCTCATCCGGGTGCAGGTCTGGATAGTCGAGGCGGCTCGGCGTCAGGAAACTGCAATGCCCGCCGTCCTGATGTGGCAGCAGGAAACGCCGGTCTCTGAAGGGTGCCACGGGCGTCCCGTAGCTCTCCTCGTCAACTTCGACGTATGCTTCCGGCGGCAGACCATAACGCTCTACGAGGACGCGCGTAACGGCCGCGAGGGCAGTCTCCGCGCGCGTGATCGCAACCTGCTTCGACGCTCCGGCCGGATGTATGCGCAGACCCGCGACGCCGCCCCCGGCCAGCAGTTCGGCGGCACGAATTATCGGGGCTGCCGATTCGACGCGACCCGGCGCCACATCGGTTTCCTCCAATTCAAACATTTCGATACGCGGTTTTCTGATCATCGTTCAACTCCATGCCCGGCCGTGAGGCGTGCGAGCAGCGTCTCGGTACGTTTCAACATCTGCTCGTGCAGTTGGTCGTCATTGATTTCCTCACGGCTGACGACCACCAAAAGCGCCGCTAAATCCAACTCATAAGCATCTAGGACGTGCCGGTTCCGTTCGAGCCGTTCGGGTTCCTCTCCGTAGCCCCGCAAGAACTCGGGCGTGAGTAGATCGCATCCACGGATGCGTGCCAGTTCGAGATACGGGTCGCCGGCAATCGCGTTCCCCAGATCGAACACTGCGGCGATCCTATGTTCGCTGAGCGCGAGGTTGGGAGCGCGCAGATCGAGGTGCAACAATACGCATGCGTGTTCGACGCGACTGCCGAGAGCGGCGACGAGCGCGCGCTCTACTTTCTCCATGTCGGGGAGCGGCATGTAGCGTCCCGCCGATGCGACGCGCGCGCGTATGCGCCGGCAAATCCACTCGTGCCAGGGTGCGGGCGGCGACAGCCTTTGGAGGTCAGCGCCGGACGGCCTGATCGCGTGGATGCGACGAGCGATGCGCCCGAGTTCGACCTGAGACTCCGCGGATAGAAACTCAACGGGCGTATGAGGCAC
>DASVPS010000320.1:0-43025 GCA_036389555.1 Pyrinomonadaceae bacterium
GGCGACGTTCTCAAGCGCCGTCAAATCCGGCAACAGATGATGAAACTGAAAGACGAAGCCGACCTGCTCGTTGCGCACGCGCGCCAGTTCCGCCGTGCCCGCGCGCGTCAACTCGATCTCGCCGAGCCGCGCGCTCCCGCCGTCCGCCGTATCCAACCCGCCGAGCAAGTGCAGCAGCGTTGACTTGCCCGCGCCCGACGCGCCCGTCACGGCCAACATCTCGCCCGCCGCGAGCGTGAAAGACACGCCCCGTAACACCTCCAGCGCCGCGCCCGACGGCGACGCATAAGCCTTGCGCAATTCCCGCACTTCCAAAAAACTTTTAGATTCAGGTTTCAGCACTGAAGAAATTTCAGGTTTCAAGTCTCAAGTTTCAAGACTGAAGGTTCGGCTTTCGGGGTTTCAAATTTTAATAGTGAAGGTTCGGCTTTCAAGGTTTCATATTTCAAGACCGAAGGTGCTGGTTTCGAGTTGCAGGTTTCAAGTCGGGAACCTTTCAGACTTGAAACTTGAAACCTATTCATACCGCAGAGCCTCCGCCGGTTTGAGTCGCGCGGCGGCGCGCGCCGGGTAGATCGTCGCGAGCAGGCTGACGACAAAGGCGGCGAGCGCGGCCAGCGCCACGTCGCTCGCGCGCGGGTGAAAGGGAATCGCACTGAGCGAATAAACGTCTGCGGGCAGCGAGATGAGTTTGTAGCGGTCGCCTAGAAAGCAGGCGGCGAGGCCGAGAATGATGCCGGAGATCGCGCCCGTCGCGCCGATGATCGCGCCCTCGCAGATGAAAACGAGCATGATGCTGAGCGGGCGCGCGCCCATCGCGCCGAGGATGGCGATGTCCGCGCGGCGTTCGATGACGACGAGCGCGAGCGTCGTCGTGATGTTGAGCGCGGCGACGAACATGATGAGCGCGATGATGACCGCGACGGTGCGGCGTTCGAGTTGGAGCGCGGCGAAGAGAGGCGCGTTCGCCTCCTGCCAGTCAACGGTCTTGAAGTTCAGGCCGAGCGACTGGCCGATGCGCCGCGCCGTCTCCGCCGTCCGGTAGATATCCGCCGTCTCGATGCTGATGAGACTCGCGCCGACGGAGGAAGACTTCGCGCCTTCTAGTTTCATCGCCTCCGCGAGCGAGACGTAAACCCAGGACGAATCGTACTCGTAGAGGCCGGAACGAAAGATGCCCGCCACACGCACGCGGCGCGCGCGCGGTTGCAGACCGGGTGGCTCCGGCGTCGGCTCGCCCGTCACGATCCAGCCCTCGTCGCCCACGTGGCGGAGTCCCGTGCGCGCCGCCAGTTGCGCGCCCACGATGACGGCGGCGGGTGGCTCGTCGGTCACATGGCCGATCTCGCCGAGCGCACCGAGCGTGCCGAACAACCCGTCGCCCGCTTCCGTATCTTGGGACGCGCCCGCCACGGAGCGTTTAGCATCAACGCCGCCGCGCTTCGCCTCAATGTCTTCGTGCTTCGCTTCGAGGTCATCGCGTTTGTGCGTAGAGTCTACGCGCGCGGCGGCGAACAGGGGTTCGAGCGCGCCTTCGGTGAGCGTGCGGCGAATCTCTGCGAGACTGCGCGTGGACTCCTGCCCGACGCCGCGCACGATGGTGTAAGCCGCGCCTTCCGTGCCGCTCAGGAGCGCGCCGGTGTAGGTTGTGGGCGCGGCGTCCGTGACGCCGGAGATGGTGCGCAGCCGCGCGATCAGGGCTTGCGGGTCTTCTATGGATTTGCCGTCGGCGCGCATGAGCGTGATGTGCGCCGTGCCCCTGAGGATTTTGTCGCGCATCTCGTCTTGAAAACCGTTCGCCAGCGCGAGCGCGAAGATGAGCGAGCCGACGCCGCAGGCGATCCCGACGACGCCCGCCAGCGCCGTAACGCGCGCGCTCGCACGCCTGCCGCGCCGCTTCGAGCGCAGGTAACGCAGGGCGAGAAAAAGTTCGTAAGGCATAAGGGAACGAATGATGAATGCAGAACGATGAATGATAAAACAGAAGACAGGAGTCAGGAGTCAGGAGTCAGAAGGGGAAGACCGGCGCATGCGTTATTCTGACTTCTGACTTCCGACTTCCGACTTCTGCTTTCTGCTTTCTATATTTTGACTTCTGTATTCTGTATTCTGACTCCTGCTTTTACTTCATCGTTTATCTAAATTTCGACCGGGGCTTGTTCAGTAAAACGCGCAGGTTCGGATCGTCGCGCGCCGTCTCGTCGTAGGGCGGGCGAAGCTCATAGAAGGTCGCGGAGTGGTGGCGGAAGCGGAAGCTCTGCGCCAGATTGACGAGCGCGCGCGTCTCCTGTTCGTGCCAGCCGTCCATAGACCAGAGGCGCGGGTCAACGTCTACGAAGACGCGGTGGCCTTGTTCCAGATGCCACGCGATCTGTTGCGTGAGCCGTGCGCCCGGCCATCCGCCGCCCGTGCCGATCACATCCCAACGGCCGAGGCCGAGGCCGCGATAATAGTTCACCGAGACGGTCTGCCCGCCCGCCATCACGACCGCATCCGGCGGCAGACGCGCGAGCCGCTCCCGGTATTCGCTCGTCAGCCCGTGATTGGCGAGCGTCTGCCGCGTGAACACGTAGACGAGCGAGCCGACGAGCAGGGAGAAAGAGACAACTGTGGCGCAGGCGTAAGCGAAGGCGCGTCGCCGGTCGCCGCGCGTGCGCGATGTCCAGCGCTCGAAGAGGTAAGCGGCCGAGAGCGGGACGAGTCCGGGCAGCCCGGTCAACTGGTAACGCGCGTTAATGACGGTGCTGTAGTTCGCCAGCAGCATCAGGTTGCAGACGAGGCCGACGAGCGCCATCGCAAGGAGCGGCGGCCAACCGCGCGTGCGCCACTCGCGACGAAGGGCGAAGGGCAGCAGGGCGACCGTGACCGGCGCGGCGATGATGAAGAGTTGGGTGAACGGCACGACGTTGCGGAGCCTGACCGGATGCAACGCAGACTCCGCGCGCATCGAGGCGACCCACCCGTACCACGACTGCCGGTAGCCGCCCACGTCGAGCAGCCACCACGCGGCGAAGGGCGCGAGCGCGCAGACCAAAAAGATCGCGCAGGCCGCGGCCGTCAAAAGCAATTCGCGCCTTTTGAGTTTCCACCCGTAGCAGGCGGGCGCAACGACGAGCCACAAACCGAAGAAGCCCATCGGCTCGCGGATGTTGACGCACAGGCCGAGCAATGCAGCGCCCACGAACACTTGCCGGAGTTTGCGCGCGCGCACGCCGCGCACGTGCGCGACAAGGGCGACTGAGACCAACAGGAGCGAAGGCGTCTCCGTCATGGCCTGCCCGCTGTAGACGATGAAGAGGGGCGAGAGCGCGAGCATGAGCGCCGCGACGGTCGCCGCCCGAAGCGACCCCGTCAACTCGCGTGCGAGCGTCCAGCAGGCGACGACGGCAAACGGCGTCTGGGCGACGACCATGTACTTGAAGAGCAGGTAGGCGTGCTCCGCCTGCAATCCGAAGAGCGCGTGCCCGATGCGATAGGCCGCGTGGTTCGTGAAGATGAAGAGCATCCGCCCGAAGAGCATCGAAGACGGCACGCCGCGCACGGCGTTGACCGTGTAGTCGAGCGCGTCCCAATCTCCGGCGAACGGGTCTATGAAGAGGATTGTGAGAAGGAGCGCGAGGGTTGCGGGCGGAAGCCACCAGCGCCACGCGCGTCGCACGCCTGGCAGCGCATCGCCGTCGCCGCCGCTACTGCCCGCGTGCCGCCCGCGCGCCGGGGCGGTGGCGACATGCGGCGCGCGCTCTGCGTCAGCCGCTGCTCTGGCGTCGGCGCGTCGCGGGGTCGCTGTCGCCGGGGCTTCTGCGGCGGTGGTCTTCGGGCGTGAGAGAGTCAATCAGTTTGTTGTCGAACGATTCTTCGGGACGTTTGACCATTGTCAGGCGATTGCCGCGGTCATTGTACGCGACCTCGTCCATAATGTTGTAAATCAACAGAACGCCGCGCCCCGATGTTTTGAACAAATTCGCAGGGTCGCGCGGGTCTGGAATCTCTTTGAGGTTGAAGCCCTCGCCCTCGTCTTCGATGGTGAAGCGCGCCTCCTTCGGCGACAAGTCGGCCGTGATGCGTACGAGTTTCTGCTGGTCATACTTGTTGCCGTGCTTGACGGCATTGACGAAAGCCTCGTCGAGCGCGATGAAGAGGTTGGAGCGTTCCGGGTTGATGATGCCGAGTTTGGTCACGCGCTCGTGCAGGTAATGCAGGACGCCGTTCATCAGCGAGAGATCACTCGGCAACTCGAATTCGATCCGCTCGCGCACGAACGGCATGACCTTTACGTCTTCGACGAAACGCAATTTGTAGCCGAGCGTCTTCTCGACGATGGCTTGCAGTTCCTGTTTGTCGTAGGGGCGACGCAGGTAATTGGCCGCGCCCATCTTGAAGGCTTTGACGAGGCCGGGGTGCTGTACGTCCTCGGACGAGACGACGACCGGCACGACGAGGCGCTTGCGCTTGATCTCGCTCAGAATTTGCACGCCGCCGTCGGCGTCTTCCGTCAGGTCGCTGATGATGAGGTCGAAATCTTCGAGGTCTTCGCGGCCGAGCGCTTCGTCGCGGTTGCCCGTGGCGACGACTTCGTGGCCGAACTCGCCGAGCACCTGCGACAACAGAGTCCGCAGTTCCTTGTTGGCATCCACGATCAGGATTCGACGTTTATCCATCAATCACCGATTCCGTCCGAGATTTGAACACCTTGAACAACCTGGGGAGGGCATTGAAAAAGCGCGTCTTAGGGAGACACGCTTAACCGCTACGTTGTACGCAGGATCACAGCACGAGGTTTCCTGAATATAGCACACACCCCCGCGCGACGGCAGCAACCGACACGCCGTGTCGGCGACGCCGTTCGGCGGCCGTCTCCCCGGTCGTCTCCCCCATCGTTTAACCCCGCGCCGCGAGAAATGGTTTGACTTTGCGCGCGAACTGGAAGAGGAAGCGGTCGCGGCGCAGTATTTCCGTGCGATTGAGGGCGTAGAGATCGAGCGTGTCCGAGGGGCCGTAATGCGTGGTGAAGGCGGCGGTGTGGCCTGCCTCGCGGCAGACTTCTCTGGCCGTGTCGGAAAAGAAACCGGCCGGGTAGGCCAGCACTTTGCAGGGCTTTTGCAGCAATTCCTCCAATTGCCGCTTCGACTCGAACACCTCTTCGCGCACCTCCGCAGGGGAAATCTCGTGCAGCAACTTGTGGTTGAGCGTGTGCGAACCGAACTCGATGCCGTGGGCGGACATTTCCAGAATCTCCTCGCGCGTGAGGTGCGGGCGCGCGCCCTCGCCCGCGGCCTGTGCCTTGTAAGCAGTCTGCCCGATGCACGAAGGAATGGTGAAGATCGTGGCCTTGATGCCGAAACGCCGTAGAACCGGGAAAGCGTTCGTATAGTTGTCTTCCCAGCCATCGTCGAGCGTGACGCTGATGCCGTTCGGGGGAAACTCGCCGTGCGCGAGGTAATGATCGACGAGTTCGGAGGCCGTGTAGAAAACGTAGCCGCGCCGCTTGAGATAGGCCATCTGGCGTGCGAAGCGCGCGGGCGGCGTGAACCCGCCCCGCACGAGCGAATCGGGCGCGGGGCGATCAATCTTATGGTAGAAGATAACTGGAACCTGCATCTCTCAACTCTCGCGCCAACGCATTCTCACACACGGGCGCGGTCTCACAAATTAACGAACTCACAAATTAGGATGCTCAAAGATGCTCACGTCGGAATCGGCGCGCGTCAGAAACCAGTTGCGCGGGTCGTTCATCAACTCACGCTCCGTCTCGCTGTAGACCATGAAGCCCGGCGCGCGTTTGATGCGCCAGAAGCCGCGCCGCACGAGACGCTCTTCGACGCGCGCATCCAACACGTCCACGACCAAGCTCCCGGCGCGTCGTTCCAGAGCCAAATCGAGCGCGGCGCGCAACAGTTCGTCTATCACGTCGAACTCAAACGCGCCGTCGTAACAGAGATCGGTGATGGCGACCTTCGGCGACGACGCCGCTCCCACGCCCTCCGGCCGGCGGAAAAACAGCACGACGTAACCGGCCAGCCGCCCGTCCGCCCAAAGCCCCAGCGTCTCGTAGCGCTTCCCCGGCTGCCGCCGAAACTGCCAGTCTAGATAATCCGCACGGCGCACGACCGCGCACGGCCACTGCGCCGAAGCCCTCCGCCAGAGATCGTCGAACTCCGCATCGAATTGTTCGACCACGCGCAGGGAGACTCCGCGCGCCGCACGCGCCCCCGCGCGCGGCCGCAAGGGGGCGTAAGCTAAATTGACGGCGCGGCCGAGCACGGGCACGCGCGACAACTCTTTGACGGCGTGCCCCGGATTGAGCAGCAGATGATAACGGTTGATGCTGCCCATCGCCGCCCACTTCTGGCTGTTGAGCACGCCGGTCGAACCCGCGTTGATGCCGAGCGCGATCATCGTCCGGCAATGCTCGCGCGCCGTGTCGAGCAGACGCCGCCCCCAACGCTGCCCGCGATAATCTTCGTGGACGATGAAATCCAGAATCCAGATCGCGCGCCGTTCCTCCGCTCCGACTTTCAGCGCGACCGGGATCGTCGCCACCTGCCCGACGATGCGCCCCTCCGCGTCCTGCAACACCCAGAGCGGCACGTCGTCGAGGCTGGTGAAAGGGTTTTCCAGATAGTGCCAACGCCAGTAGACAGGTTCGCTCTTGCGCGGGTCGTCCGGGTAGGCTTCGCGCAGGAAGGCTAGGAGCGCGTCGGTGTCGGCCACGGTGAACTGCTTGATGTGTGCGTCGCTTGACATGTCGGAGATCGGAGCGGGCGGCAGTTTAGCCCAGCCTCCGCGCCCGTGACAACGCACGCCACGCGCGCCTCCCGCCCCCGTGCGCGACTAGCCATTCCGCACGCTGCTGCCATTCCATGCGCTACTGCCGCGCCGCGCCTTTCTGCTAGACTCGCGCGCGATTGAAACGGCATGCAGGTCTCTCTAGACAAACGCGAACAACCCGACGGCGACGCACCCCGGCATGCGCACGCCGACAAGCGCGTGCGACGCGACGCGAAAGCTCCGGCGAGCGCCGACCGCTTCGCAGACCTGTCGAGTTACTCATTCAAGCAGCGCCTCATCATCCGCGCCGCCGACCTCGCCTTCTACGTGCTCATCAACCTCATCGGGCGCACCACGCGCTTCAGCGTCGAAGGCTGGGAACACTGGGAAGCGGCGACCGCGGGCGGGCAGCAGCCCATCTACACCTCCTGGCACAACCGCGTCTTCCTCTCCACTTACTTCTGGCGGCGGCGCGGCATCGTCGTGATGACCTCGCGGAGTTTCGACGGCGAATACATCGCGCGCTTCATACAGCGTTTCGGCTACGGCGCAGCGCGCGGCTCAAGTTCGCGCGGCGCGGTCGGCGCGCTCGTCGAGATGGTCAAACTGATGCGACGGGGACGCCCCGCGGGCTTCACCATTGACGGGCCGCGCGGCCCCCGCTACGTCGCCAAAATGGGCGCGGTGCTGCTCGCCAAAAAGACGGGCGCGCCCGTCCTCCCCTTCTCGGTCAACGCCGAGCGTTACTACGCCGCGCCGAGCTGGGACAATTTTCAAGTTCCCTACCCCTTCACCCGCGCGCGCGTCCTCATCGCCCCCCCGATCCGCGTCCCCCCGGATGCGGACGAAGCCACACTCGAAGCCAAGCGCGCCGAACTTCAACGCGCGCTCAACGCGCTTAACGGCTAAGATTATTGAGCGGCGGCTCGCGCCAGTAAAATGAAGGACGATGCCGGTGGGCAATTTTCAGATCGTCGGCAAGATCGAGCACATCGAAATCATCGCCGTGCGCCACTCAATTCGCGTCCTTGAGTTTCTTAAACAAACTTACGGTCGGGGGCGTTGGCGCAAACTAAAAGGTGTTGCCACAGTGCGGCTCGAAGATGGTACGATGCGTGTAGCAGAGTTACACTGGTATCAAGCGCACGGCATCGGCAAACGCCAGATGAAGATCAAACACTACCTCGATTAAAGGTTATGAAACAGCAAGACACAAGCGCGTTGATCGCCATCTGTATAGACAATACCGACTACGAAATGTCGCTTGAGCGGCGCAAGGTTTATCCGGTGCTGCCCGACGAGGACGCCGCACGCAGCAACTACGTCCGCGTCATTGACGAAACCGGCGAAGACTATCTCTTTCCCGCCAGTCGCTTCATTCTCGTTCCCGTCACAGGGGAGGTGGAAGCAGCCGTGCTGGCCGAAACTCATACCTAGCTCTAACAATTTTTTGCTCATTCCTTCGGAGGGACGCATGATCAATCAGGAGCGCATTAAAAATTTACTACTCGAACTCGTCCAGATCGACAGTATCTCGCGCCGCGAGCGCGATGTGGCCGAGCGCATAAAGAAGTATTGCGAGGAGATGGGTGCGACCGTCGAAATTGACGATGCGGGCGAGAAGGTCGGCGGCAACTCCGGCAACGTCATCGCGCGCTTCCCCGGCACGATCCCCGGCGCGGAGTGGATCATGATGTCGGCGCACATGGACACGGTTGTGCCCGGCGAGGGCGTTAAACCCATCGTCGAGGGCGACATCATTCGCTCGGACGGCACGACCGTCCTCGGCGGCGACGACAAGTCGGGCTGCGCCGTCATCATCGAGACGATCCGCTGCCTGCAGGAGCAGAACATCCCGCACGCGCCCATCGAGGCCGTCTTCTCGATCTGCGAAGAAGTGGGCTTGCTCGGCGCGAAGCACGTCGATACGTCGAAGTTGAACTCGAAGTACGGCCTCGTCTTCGACTCGGACGACCCCGGTTTCCTCTTCACCAAAGGCCCTTCGGCCGACCACATGGAATGGAAAATCTACGGGCTGGAATCGCACGCGGGCGTCGCGCCCGAACAGGGCATCTCCGCCATCCGCATCGCCGCCGAAGCTATCCATAACATGAAACTCGGCCGCATCGACGAGGAGACGACCGCCAACATCGGTGTCATCGAAGGCGGCAAGGCCACCAACATCACCACCAACCTCGTCACCCTGCGCGGCGAGGCGCGTTCGCACGACGACAAGAAACTTGAGGCGCAGACCGCGCACATGACCAAGTGTTTCGAGGATGCGGCGGCCAAGCACGAAGTGACGGTCGAAGGCGTGACGACGAAGGCGCGGGTCGAGACGCACGTCACGCGCGAGTACTCGGCGATGGACGTGCCGGACAGTTCGCGCGTCGTCCAACTCGTCTATCAGGCGGCGGCGCGCCTCGGCCAGAAGGTCGAGACGCTCGCTTCCGGCGGCGGCTGCGACGCCAACATCTTCAACAAGCGCGGCATCGAATGCGCCAACTTCGGCACCGGCATGCGCGCCATCCACACCGTCAAAGAATGGCTCGACGTGAAAGACATGTATGCCTCCGCCGAAATGACGCTCGAAGTCCTGAAACTGAACGGCGAACTCGCGCAGCAGCAGAAAGGATAGGCAGGCCATGCCTGACGAAGAAATGCAGCGCACCATGCAGTTCATCCTCGAACAGCAGGGGCAACTCACAGCCACGGTCGGGCGTTTGTCCGAAAAGGTTGAGCGTTTGTCCGACAAAGTTGACCGCACGGCGGATGGGATCAATTCCCTGCTTGCGATTGCGGAGATTCACGAGCGCGAGATTGAGGCATTGAAAGAGTCGGTGAGTGCCGTCAATGAATCGGTGACCGCCGTCGATGAGCGTGGGCGGGATACGGACGAGAGATTGAATGCGCTCATTAACACCGTCGAGAGGTACATCAGCGAACGGCGTAACGGAAACGCCTGAAGCCTGCGCGCCGCAAACCAGCGCGCCGCGAAGCAGTCGTGCCCGCACAATCAATCGAACAACTGCTCGACCGTCTCGAAGAGTTGAAGCGCCCCGCGGGCGAGCGTCAGCGGGCGCGTCTGGCGAGCGTGTTGCGGCAGGCGGCGCGGCGAAGGTTTGCGGACGCATGGACGCTCATACGCTTTCATGAAATCCTGCTCTACCTCTGCGCCTATCCTCAGAGCGCGTCGCTGCTCGCAGACACGGAAAAGATTCTCGACACATTTGCCCGGCGCGTCGAACGCCTGCGCGCGGACGGCGCGGAGATGTCGGCGTTTGAATATTCGGACGTGTCGGGGATCGCGGCGACAGGTTTTTCGGCCGTCTTCGGCTACGACATCACGCGCTGGCTGGCGCGTACGCACGCATCCCGCGTCCACCTCGTGTGGGACGACTACGAAGATCGCGCGCACCTGAACCTCGTGTGGCCGAAGTTTCTGCCGCTCTTCGAGGAGGACGCTTACGCCGACGCGCACGTGCCTTTTCTCGCATGGATGCGCGCGGCCAAACGCCGGCGCGAGAGCGATCTGTCGTGGCTCATGCGGCAGTTCGAGCGTCTGCCGGTGAGCGAGAAGCAGAAGGCCGAACTGTTTGAGCCGCTCAAGCTGTGGGTGCGCTGGGAACTCGGCAATTCGCAGGCGACGCGCACGCACATGCGTCGCCCCGTGCGCCGTATGTTTTATCACGACGCGCCGCTCGTCTCGCGCCGCGACGTGTCGCTGGCGCGCGAACTGGACGCGCCGCCGCTTGCCGTGGAGCGTTTGTCTCGCGCCGCGGGCGAACGTCTCCTCGCCGTGGGGCGCGACACGATGGCCGTGCGCTTCCGCGAGTTGCACGGCTTCACTCACGGCGACCCTCGGCGCGTCGTGCGCGCCGATGCGGGACGCGGAATGGAGATTTTCCTGTGGGGCGTCGCACCCGCACGCCGCCTGCCGCTGCTCGGCTATCACGCCGGGATTTTTTTCAAGAACGGCGTGCCCGTGGGTTATCACGAAGGGCTGTCTCTGTTCGAGCGCGTCGAGGTCGGCCTCAACCTTTTTTACACTTTCCGCGACGGCGAATCCGCCTGGACTTTCGCCCGCCTGATGCGTCTCTACAAACAACTCCTCGGCATCAATACTTTTTCGATTGACCCTTATCAACTCGGCGGGTCGGGCAACGAAGAGGGCATCGAATCGGGCGCGTTCTGGTTTTATCGCAAGCTCGGCTTTCGCCCCGTGCGCGCCGAACTGGCGCGGCTCGTCGCGGCGGAGGAACGCAAAATCGCCGCACGCAAAAACTACCGCACCTCGCCGCGCATGTTGCGCCGCCTCGCCTCCGGCCACGTCCTGTTCGAGGCGCGCGACGCCGCCCGTGCGGGCGAGTGGGATCGCTTTCAAGTGCGAAACATCGGCCTCGCGGTCAACCGCAGAATGGCGCAGCAGTTCGACGGCGACGCGCAAAGGATTCGCGCGGCGTCGCTCATGAAAGTGAAACGCGCGCTCGGCCTGAGCACGGACGCGAAGTTTAACGCTGAAGAGGAGCGCGCCTTCTCGAACTTCGCGCTCGTGCTCGCGCTCATCCCCGCGCTCGCGCGCTGGACGAGCGGCGAGAAGCGCGACGCCCTGCGGATCATGCGGGCGAAGGCGGGCGCGGACGAGTCGAACTATTTGCGCCTGCTCCGTCGCCACACGCGGCTGCGTCGTGCGATAATCGCGCTCGGCACAAATTCCCGGATCGAATAGAACAATTAAGAGTTTTCGATGGCAGAACACGCACAGTACAGGAGCGGCTACGTCGCGCTCATCGGGCGGCCGAACGCCGGGAAGTCCACGCTTCTGAATCGTCTCGTCGGCGAAAAAATCGCGGCCGTCTCGAACAAGCCGCAGACGACGCGCCACCAGATTCAGGGCATCATCACGCGCGACGAAGGGCAGATCGTGTTGGTTGACACGCCCGGCGTACACCAGCCCGGCTATCTCCTCAACCGCCGCATGATGGCCGCCGTCCACGACGCGCTCGAAGGCGTAGACCTCGTGCTCCTCATGCGCGATGCGTCCGTGCCGACCGGCAACGGCGACCGCTTCGTGCTCGACCTCGTCAAACAATCCGCCAAGCCCGCGCTGCTTCTCTTGAACAAGGCCGACCGCCTCGACGACAAAGCGAAACTCCTGCCGCTCATGCAGTGGTATGCGGGCGAGTACGACTGGCGCGAGATCGTGCCGCTCTCGGCGCGCACGGGCGACATGGTTGACACGCTCCTGGCCGCCGTCATCAAACACCTCCCCGAACGCGAGGCCATCTTCGCCGAAGACGAATTGACCGACCAGTCAATGCGCATGCTCTGCGCCGAGATCGTCCGCGAGAAGATTTTGCAGACGACCGGCGACGAGATTCCCTATGTGACGGCCGTCGTCACCGAACGCTTCGACGAGGAGCGCGAAGATTTCACGCGCATCAACTGCATCATCTACGTCGAACGCGCCTCGCAAAAAGCCATCATCATCGGGCGCGCGGGCGAGCGCATCAAAGAGGTCGGCACGAAAGCGCGCCACGACATCGAACACCTCCTCGGCCACCGCGCACACCTCGAACTCTTCGTCAAAGTCCAGGAAGACTGGCGCAACAGCGAACACGCTTTGAACGAGATGGGAATCAAGGAGAGAAATCAGTGAATCGTGAATCGTAAATCGTGAATAGAAAGAATCGGGTTTTCTCTATTTACGATTTACGATTCACGATTCACGTTCTTCTATGTGGTACGCACTGGATGTGACGGTTGAGAACGCGGCGCGCGAGGCCGTGGAGTATGCGCTGATGGAGGCCGGGGCGCTGGGGACGGAGACGGCGGCGACCGAGGACGCAACGGTGGTGCGCGTCGCCGCATACTTCGACCGCGTGCCGGAGCGCGAAGCGGTGCGCGCCTGTGTGCTCGACGCGCTGAGGATTTACGCGCTGCCGTCTGCGTGTGTGCGCGAGATCGAGATGCGCGAGGTTGAGGCGCGTGATTGGTTGGGCGAATGGAAGAAGAGTTGGCGGCCGGTGGAAGTGGGCGCGCGTTTCGTCGTCGCGCCGCCGTGGGGCGAAGTGGAAGAGCGGCCGGGGCGTATTGTCATACGCATCGAACCGGGCATGGCCTTCGGCACGGGCACACACGAAACGACGCGCCTCTGTCTCGCCGCGCTCGAAAAATATTTCACGGGCGGCAGCCTCTTCGATGTCGGCACGGGCACGGGCATCCTCGCCATCGCCGCCGCCAAACTCGATCCGCACGCGCGCATCGAAGCCTGCGACACGGACGCCGATGCAGTAGAGATCGCGCGCGAGAACGCGACCCTCAACGGCGTCGCCGCGCAAGTAAACTTTCGCACGGGCACGATTGAAGAGGCGGGCGCGTCCTTTGATTGCGTCTGCGCCAACCTGACGGCCGACGTGATCCTGCCGCTCCTGCCCGCGCTCATCGGCGCAACCTGCGGCCGCCTGATCCTCTCCGGCATACTCGACACGCAGGCCGAAGCCGTGCGCGCACGCCTCGCCGAACTCGGCGCAAGCGAGACCGAGACCGAGACCGACGGCGAGTGGGTAGCGATCATCGTCTAAGAAGCTGTTTGAAAAGTAAGGCTGCTTTTGTCCCGGAGGGACATTTGAGAATAGCCCAGCGATTTATCGCTGGGGACACGTTAAGATAATGCCTACGAGTCCCGGAGGGACGATTGCATCTTGCGTTAAAGCAATCGTCCCTCCGGGACTCCATCAATAATTATGCACCTTGTTCCCAGCACTAAAGTGCTGGGCTATTAGCAATCGTCCCTGTCGGGACTCGTTCAAACAGCTTCTAAGGTGGAACGATGAAGGATGAACACGGAATGATGAGCGAAAGCAAAAATCAATTCACACGTCGAGTCATCTTCCATTCATCGTTCATCGTTCCGCATTCATCGTTCATCGTTCCGCATTCATCGTTTCTTCTATGATGCGTCGCCGCTTCTACGCCCCGCCCGAGCAATTCGCGCCCGACGGCGCGAGCGTCGTGCTCACGCGCGAAGAGACGCAGCACCTGCTGAGCGTGCTGCGGCTCAAGGCGGGCGACGAGGCTTTCGTGTTCGACGGCGCGGGGCGTGAGTATGCCTGCATCGTCGGCGCGACGGGCGGGGGCGGCCGGCGTGCGGAGACTGTGACGCTGGAAGTGCGCGCGGAGGTCGAGCCGCAGAGGCCGGAGTCGCCGCTCGAACTGACGCTCGCCGTTGCGCTGTTGAAGGGCGAGAAGTTTGATCTCGTCGTGCAGAAGGCGACGGAGTTGGGCGCATGGCGCATCGTGCCCGTCGAGACGAAGCGCGCCGACGTGCGCCTCCCGCGCGAAGGGCGCGAGGCGGCGACGCGAGTCGCGCGCTGGCGGCGACTTGCGCTCGAAGCGGCCAAGCAATCGGGGCGCGCGCGCCTGCCCGAAGTTTGCGCGCCCATCGCGTTCGAGGCGTTGCTGGCGGGCGAAGCACGCGAGGCAGCCGTTGGTGAAGAGCGGCGTCTGTTCTTTACGGAGCGGGGCGGGCGTGGGCTGCGTGAGACCGTGCAGGAGTGGCCTGCGCCTCCCGCGAAGTTGACCGCGCTCGTCGGCGCGGAGGGCGGTTGGGATGACGAAGAGATCGCGCGTGCGGCGGGCGCGGGTTGGCTCGCCGTCACGTTCGGCGGGCGCGTGCTGCGCGCGGAGACGGCGGCCATCGTCGTAACGGGTTTGCTGCAACACCTGTACGGAGATTTGGTTTGAGCTAGAGAGTATTCGCTGTCTCGTGAGGTTGGACGGCGGCGATCAACGGTTTTCCTCTCAGAGGGCATGAAAGGTGCGTAAGCGTAGAATGCGTGGAACAATCTTGCGCGGGCGGCGTCTTAAATCTTAGCGCCGGTGGCGTTTAAATCCGCCTTTTCAGGTTGGCGCGTAAATTTTTTGACGAATCCGCCCCGTCGGGCGCAGAATATGAGTTGCAGTCGTATGAGCGCGGCGTCGGGTCGTATGAATTGATCGAAACCGACGCCCGCGAGCAGAGAGTCTTTCCGCCCGTGCCGGGAAACCTTGAAGGAGCGTCGAGCGTATGGCAATGAATAGGGAGGACGCCGTGAGCAGGGCGAGAATTGATCTCGCCGACAGGCTCGGCGTGGCGAAAGATGAGATTAAAGAAGATTCGGTTGAGGATGCGGATTTCCCGGATGCGTCGTTCGGCGCGGGCGCTCCTGGCGAAATGAGCGCGCAGATGATCACTCCGGGCTGGCGCATCCGCCTCAGCGCCGGCGGCGATGTTTACGAGTATCGCGCCAATCGCAACCGCATTCGTCTCTTCAACTTCAAAGGCGCGAACTACAGCGTCTGAACCGCACCCACAATTTTCCGCAGAAGCAAGTGAGGTAAGGCAATGAACCGGCAGAATTTTTTCGGACACCTGGCGTTGGCATTGGCGGTCGTCGTGCTCGCGGCGTTCATCGGGCAGATGCGGCGCATGGAGCGTTCGCACGACTCGTTCGAGAAGCGCGAGATCGTCGTCGTGCCGCACGATGATCACGACTCCGACGAGGCCGATGACACGACAGGAGAACTGGAAGACGCCGAAGTGATCGTGCGTTTCCGTCCCGGCACTTCGCGCGCGGCCATTGAACGCATCACGGAAGGACTCAACGACCGGCTGCTGGATCGATTCGAGTTCATCAACAATCAAGCCGTCATCGCAGACGAAGACGGACTCGCGCCGGAGACGGTGGCGTCCGAATATCGCGGCCTGCCCGAAGTGGAATATGCCGAACCGAACTTCGTCATCGAACTTGACCCGACGGGTCATGTCGCCGACGACTCCGACGAAGCTCTGCGCGGCCGTGATGACGATGATGACGACGATGATGACCCGCCCGTCGTGCGCCACCCCGGCGACGGCGGCGCGCAGCCGAACGACCCGCTCTTCAACGAGCAGTGGTCGCTTTTGAACACGGGGCAGCGCGAGGGCAAATCCGGCGCGGACGTGTGCGCCACGCGGGCTTGGACGAAGACGAAGGGCAGCCGAAAGATCGTCGTCGCCGTGATCGACACGGGCGTCGATTATAACCATCAGGATTTGAGCAAGAACATGTGGACGCGCCCCGCCTCGCTCGCCCCTTACTCCGACGAAGACCTCGGCGACTTTGACGACCGGCATGGCTTCGACGCCGCCGACAACGACGGCGACCCGATGGACGACAACGGCCACGGCACGCACTGCGCCGGCATCATCGGCGCGGAAGGCGACAACAGCGACGGCATCGCGGGCGTCAACTGGGAAGTGGAGATCATGCCCTTGAAGTTCCTCGGGCGCAGCGGCAGCGGCACGACCAAAGACGCCATCGAGTGCATCAACTATGTGGTCGCGCGTAAAAAGGCCGGCGTGGACGTGCGCATCATCAGCGCGAGTTGGGGTTCGACGGCGCGTTCGCGCGCGCTCGGCGACGCCATCAAACGCGCGGGCGACGAAGGCATCCTCTTCATCGCCGCCGCGGGCAACTCTTCGACCAATAACGACACGCGCCCGCACTATCCTTCCAACTACGATCTGCCGAACGTCCTCAGCGTCGCCGCGCTTACGCGCACAGACGTGCTCGCGCGCTTCTCCAACTTCGGCGCGAAGACCGTCCACATCGGCGCGCCCGGCGCGGAGATCATGAGCACCTGGCCGGGCAATCAGTATGAAGAACACTCCGGCACTTCGATGGCGACCCCGGTCGTCTCCGGCGTCGCCGCGCTCATCCTCTCGGTCAACCCCGATCTCTCCGTGACGGACTTGCGGCGGCGACTCCTCGACACGGTTGATAAACTCCCCGCGCTCGACGGCAAAGTCTCAAGCGGCGGACGCATCAACGCCGCGCGCGCCGTCCGCGCAGAGTAAAACGGAGACCCCGATCTCGAACAGCGACACTCCACAAGCCCCTTCGACCCGGCCGGATCGAAGGGGCTTTTAGTTAAGGCGGTGAACTTCATGGCCGAAGCTTCCGGCGCGCTCTGCGCGGCGTTCCAAAACAGCATCGACGAGATCACGCTCGACTGGGTGCGGCGCGTGCGTGACGACGCACACATGCGCTCCGACGACCGGCTGACGACGGCGCAGATCGTGGATCACGTCCCGCAGATGCTCGAAGAACTCTGCACGCTCATGCAGCAGGACGGCGTGCCCGACTTCGCCGCCGTCCGCGCCGCCAGCCAGCACGGCTACACGCGCTCGCTCGAAGGCTACTCGCTCATAGACCTCTTGCGCGAACTCGAATTGCTGCGCGATTGCGTCTTCAACTTCGTCGCCGAAACCGAGACGGCGCACAACGTCAATCGGCGCGAAACCTTCCGCGCCCTCAAAACGGTCAATCAATACTTCGGCGAAGACATCATCTTCGTCGTCGAACATTTTCTGAAGACCCGCGAGAGCCGGAGCGACGGACGGTAGGCGACCCGGACGAGTCGTGCGACGGGGCGGGTCTGGCCGCCTCCAACAGATAATGATCTCCGTCCGGCGAGCCGTCGAGTCGCACGGCGCGACCGCTTGCGCTAGAATCTAGAATCCGCCGCGATTATTCATACTTGAACCTGGAAGCGAGGGAACTCCCGAACTATGAGCGCGTCAACACGTCCAAACGCCACGCCGCCCGATCCGCAACTCGACCAACTTTGCATCAACACGATTCGCACGCTCTCGCTCGACGCCGTGCAGCGCGCCGAGAGCGGCCATCCCGGACTGCCGCTCGGCGCAGCCCCGATGGCCTATGTGCTGTGGACACGTTTTCTTCGACACAACCCGCGCAATCCGAAGTGGCAGAACCGCGACCGCTTCCTGCTCTCGGCCGGACACGGCTCGATGCTCGTCTATTCACTGCTGCACCTGACGGGCTATGACCTGCCGCTCGAAGAGTTGAAGAAATTCCGCCAGTGGGGATCGAAGACGGCCGGGCATCCCGAAAACGTCCTCACGCCCGGCGTCGAGATCACGACGGGGCCGCTCGGTCAGGGCTTCGCCAACGGCGTCGGGATGGCGTTGGGCGCGGCGCACCTCGCGGCAAAGTTCAACCGCGAAGGCTCACCCCTCATTGACCACTACGTCTATTCAATCGTCTCCGACGGCGATTTGATGGAGGGCGTCGCCAGCGAAGCCGCCTCGCTCGCCGGTCATCTCAAACTCGGCAAGCTCATCTATCTCTACGACGACAACTGCGTCACCATCGAAGGCTTCACTTCGCTCGCCTTCACCGAAGACGTGCCGAAGCGTTTTGAGTCTTACGGCTGGCACACTCTGACCGTGGAGGACGGCAACGACCTCGACTCAATCGAGCGCGCCATACGCGAGGCTCAGGCCGAGACGACGCGCCCTTCGCTCATCTCCGTCAAGACCGTCATCGGCTACGGCATGCCTGCGGCCGGCACGCGCAAGGCGCACTCGGACGCGCCCGGCGCGGAGGCCGTGAAAGAAACGAAACGCGCTCTAGGATGGCCGGAGGATGCGGAGTTTCACCTGCCCGCCGACGCGCTCGAACATTTCCGCACGGCCGTCGAACGCGGCGCGCAAGCGGAAGCCGAATGGAACGCGCTCGTCGCGCGTTACACCGAAGCGCACGCGGACGAGGGGCGCGCGTGGCGCGATCTGATGAGCGGTGAATTGCCCGCCGGTTGGGAAGACAAGCTGCCGTCGTTCGCGGAGGCCAAACCGATGGCGACGCGCGTCGCATCGGGCGAATGTATCAACGCGCTCGCGGGCACGCTGCACGCGCTCATCGGCGGCTCGGCAGACCTCGGCGTCTCCAACAACACAGACATCAAAGAGGGCGGCAGTTTTCAGCCCGCGTCATACGACGGCCGCATCCTTCATTTCGGCGTGCGCGAACACGCCATGGGCGCGACGATGACGGGCATCAGCTTGAACGGCGGGTTGATCCCCTACGGCGGCACGTTCCTCACCTTCTCCGACTACATGAAGCCCGCGATTCGCCTCGCCGCGCTCTCCGAAGTGCAGGTCATATACGTCTTCACGCACGACTCCGTCGGTCTCGGCGAAGACGGCCCGACGCACCAACCCATCGAACACCTCGCGGGACTCCGCGCCATCCCGCACCTCTACGTCGTGCGCGCCGCCGACCCGCACGAGACGCGCGAGGCCTGGCGCATCGCCATCGAACGACGCCACGCGCCGACCGCGCTCATCCTCACGCGCCAGAAAGTGCCCGTCCTCGATCAGACGCTTTACAACCCGGCCGCGGGCGCGCGGCGCGGCGCATACATTCTCGCCGAAGCGTCTGACGACGCGGGGCGCGCAGCGACGCCGCAACTCATCATCATCGCCACCGGCTCGGAAGTCTCACTCGCACTCGACGCGCGCACGCAGTTGCAGGCGGGCGGCACGCGCGTGCGCGTCGTCTCGATGCCCTGCTGCGAGTTGTTCGATGAGCAGGAGGCGAGCTATCGCGAAGAGGTTTTGCCGCGGGGCATTACCGCGCGTCTCGCCGTCGAAGCGGGGGCGAGCCTCGGCTGGGCGCGCTATACGGGACTCGCGGGCGACTGCGTGTGCCTCGACCGTTTCGGCGCGTCCGCCCCCGGCGACGTGGCGCTCAAAAACCTTGGCTTCAACGTCGAGAACGTCGTCGCACGCGCGCGCGCCGTGCTGGCGCGCGAGTAAAATACAAAGTTACGGGTGAAATAAAATGAAGATCGCCATCGGCGCGGATCATGGCGGCTACCCGCTCAACGAACACATCATTGAAATCCTCAAGGGCGCGGGACACGACATCATCGACTTCGGCACGCACGACGGCACGCAGCCCGACGATTATCCAGACTATGCCGTGAAGGTGGGCGAGGCCGTGTGCGACGGTGCCGCCGAATGCGGCATCATCATCTGCGGGAGCGGTGTCGGCGCGTCGGTCGCGGCGAACAAACTGCGCGGCGTGCGCGCCGCACTGTGCGCCGACACTTACTCGGCGCACCAATCGCGCGAACACGACGACTGCAACGTCCTCTGTCTCGGCGCGCGCGTCGTCGGCATCGAAGTGGCGACCGAGATAGTGCGCGCCTTCGTGGACGCGCGCTTCAACGGCGAAGAACGCCACCAGCGCCGCCTCGACAAAGTGCTCGACATCGAACGGCGAGAATCGGGCGCGGCTAACGTGTAAGACTTCACCCGCTTTAAACGGCGCTATCGCATGCTGCTCATCTCGCTCCCACTCTTGCTGCTCTCAACACGCCTGCTCTACGCCTTCGACGCATCCCTCGCATCATAAGTTTCAAGTTTCAGGTTTCAAGTTAAAGAAACGAAGAACCGCCTCAGTCTTGAAACTTGAAACTTGAGACCTGAAACTTTTTAGTAAACGACCCTGAGCGCGCCCGCGAGGACGCGAAACTCAAGCGGCGTGTGGCCGCGCACGTCGCCGTCGGCTTCGACCGGCAGCGCGTCGCCGTCTGTCAGGTGTTCGATGCGCACGCGCGCGCCGCGCGAGATACGCACGCGCGGATTCAGGATGTGGCCGCCGCTGTGGATGCGCGTCATCTCGCGTACGAGCGAGCGGCGCGTGAGGTGGCAGGCGGTGACGACATCGAGCAGGCCGTCGTCCGTGCGCGCTTCCGGCGAGAACATCATGCCGCCGCCCGCGTAGGGGCTGTTGGCGACCGCGACCAGATTCGTCGCACACTCGAACGCTTCCCCTTCGTCCACGCGCACCGAGACGCTGCGCGCACGCCAGCGCGCGAGGGCTTGCACGGCCGCGAGCGCGAAACGCGCCTCGCCCGGAAACTGCCGCACCAGTCCGCCCTGCGCCGCGACGCGATGCGCCACCTCCGCGCCGATGCCGAGCGTGGCCGCGTTCAGGCAGAAGAAGGGGCGTGCGTCTTTTCCGATTGTCCCGCGCAGCAGGTCAACGGCGCGCGTGTTCGCAGCGCGCCCATCTTGGCGGCTGTGTTCGATCAAACGCTTGAGCCAGCGTTCGAGCGAGGCGCGTTCGCCATCCTGTCCGCGCGCGAAATCGTTGCCCGTGCCCGCGGGCAGAACGGCGAGCACGGCTTCGTCGTTAACGCGCACGGGACTCGTCGTAGCCGATGGCGACAATGTGACGCCCGGTCTTTCCGGTTCAAAAAATCCCGACACCACTTCGCCGAGCGTGCCGTCGCCGCCGACGACGGCAATAGTCCTGTAGCCCGCGCGCAACGCCTCGCGCGCAGACCTCTGCGCGTCGCCCGCCTCTTTCGCCTCGTGTGCGTCGAAGCGCACGCCGCTCTCTGCGAGCACGCGCCCGACCTGCGCCCAAGCGGCGCGCGCACGCGCGGCGTTGTAATTGACGACGACGAATGTCTTGGCCTGAACAGTCATTGCGGGGCAAAACATTAACTCGTAAATCGTGAATCGTAAATCGTGAATAGAGAAAACCCGTTCTTTCTATTCATGATTTACGATTCACGATTTACTGCTTTCATCTATTTACGATTTACGATTCACGATTTACGATTCATGCATGCTTGCAATCAAGATCGTTGCTCACGGCGGGGTTGAGGGGCTGGAAGTGGCAGAGGTCGAACGGCCGGAGGCGGCGGGCGACCGCGTGCGCGTGCGTGTGCGCGCGGCGGCGTTGAATCGCGCCGACCTGTTGCAGCGGCGCGGGGCTTATCCTGCGCCGCCCGGCGCGCCTGCGGATATTCCGGGGTTGGAGTTCGCGGGCGAGGTCGAGTCGTGCGGGAAGGATGCGCGCAGGTGGCGCACGGGGCAGCGCGTGTTCGGCATCACGGGCGGCGGCGCGCAGGCCGAATACGTGGTTGTGCCTGAAAACACGCTTGCGGAAATTCCCGCCAACCTCGGTTGGGAAGAGGCCGCCGCCGTGCCGGAGGCTTTCATCACGGCGCACGATGCGCTGTTCACGCAAGGCGGGTTGGCGATGGGCGAACGCATCATCGTCCACGCCGCAGGGTCGGGCGTCGGTCTCGCCGCCATCCAACTCGCACGCGCCGCGGGCGCGCAAACTCTCGGCACAGCGCGCCGCACCGCCGACAAACTCGAACGCGCACGCGCCTATGGTCTCGACGAGACGTGCGTCGTACACGAAGACCCGCAGGCGTTTGCAGAGGCGGCGCGCCTGTGGACGAACGGCGCGGGCGTGGACGCGATACTCGATCTCGTCGGCGCGAACTACCTCGCCGCGAACCTCGACGCGCTCGCCCCGCGCGGTCGCCTGCTGCTCGTCGGCACGATGGGCGGGGCGAGCGCGCCGCTCGACTTCCGGCAAGTGATGGGCAAACGCCTGCGCCTCACCGGCACGGTCTTGCGCGCACGCACGACGGAAGAGAAGGCGCGCGCCACACATCTCTTCGCCGCACACGTCGTCCCGCTCTTCGCGCGCGGCGCACTTCGCCCCGTCATTGACAGCGTGTTCGACCTCTGCGACATACGCGCCGCCCACGAACGACTCGAATCGAACGAAACCTTCGGCAAGATAGTTTTGCAAGTGATGGGTGACAAGTGACAGGTGACAGGAGAAAAAAGTGATCTTTCTCCCGTCACCTGTCACTTGTCACCCGTCACTGTCTTCCCCGCCACTTGTCACTGCCGTTAAAGTTGTGCGATTATTCGTGTTTGGGCGAAGCACAAGAAGTTGTCAGATGTTTGGAGGGAACACCCGAAGTGAAAGCGGAGTTAGCACAGTTAATTGCTTTGCAGCATACGGACACAAATATTAGAAGGCTACAAGCCGAGTTGAACGCCATTCCACAGAGGCGCGCTGAGATCGAAAAAGAATTCGAGCAGCGCGCCTTTGAATTTCGCGCCATCGAAACCCGCCGCGACGGCGCGCGCGCCGAACGCACACGGCTCGAAACCGAGATCGCAGAGACGCGCACGAAGGCGCAGCACGCCGACCGCGCGCTGATGTCTTCGACGAACGAGAAGGAGTATGCCGCCGCCATCCGCGAGGCCGATGCGGCGCGCAAACACATCTCCGAACTAGAAACGAAAGTGCTCGAACAGATGGAAGCCTTTGAGGGCGCGGAAAAAGAGATCGGAGAGCACGAGCCGCAGGTCGCGCAACTGCGCACCGAGTTGGAAGAGAAGCTCAAGGCGTTTGAGGAGCAGACGCGCACGCAGGCCGATCAACTCGCCGCGCTGCACGCCGAACGCGAACGACTGGCGGCCGAACTGCCGAAGCCCATGGCGGCGATGTACAACCGCATCAGCACGCGCATCCGCGGCGGGGTGGCCGTGGCCGAAGCGCGCAACAATTCCTGCTCCGCCTGTTTCATGTCGTTGCGCCCGCACGTCATGTCTCAAGTCCGTCTCGGCGAAGAGATCATCACCTGCGATAACTGCAACCGCATCCTCTACTACGTCCCGGCCGAGCAGCCGAAACAAACGACGGCGCACACGGCGAATTAGAAGCCGGAAGTTTCAGGTTTCAGGTTACAAGGCAGGTTTCAAGACTGAAGGGTTCTACGGTCTTGAAATCTGAACCTTGTAACCTGAAACCTTTCTGTTTCCGTCTCGCCGCGACGCCCGCGGCCATTATTTCCCGCGCCGTTATATTTTCGTGACCGCTCGCCCGCAACATGTCGGCTCGAACTCCGAGGGACGAGGGGGCGGCTGCCAGATGTCGAGCACACAAGTTTTGGTTGATAACAAACCTGTCAGGAGCGCGGTCGAGAGTGTGACGCGCGGCGCGCGCTGTCGCTGGTGGCGACGACTCGGCACGAAGCGCAGCGGCTTTCGTTACGAAGACGCCGCGGGCAAATTGCTCACGGACGAGGCCGCGCTCGAACGCATCAAGTCGCTCGTCATTCCGCCGGCGTGGACGGAGGTGCGCATCTGCCCCGGGGTGCGCGGCCAGTTGCAAGCCATCGGCCTCGACGCTTCGGGTCGCGTGCAGCGCATCTATCACCCGGCCTTCGCCGCCAGGCAGGCGCGGCGCAAGTACGCGAAGATCGAACGCTTTGGCGAACAACTCAAATACTTACGTCGCCGCACCAACGAAGACATCGCCCTCGAAGGATTGCCGCGCGAGCGCGTGCTCGCCGTCGTCGTACGCCTCATCAACGATCTCTACTTCCGCGTCGGCTCCGAAGAGAGCGTCATGCGCTACCGCACCTACGGCATCACGACGCTGCGCAATCGCCACCTCGAAATCAAGCGCGGCGGCCGGCTCATCTTCTCCTTCGTCGGCAAGCACCACATCAAACACCGCCGCATCCTCGTTGACGAAGAGTTGGCGGCGCTCATGCGCGACATCCAATCTTTGCGCGGCAAGCGTCTCTTCCAGTACTGGGACGAGGAGAACAAACGCCCCGTCTGCATCAAGCCGCGCGACGTGAACGAGTACATCAAGTCGGCGACCGCGCCGGAGTTCTCCGCCAAAGACTTTCGCACGTGGGG
Organism: Pyrinomonadaceae bacterium; assembly: GCA_036389555.1. GTDB lineage: Bacteria > Acidobacteriota > Blastocatellia > Pyrinomonadales > Pyrinomonadaceae > JAIVJZ01. The sequence continues at coordinate 24,137 of DASVPS010000320.1, forward strand.
CGGCACGCTCCTGTGCGCCGTCGAACTCGCCGAACTCGGCACGGCCGCGGATGACAAGCAGGCCAAACGCAACATCCTCCACGCCGTCCGCGCCGTGGCCGAGCACCTCGGCAACACTCCGGCCGTCTGCCGTTCCAGCTACATCCACCCGGCCGTCCTCGAACGCTATTGTCAGGGCATCACGCTCGACGAATTTCGCCCCCGCGCCGCGCGCCGCATAGGCCGCCAGCAACCCGAATACCTGCCCGAAGAACGCGCCCTCTTGAAATTGCTGCGCGCGTAAAAGATCGTAAATCGTAAATCGTAAATCGTGAATAGAAAAAACAGTTCTTCTCTATTCACGATTTACGATTCACGATTTACGATTCACGATTTACGATTCACGATTTACTAATCAGTAATGCTCCTTCGTCTTCTGCCCTTTGCGCGCATCGCCTTTGCCCTGCTTGCGTCGTTTGCCTCGGCGTTCGTCCGCGCCTTTGAGCGAGGCGAGCGGCCAGAGTTGGTGTTCGACGCGCGCCAGCCCCGCGCCGACGACCGCTTCGATCACTGCTTGCGAAGACTTGTAGGCGGGCGCAGCTTCATCCAAAGGCACGCGCCCGTTGATGTTGACCAGAATTCCGGCCTCCTTGTACTCGTCGTCAATGGCGCGCTGCGAGAGCGTGCGCGTCGCCTCGCCGCGCGAGAGCCTGCGCCCCGCGCCGTGGTTGACCGAGTAGCCGCTGTTGACCGCGCCCTTGAGCGGTTGCAGGATGTAACTCCAATCCTTGTTCGAGCCGGGGATGAGGACGGGATGCCCCGTCTCTTCCCATTGTGTTCCTTTGAGCGCCGGGTGTCCGGCGGGAAACGCGCGCGTCGCGCCCTTGCGATGCACCCACACCTCGCCGAACTCCGGGTGCCACTCACGCTGCACGAGGTTGTGGCTGATCTCATAGATCAACTCAAGCTCACGCCCGAACACTGCGCGAAAGGCATCCGACACCTGCTCGAAGATGATCAGGCGGTTGAGGATGGCGTAGTTGCCGCCCGCCGCGACGGCGTTCAGGTAGTCGCGGTAATGGCGCGAGTCGGGCGTGAAGTAGCCGAGGTCTATGTCCGTGATCGCGTCGGGTCGTTCCTCGCGCGCCAACTCGAAATAGTTGGTCGCCAGGCCGTGGCCGAAACCGCGGCTGCCCGTGTGTACCTGCACGAAGATCGTGCCCGTCTGTTCGGAGCGTTGCAGTTCGATGAAATGGTTGCCGCCGCCGAGACTGCCCAACTGGTTCAGGCCGCGCTCCGGTCTGCCCTTCCCGCCCCACGGAATCTGCCAGTCGTCTTCCACCGGGATGCGATGCCGCTCGGCGCGGCTGCGGTCGAACGTCGCGCCGTATTTCTCGACGTAATACTCCGCGCCCCCGCGCACCAGATTATTAAACTCCCGCTTCTCTAACTCGCCGAGGCGAACGCTCTTGCCGCCCGCGCCCATGTCCACCCTCTCCATCACCGCGCGATTAAACTCCAGGCGCTTCTCCGGCGTCGCCGCCCCGGCCTCCACCTCGGAGCGCGCCGACATCATCCCGCAGTTATGCACAAACACGCCCGCATCGAGCGCGAAGTTTCCATAATCGGGCACGGTCAGGCAGAACACATCCGCCGTTTGATCCAGACGTTCGACTGAGACGACTTTGTGGTTGTAGCCGTGTTGCCAACGGCGGTGGTTGTGAATACCAAAACCGCCAACCAAAACTTCGCCGCAGGTGTCGCAGACATATTCCCTGTGTGCAACTTCGGAAGACTTTTTCCGTCCTTCGGGGCTAGTGTTATAAGCCTCTAAATACTTCTTGCCGCGTTCCCCATTTCCCGCCACAGACTTCTTGAAGTGTTCTGCATCGTTAGCCATGTAGGCCAGAATGTTGCTCGTGCCGCGCTCGGCGAAGTAAGCGTGACCCTCCGCAGTCCTGGCCTTGATTGATAAAGCCTCTTTGCGTTTTGCTTCAAAAGCCTCCGAGCGAAAGTGCGTATTTCGCTCGACGATGGACTTGTGATAGCTCACATGATCCCTATCACCCATGAAGACAAGATTCTCAGGCCGATTGTCAGAAGGGCAGAAGTTCTTATGATGAATAATCGTTCTTTGCCCTTCGTAGGCCGGAATCTCGCCGAGGATGCCAGAGCGCGCCATAATCCAGTGAACCCTTTGCTCCCTACCTGTCGCCGGATGCCTGACAACACTGTATCCATCTTTATCTTTACGAGAGTAAAACGGCATCAACGAAGTGCGCGCAGTTAGCTCTTGCGCTTGCCGGTAAGTTCCATCGCGCAGCATGAACTCGTGGTCGGGCGTGCAGAAAATTTCCCTGCCGTTGTCGAGCGTTACTTTAACGAGGGGCGCATTCGCCCGAGTCTTCCTGGCTCTTGCTCCGGCGACGACGATCTCCTGTTCTTGAGAGATTGAGTAGACGAAAATGTCCTCAGCACGTTCGGCCAGTTCGCCGATTGGGTAGGAACGACCGTCGGCCAGAGGGACGAGTGTGTCCGCCGTGAAGCAACCAATATCGTAGCCGACCGGCCCCATCGCGACCGCGCCCGCGTCGGCGTCCGTGATGAGCACGCAGCCGACGGGGACGCCGTAGCCGTAATGCGTGTCGGGCGTGATGACGACCATGCGCACGCCGGGGAAGCGCGTCGCGTTGACGATCTGGCGATAGAGTATGTCCTCCGCGTCGTCGAGCAGTTGCTTGGTTAAGAAGAGGCGCACCGGCGTCTCGCCCGTGTCCTCCGTGTGCAGTTCGTAGTAACCATCGCCATGCCAGCGCGCGAGGTGTTTCCAGTTCTCGGCGTTCTTCAAGGCGCGGGCGACCTTCAAGGCTTTAGCGTCCGCGTCAGTTCTAGCCATGTGTGTTCTCTCCCTCTCGTCCCTCTTGTTCGACCGAAAAATTCCGTCTCTCAATTATAGACGCGATCTCGGCGGCCGTGTCATCCGCGCTCCGCGCTTCCGTGATCTCCACGCGCACCGTCGCGAGTTCGTAAGCCGCGCGACGGGCATCGTAGAGTTCACGCGCGAGCGGGCGGTCGCGCGCAAGCGGGCGTGCGTCGGCGGAGTGCGCGATGCGCTGCCAGCACAATTCAAACGGAGCGTCGAGCCAGACGGTCAGGCAATCGTGCGCGGCGATGAGCGCGCGATTCTCCGCAATCGTCCACGCGCCGCCGCCGAGCGCGATGACGCGCGCGCCGTCGCCGGACTCTAAAACGGCGCGCAGCGCGTCGCGTTCAAGTTGACGAAAGCGCGGCTCGCCGTCCTCGTCTATGATCGACGCGATGCTGCGGCCTTCGCGTTCGACGAGCGCGGCGTCCGTGTCGATCATCTCGCCGCCGAGGCGCGCGGCGAGGGCGCGCGCGACCGTGGTCTTGCCCACGCACATGAAGCCCGTGAGGACGATGCGGCGTTCCAGCGGCGCGCGTGCGTTCATCTCTCCGTGACCGATTCGAGCATCTCGAAAAATTCGGGGAAGGAGACGGCGACCGCTTCTGCCCCCGACAGTTCCGACTCGCCTTCGCTGATGAGCGCGGCGACGGCGCAGGCCATCGCGATGCGGTGGTCGCCGAAAGATTCGAGCCGCGCGCCGCGCAGGCGCGTGCGCCCGCCGACGCGAAGACCGTCGGCGTATTCCTCAACCTCTGCGCCGAGCGAGCGCAAGTTCTCGACCATTGCGCCGATGCGGTCGGTCTCTTTGACGCGCAACTCGGCGGCGTCGCGAATCTCCAGCCCGCCCTCGACCTGCGTGCCGAGCACGCAGAGGATCGGCAACTCGTCTATCAACCCTGCGATCAACTCGCCGCCGAGAACGTTCGCGCCTGCAGACTTTGGCGCGAGTCCTCCGTCGTGGCCGCGCACGCGCAGTTCGCCCAACTCTTCGCCCGACTCCGCGCGTTTGTCCCCGACCGAGACATCCACGCCGAGTCTGTGCAGCGTGTCGAGGATCGCGGTGCGCGTCTCGTTGAGGCCGACTTCCGCGAGCACCACGTCCGAACCGGGGAGGAGCGCCGCAGCCACCATGAAGAAGGCCGCAGAGGAGATGTCGCCCGCGATGTTGCACGACTGCGCCCGTAAGCTCAAGGGAGTTTCGAGCGAGACGAAGGGCGCGCGCCGGTCTTCGTAATCTTTCAATTCCGTGCGCACGTCTGCGCCGAACAGCGCGAGCAAACGCTCCGTGTGGTCGCGCGTCGCGCCGCGCGCTTCGACGACTTCGGTGCGCCCGCCCGCGTTCAACCCGGCGAGCAGTACGCACGACTTGACCTGCGCGCTGGCGACGGGCAAAACGTAGCGAATGGGTGTGAGCGGCGCGCGCCCTTCGATGCGAAGCGGCGCGCTGCCCCCTTCGGACGAGACGCGCGCGCCCATCAACTCCAGAGGTTCGACGATGCGCCGCATCGGGCGCGAGCGAAGCGAAGCGTCGCCCGTGAGTGTGGAAGTGAAGGGCTGTCCAGCGAGCAGGCCGGCGAGCAGACGCATGCTCGTGCCGCTGTTGCCGCAGTCGAGCGGCGCGTGCGGCGCGTGCGCCCACTTCGTACCCGCGCCCTCTATGGAGACGTTGTTGCCCTCGCGGTCGACTCGCACGCCGAGCGCCGAGAGACAGTCGAGCGTAGAGGCGCAGTCCGCGCTCGTCGAATAATTGGTGAGGCGCGAACGCCCGCCCGCTTCGGCCAGCGCGGCGATGATCGCGGCGCGGTGTGAGATCGACTTGTCGCCGGGCACGCGCACGCGCCCACGCAGCCTGCGCGCCGGTTGAATCTTCATGCGGCCATCTTAAAAGAAGCAGGGGCAAAGGTGAAAGAGCGTGGGGTAAAGGAGAGGCATCAAATTGTCGGTTCGACCTCCCTCACCCTTTACAGATGGCCGCGACGGGCATACCTTAGACTACCGGCCTAGTGCCCGTTTAAGGAGAATGACCGCTATGCGCCCCTCGTCCCTACGATTCTCATCCATCTTCGCCCCCCCGACCAAAACTTTGGCGTTCGTACTCTTCCTGCCCTTCATGCTCCTGTGCTGCGCCTCGACGGCCAAGGCCGTTCCCATTGTCATCACGGGCGGCTCGGGCGGCACCGCGGAGGGCAGAGGTAACTTCGGCATGAACCTGACCGGGGCGAATTTCAGCTTCGGCGGCTTTGACGGGTCAGCCCCGAAAACTCAACTGTGCGGGCTGTGCCAACCCGGCACCCGATTCGGCGGCTCGTTCCGAGCGGTCGTCACTTTCTCTACCGGCGCGAGCTACAACGGCACGAGCTATGGGCCATCGGGATACGTCGTCACCAGCGGCGGTAATTTCTTCACCGTGCCGACGATCACTATCCCCCTCGATCTCAGTCCCGTCAGCGTCCCCTTCACTTTCGTCGGCGGCGTCAGCGTGTTCCCGACGGCCTCGGCTCCCCCCGGATTCAGCCCGCTCCATTTTGAACTGACGGGGTCGGGAATCGCGACCTTTACTTTCACCGCCGGGTTCGGCTCCAGCGTCCGAAGTCAGGCAACCTTTGTCTTCTTCGCGCCGCCCGAACCGGTGCCGGAACCGGCGACGATGCTCCTGCTCGCCACGGGACTCGCCGGGGCAGCCGCCGCGAAGGTTCGCCGTCGCCGTCCCAAACAGTAAGGCCGCCAGCTAACACACGCCCGCAGGGGAGGGGCGGGATAATCAACCCGCGTCCTCTCTCCCTTGTCGCCGTTTGCCATGTCAACCTATGTTACCTGTGAGGGCTTCAGTCACTCCGCAAGTGTGCTCTTTCTTGACAGTTCGACGGCGCGCGTCTTAAATTGTGCAGGCTTCCGGTTTGCTTTCACATGTTTGACGCGCGGCAGCGTATCCGTTCTGCCGGAGGGTTCTCTTTGAAGAGAGGTCTCGGTCTGCAACTGTGACTGAAGAGACGACTGAACTGACATTGCCGAGCCGCATTGAGGCCATCGCCGAGGCGGCGGCCAAAGCGGACGAGGTGGCCGAGCGTTTGCAATTGAGCGAAGACGCGGCCTTCGGCCTCGACATGGCCGTGCGCGAGGCGGTCACGAACGCCGTCCTGCACGGCAATAAACAGGACGAGTCGAAGCCGGTCGAGATCGCGTTCACGGACGCGGGCGGCGAACTTGTGGTGACGGTGCGCGACCGCGGGACGGGCTTTGACCCGGCAAGCGTGGACGACCCGACGGCCAAGCAGAATTTGCTGAAAGCGTCGGGGCGCGGCATCCTGTTCATGCGAAATTTCATGGACACGGTCGAATGGTTGCCCCATCCCGAAGGCGGCACGGTCGTGCGCATGACGAAGAAGCGATAAAATTTTATCAGTCGTCCGCGGTCACTTGTCCGTTGTTTGCGAGCGTCACGCGAAGCTACTACAGATTCGATTGAATAACTGACCACGGACGATTGACTACTGACTATTCTTGAAGGAGATTTCCTGCAATGGCTGAACTAAACATCAATGAGCGTCAGGCCGGAGATGTGACCGTCCTCGACATGAGCGGCAAGATCACCATCGGCGAAGGCTCGGTCGCGCTGCGTAGCGCGATCCGTAAGTTGATCGAGGAGGGCAAGAAGAAGATTCTCTTGAACCTCTCGCAGGTCAGCTATGTGGATTCGAGCGGCATCGGCGAATTCGTCGCCAGCTTCACCGCCATCGGCCGCGAAGGCGGCCAACTCAAACTGCTCAACCTGACGCAGAAGATTCAAGACCTGCTTGCCATCACCAAGCTGCTCACCGTCTTCGACACTTACGACGACGAGTCGAGCGCGCTCAATAGTTTCAAGTGAACGGTGAACGGTAAATAGTAAATGGCGAAGAGATAACTGCTCTCTGCCGACTTACGATTCACCATTTACCATTTACCATTTACCAGCTTATGTTTCGTGCCGCTTTTCGCCGTCTGCTCGCGGTTGACGACCCGCCGGAGCGGACGGCGCTCGCTTTTTCCGTGGGCGTCTTCATCGCCTTCTCGCCCTTTCTCGGACTCCACACCATCATGGCAACCGTCGTTGCCTTCCTGTTCCGCTTCAACAAGATCGCCATCTACACGGGCACTTTTCTCAACAACCCGTTTCTCACGCTCGTCCCCATCATCGCCGCCTCCTACGCCGTCGGCGCGCTCCTCATGGGGCGACCCGTGAACCTGCCCGAAGAGGGTTGGAAACTGTTGCAGGAGCCGCACCTCTTAACCGCCTCCTACTGGCGACAACTGTTCACGCACCTCTGGGACATCGTCCTGCCCTTCTCCATCGGCGGCATGGCACTCTCTATCGTTTGTTCCCTCGCCGCCTATCCTGTTACCTTAAAGCTGCTTCGCGCGCGGCAAAGGATGAAGGCGCAAGGATAAGGGAAGAAACATTCCGATGGCTGCGGTATAATTTTTCGACCATGCAAACAGGTGGTGGGAGAACGGCATGAAAACGAAAGTGACGGAGAAAGGCGTACTCGTACCCAAGAAGTTTTTCAAGGGCATCAAAGAGGTTGAGATTCGCCAGGAAGATAATTTAATTCTCGTCGTGCCGGTGACTGATGATCCTATTCTTAAGCTCGGAAGTGAGCCGGTAACGGACGAGGCGACTGACGCTTCCGAGAACCATGACCGCTATCTCTACCACGAATGAATCTTGCTTTTCTCGATACCGGTTATTTGATCGCGCTCGAATTGTCGAAAGATCAGAACCATTCGATGGCTTTGAAGCATTGGCGCGGCATGACACGGTCGTTGCCAAAGTTAGTTACCACATCTTACGTTTTTGATGAGGTCGTGACATTCTTCAACAGTCGCGGGCATCATGCTAAAGCAATTGAGTTGGGAAATAGGTTGTTGAATAGTTCCGCCGTTCAGCTTGTACAGGTGGATGAAGAATTGTTTTATGAAGGCTGGCGCTACTTTCAAAAGCACAAAGACAAATCATACTCACTAACTGATAGCATTTCGTTTGTCCTGATGAAGGGAATGAAAATCGAGACCGCGCTGACTTTCGACAACCATTTTACCCAGGCAGGTTTTAAGAAATTGCCCTAAAGAATAATGGGTTTCATTCTCGTCGCTTTTGCTGGCATCCGGCGCGCCGGTCGGGGCATCTTTAAGTAGTGTTGACGGGCAGTGTTTTCAGAGTTCCTTTCCCGCGCGGAAAATTCACACACAATTAGTTGTTAATCGCATGAAGAAGCATTTATTCATTATCGCTGCCTTGTTCGTGTTCGGTCAGGCGTCGGCCTTTGCTCAAAGTAATTCGCCTGCGCAGACGCCCGCCACGTCGCCGCGCCCTGCGCCCGCCGCCGCCGCAGCAGCGCAACAGACGCCGACGCCGCGCCCGCAGTCCAACCGTTCCGGCGCGCTGGACTTGTCGGATTACGGCGTGCGTATCGAGCCGGAGCCGCGCCTGCTGGTGATGATGGCCGCGCTCGACGCCGCCGGTTTCGACCCGACGCCGGCCGGGCGTCAGCCCTCCGAGTTTCGCGCGCTCGTTCGGCGCGATCAGGAAAATCTCGATACGGAACTGCGCGCGCGCATGCGCCGCTTCTACGAACTGAACCGGCTCAAAGACCCTTCGGCGACGCCCGCACAGCAGGCCGCGCGTTACGTCTCGCTCGCCTACGCGCTCGGCCCCGCGCCCGCCTTCGACGCGCCCGCGCGCTCTGACGATCTCTTCGCAGGCGTGCTCGACGTGCTCGACTTCGCGCCGCTCCTGCGCGAGTTCTACACCAAGTCGGGGATTGCCGAACGCCTCCCCGCCTATCTCGCCGCGCACCGCACGGAGGGCGACCGCCTGCGACCGCAAACCGCCGAGATGCTGCGCGACGTGCTGTCTTACCTGCACACGCGCCCCGTCACGCTGACGCTCGAACGTGTGCCGGTCAAGAGTCAATCGGCGAAACCGAAGAAGGACGCGCCGCCCGCCTTCATCACGCGCGAACGTGAACGCCGCTTCCGGCTCGTGCCCGACCTGCTGGCCGTTCCCGGCTCGATCAATTTCCGCGTCATCGGCGACGACTATTTCGCGGTCGTCCCGGCAGGCATCGACCCGGCCTCGTCCGACGTGCGTCGTGCCTACCTGCAATTCGTCATAGACCCCATCATCCTGCGTTTCAACCGCGAGATCGTTTTGAAGCGCGCGGAGATACGCGGCCTCCTGGATGAGCGCGCGGCCGCTGCGCCTGCGGGTGTAGCCATGCCCGACGTGTTCGCGGCCGTGGCGCGTTCGCTCGTCATCGCGGCGGACGCGCGCATGAATTTCGTCGCGCGCACTCGCTTACTCACAGAGCAGACGAGCGCGCGCCTCCAACGCGCGAAAGAGGCTGAGCGCGCCGGGATCGTCAAAGAGTCGCAGGCCGACCGCGCGACGCTCGAAGACGAGTTGACCGCGCAACTCGCAGACGCTTACGACCGCGGTGCGGTGCTGGCTTTCTACTTCTCCGAACAACTGCGCGATCAGGAGATCGCCGGGTTCGACTTCGCAGACTTCTTCTCCGACATGATGGCGCGCGTGGATGTTGCGCGCGAGCGGCTTCGCCCAACCGAGTATCAGGCGGCGCGCGAACGCATCACGGCCTTGCGTCGCGAGGCGGCGCGTGTGGCGGCCAACCGCACGGGCGAGGAGACGCGCGCGGACGCGCGCCGCGCCGCGCTCGACCGGAGCATCGCCGACATCAACCAACTGCTGCGCGCGAAAAATTACACCGAGGCGGAGACGCGGCTACGCGCCTTGATGGCCGAGCACGGGGGCGAGGCGCGCATCTTCTTCGCGCTGGCGCAGGCGGCCAGCATCTCTGCGAGCGACGCCTTTGTCGAAAGCGTCCGCGACGAACGCCTCGGGCGCGCTCTCGCCAACTACCGGCTCGCCATCAACTCCGCCACGTCCGAATCGGATCGCCCGCTCATCTCGCGCGCCTACACCGCGATGGGTCGCATCCTCGCCTTCCTCGACCGCCGCGACGAAGCCATCAAAGCCTTCGAGGCGGCGATCAGTCTGGGCAACGTCAAGGACGGCGCATACGCCGACGCCGAACGCGAGTTGCGCGAGTTGCGGCCGTAACGGGCGCGACCAGAAATCGAATTACCCGATGCAGAAGACCGGAGTCCCGTCGAACGACGAACGGGACTCCGGTCTTCTTTGCCTGACCATTCCTTTACATTTTCGAGCGTGGCCTTAAAGAATCCACGTCCCCGAACGCGCGGGCGCAACCGGCGCGGCGGGCGCCGGTTTGTAAATGCGCGGGGCTGCTGCCGGCGGGCGCGGCGCGACGAGCGGCGTGATGCGCGGCCGTGCGGGCATCGCGGGCGTTGCCGGGCGCGGCGCGACGTGTACGCGCGGCACGGTCAAGGCCATCGGCGCGTTCATTCCCAGACCGCTCGGCGTGTAGAACATCGGGCTGTTCTGCGTGCGTTCCGGCTTCACTTTGATGGTGCGTGTTTTCCTGTCGCGCACGACGGTCAGCGACACTTCGCCTTCGTCTCTGCGGTTGAGGGCGCGCGAGAGTTCGCCCACGTTTTTGAGCCGCGTGCCTTCAACTTCCGTGACGACATCGCCCGCGCGCAGTCCGGCCTTCGCGGCCGGGCTGTTCTCTGCGACTGAGGTCACGAGCAGGCCGTCGCGCCCCGACACGCCGAAGTAGTTCGCGAGTTGATCGGTCAGGGTTTGCGTGGTGATGCCGATGCGGCGGCTGCCCGCGCCCTGTACGAGCGTGAAGTTGTTGCCGAAGCCTTCGGCGCGAAACTTCTCCAGGCTCCGGCGCATCTCTTCGGAATTCTGCTGCCATTCCTTCGAGCGTTTCTTCCATTCCTCGGAGTTGCGCTTCATCTCCTCTGTGCGGCGTTTCAACTCGTCTGCGTTGAAGCCGAACGATTGGCCTTGGGGAAAGTTGAAATTCTCGAACGCACGCGGCGCGAAACCTTCGCGCTTGCCGAGCGTGACGGATAGCTCCTGCTCCGCGCCGCTCCGGCTGATGGTGAGCCGCGCGGTGTGTTCGGGCGCGCTCTCGTTGATCAGGCGTTGCAGTTTCTGCACGCTCGAAACCTGCTCGCCATCGAAACGCAGGATCACGTCGTTTTTTTGTAGCCCCGCCTTCGCGGCCGGGCTGTCCGCCAACACGTCGCGGACGGCCACGCCGCGCGGCTCGCCGCGCAAATTGAAACTGTTCATGTTTTCGCGCGTCACGCTTTCGACCGAGACGCCGAGATGGTTGCTGCCGCCGTAGACGTAAACCTGCGTGCCGCCGCCGCTACTGCGTGCCACGGCGCGACCTTGCGCTTCCTGCGCGTGCGCGCCGACCGCCGCGCAGAGCGCCAGTGCGAGGGAGAGAGCCATTTTTTTAACGAACATAAATATAATCCTCCGAGAGAGATTTCTGACGATTTCACGAAGCGCCGGCCACGTAGTTCCGAAAATTTTGCGCCGCGACATGCGCCGATATTTTTGCGCCACCACGCGCACTTGGGTTAATTTCTCCGCGATGAAAATTCTCGACATCGGCTGCGGCATCAAGAAGACGCCCGGCAGCATCGGCCTCGACAGCAACCCGCGGACACACGCCGACGTGATTCACGATCTCGACTCGGTGCCCTATCCCTTTCCCGATAACGAGTTCGACGTGATCGTCGGCAATCAGGTCATCGAACACATCGACGATGTGCTCGCCGTCGTCGCCGAGTTGCATCGCATCTCGAAGCCCGGCGGCCTCATCCGTCTCGACACGCCGCACTATTCCGACATCGCCTCCTACACAGACCCGACGCACCGCCACCACCTGACGACCGAATCCTTCGCCTATTTCACGGGCAAACGCCCAGACTTCGCCTTCTACAGTGATGTCACTTTGCGTCCGCGCGTCGTTCGCGTGACGCTTCTCAAACTATGGCGCGCGCTGGGGATCGAACTCCTCGTCAACAGTTGCAACCGCTATCCCGCGCTCCGTTTCATACGTCGCTTCTGGGAGACTTATCTCTGCTACGTGATTCGCGGCAAAACCATCTACTTCGAGTTTGAAGTCATCAAGTGAGCGACTTCGCGGCGCGCTCGCGCTCTCGCTGGTAGGGTAGATGGAGGGTCGGGGCAAAAAGTTTCACACTCGAAAGCGGCGCGGCAGTTTCGGTCGTCTCATCGTGCCCGGCCGAGTTAAGAGTGAGCGGCGTGGCGGAAACGGAATGCGGAGCATTTGACCGGCATCGGCTGTTTGGCTTATTCTCGCCGCTCCACAGAAAAATTCGACTTCCCCGAATTTAGACTGACAATTTCGAGACAGAAGGCGCGCCCGACCAAACCAGACAGAAAACGAACAAGGGCGTCAACTATCAACTCGCACTGCACCATCTTCAAAGCCTAGCTTCTCAGGAGAATTTCTCAATGCAAGCCCTTAGCAGATTCTATACTTTTGCCCTCGCGACGCTCGCTCTGGGCTTCGCCTTTTCAAGCTTTCAGGTCGCCTACGCGCAAGGCAGCCCCGATCTCGTCATCAGCCAAATTTACGGCGGGGCGGGGTGCGGCACGGTCGGATGCTCCACTTACAAAAACGACTTTATCGAAATCTACAACCGCGGCACGACGGCCGTTTCGCTGAACGGCCTCTCGGTGCAATACAGTGCGGCGACCGGCACGACAATCGCTAACGCGGCGAGCGCGATCACACCGCTGACGAATTTCATGCTCCAACCGGGGCAGTATTATCTGGTCGCCGAGTCGTTCAACAACAACGGCGTGCTCGCGCTCCCGACGGCGAACACGACCGGCACGATAGCCATGAGCGCGACGACGGGCAAAGTTTTTCTCGCCAACATCACCACCCCGATCACGCTGACGGCGAGCGGCTGCCCGGCCACGCCCTCGCAGGTCAGAGACTTCATCGGCTACGGCACGACCGCCAACTGCTTTGAAGGCGCGGGACGCGCGCCCGCCCCCTCGACCACCACCGCCGACATCAGGAACGGCGGCGGCAGCGTTGACACCGATAACAACAATCTGGATTTCACCGCCGCCACCCCGACCCCGCGCAATTCGCTCGTCGGGGCGACGCTGCTCATCAGCGAGTTCCGCACCTTCGGGCCGACCGGCACGTGCGACGAGTTCGTAGAGATTTACAATCCCTCCGGCAGCGCTTTTACAGTGCAGTCACTCGAAGCCGGCTCGCTCGGCTTCGCCGTCGCACAGTCGAACGGCAACGTGCTCTTCACCATCCCGAACGGCACGACGATCCCTGCGCGCGGCCACTATCTCGCCGTCAACAACGGCGGCGGCGGCTGCACCGGCTCCTTCAGCGGCAGCGCCTACCCGGCAGGCACCGCCACGACCGCCACGGGCGACAACACCATGAACGAGGACATCCCCTCGAACGTCGGCATCGCCCTCTTCAACACGTCGCTCCAGGCGAGCTTCAACACGACCAACCGCCTCGACGCCGTCGGCTCGACCGCCGAAACCAACCCGCTCTACGTCGAAGGCACCGGCTACCCCGTCCTGTCCGTCGCCCTGAGCGGCAACCCCGGCGTCAACTACAGCCTCTTCCGCAACGCCCAGAGCGGCATGCCCCTCGACACCGGCAATAACGAGACCGACTTCCAGACCGCCGACATCAACGGCACGAACTTGTGCGCCTCGACGATCAACTTCAGATGCCAGCGTCTCGGCGCGCCCGGCCCCGAAAACCTCTCTTCGCCCGTCCAGCGCAACGCCGAGATCAAGGCCTCGCTCGTAGACACGCAATGCACCGGCATCGCCGTCAACCCGACGTTGCCGAGCGCCTGCCGCTTCGAGCGTCGCACGGACGCAGGCTCCGGCTACGGCTCGTCTCCCACTTCGACGGGTACGCTCTCGATCCGTCGTCGCTTCACCAACAACACGGGCGCGAGCGTGACGCGGCTGCGCTTCCGCATCGTGGACATCACGACGTTCCCGTCGGCGCTGGGCACGGCCGACCTGCGTGCCATTACTTCGACGCAGGTGACGGCGACGTGTCAGAGCGAGGGCGGGACGCCGCACCTGTGCTCGGATAATCCGGGCGCGCAGACCACGATAGAAGGCACGACGCTGGAGACGGACGCTTCGGGGCAATCGAACGGGGGCGCGTTCAACTCGACCTTGTCGCTGGCGACACCGCTGGCGGCGGGTGCGAGTGTGAACGTGCAGTTCCTCTTGGGAGTGGAGCAGAACGGTTCGTTCCGCTTCTTCGTCAACATCGAAGCCCTGCCCGCACCCACGCCCCCGGCAATCACCAACAAGGCTCAGGCGACGGGCAAGGCGCGCGCCGCCAAGGGCAGCCAGTAAAAACCGAGCGGCTCGCACGCGCGCGCTCGATCAGCCGGAACGCCCGCGCGGCTGTTCCGCCAAACCGAACCGGCCGCCGTCCATCATTCAACTTGATGGACGGCGGCCGATTTAATGTTAACTTGCGTTCGCGCCGCCTTGAGTTCAACTTGCGGGCGCGTCGCGTGCGCTCTTCAGTCGCCCGCCCGTGTGCGATAAACCTCCCGCCCGTCGGCGCTCAACTCCAGAGCGAGTTTATTCTCCGCATGTGCCAGATCGAGATGCGCCACCGCCTCGGAGACGGCGAGGAAGCGATGCACGTCCTCCGACCCCGGAAACATCTCGCGCGACAACTCCCATGCGCTCGCGCCTGTCTTCGGCACGAGGCGCAAAACCTCCGCCTGCCGCTCTCGGATCGCGCGCAGGTAGCGCGTGAACAATTCCTCGAAATCTTCGACCGCCTCGCCGTGCCCGCCGTGAACGAGCGTCGGCGCGAAACTACGCAACCGCGCCAAGCTCACGAGGTATTCCGCGAGCGAAGGGAAACGCCTCGACGGGTCAATTGGGTCAGGCGAGAGCACCGGGTTCGGCGTCACGCGCTTCAACACGCAGTCGCCCGCGATGATGGTGCGGTCGGCCTCGCGCAAAAAAGAGCAGGAGCCGGGCGTGTGTCCCGGCGTGTGTACCACGCGCAAAGCGCCGCTCTCGAATTCCAACTCCGACCCGTCCAGAAGTTCCCCGTGCTCTTCGTCTTCGAGCGCGTCCGCATACCGCCGCACGCCCTCATACATCCGTCGCATCCCTTCGACTTCCTCGCCCGGCACGCCGGCGCGCACGAGCAGTGCGCGGTGCTCCTCGTATTCGAGCCTGCCTTTTCGATGCCCCGTCTCCCACCCATGGACGAGCACCTCCGCGTCCTTCGCCTCGTCGCGCAGAGACTTCGCCAACCCGCAATGATCCTCGTGCGCATGCGTCAACACGATCCGCTTGATGTCGAGGACGCGAAAGCGCGCACGTCGCAAGCCTTCGCGCAGAGCCTCCAACGCCTCGCGCGTCTTCGGCCCCGTGTCAATCAACGTCACAGGGTCTTCCGCGATCAGGTAGACGTTGACCGGCCCGATGTAAAACGGCGTCGGCAACGAGATGGGAATGATGCGCATGGCGAATACAGAATACAGGAGTCAGAATTCAGGAATCAGAATTTCTAATTGCGGCGATGTAACTGGCGAGAAGTTTGCTGACCTCTTCAAGTTGCCGCATATGTTGTCTTGTGTCTCCGTAGCCAAGATCGTTTGTCAGGATCAGGTAGTAGCGACATTCTTCTAAAGAGCCTTGCGCGATGTTCATGAATCGCACCTTGTCACTACATCCTTTCTTCTTAAAACCCTCCGCGATATTCGCCGGTATCGAAACCGCGGCGCGGCGGAATTGTGAAGTCAGGCCATAAATCTCTTCTCGTGGAAAGCTTTTGCTCAGGCGGTACGCACCCAAAACAAACTCGTGCGCTTTCTGCCACACGATTAAGTCTTGAAAGGTACGCGCCGGCAAACGCTCCATTCTGACTCCTGTTTTCTGTCTTCTGTCTTCTGCTGTTCAGTAAGCGTACTTGTTCGCCTTGATCAGCACGTCGGCGATGCGCTGGCGCGCGGCGACGGTGTTGATGGGTGTCTGCTTCGTGAAGCGGCGCAGGGCGGCGAGGAGCGTCCTCAGTTCGTCGCCTTCGCTCATCGCGGCGAGCGTGTTCTTGGCGCGCGCTTCGATGCGCTGCACGGCGTCGTTGCAAAAGACCTGCACCATCTCGACGTAGCGCGCGGCGGCCGCTTCGCCCCCCTTCGCGCCGAGTTTTTGCGCGCGCAGGATGGCCGACTCCATCGCGTACACGTCCATCGTGATGTCCGCGACGCCCATCAGAATCTCCTGCTCGTCGGCGAGTTTCGTCATGTACTTCTGCGCCGCCGTTCCCAGCGTCATCAGCGCAACCTTCTTCGCGTTCTGCGCGAGTTTCATCTCGGCGGCGAGCACGCCCTCGTCCTCGTCAAATGACGCAAGCGACGGCGACAACACTTCGTCCATCAACTTCTGCGCGGCCGGCAGGAGCGCCAGCCGACCCGTCATCGCGCTCTTCATCATGCGCCCTGGGATCAACATGCGGTTGATCTCGTTCGTGCCCTCGAAGATGCGGTTGATGCGCGAGTCGCGATAGGCGCGCTCCGCCGGGTAGTCGGCCGAGTAGCCGTAGCCGCCGTAAATCTGCACCATCTCGTCGGCGACGAAATCGCAATACTCTGAAAGCGCCACCTTGATGATCGAACACTCCGCCGCGTATTCCTCGATGCCGCGCAGTTTCGCCTCGGCCTCGGTCTCGCCGCTCGTGGCGTTCTCGATCAGGCCGAGCGTGCGATAGACCATCGACTCGCCCACCCATGTCTTGATCGCCATCTCCGCCAGCTTCGACTTGATCGCGCCGAACGAAGAGATCGGGCGGCCGAACTGGTGGCGCTCGTTCGCGTAGCGCACCGCTTCGTGCAGCATCAGCTTCATGCCGCCGTTGCACATCGCGCCCAGTTTGAAGCGGCCGATGTTCAAAATATTGAACGCGATCTTCGCGCCCTTGCCCGGCTCGCCGAGCAGGTTCTCGACCGGCGTCTTCGCATCCGACAGGACGAGCGCGGTCGTCGACGATCCCTTGATGCCCATCTTGTGCTCGTCCGCGCCGTTCTTCAGTCCTTCCTGGCGTTCGACGATGAAGCCGCTGAACTTGTCGCCGTCGATCTTCGCGAAGACGATGAAGACATCGGCGAAGCCGCCGTTCGTGATCCACATCTTCTCGCCGTTGAGAATGTAGTGCGTGCCGTCCGCGCTCAGGCGCGCCGTGGCTTTGGCCGCCATCGCGTCCGAACCCGAACCGGCCTCCGTCAAAGCATAGGCCGACACCATCTCGCCCGAAGCGATGCGCGGCAGATACTTTTTCTTCGCCGCTTCCGTGCCGAAGTAGAGAATCGGCGTGAGGCCGATGCCGCTCTGCGCGCCGAGCGTCGTCGCGAACGAGGCCGAGCGCCCCAGCAGTTCGCCGACGATGGCGCCGCTCGTCTGGTCGAGTCCGAGGCCGCCGTACTCTTCAGGGATGTTGACGCCCACCATCCCCAACTCCGCCGACTTGCGAATCAACTCGCGCGCGAGTTGCCAGTTGTGACGCTCCAACTCGTCGGTCGCGGGGCGCACTTCATTGTCCATGAACTCGCGCGTCGTCTCCGCGATCATCCGGTGCTCGTCCGTGAAATCCTCCGGCGTGAACACCTCTTCCGGCGTGCGCTCCTCGATCAGGAAACTACCGCCCGCGATAATCTTTTTCTCTTCGGCCACGGCTGACATAGTGTTAGCTCCTTCCAGTCGCAAGTAAATAGTAAGCAGTAAGCGGTGAGCAGTGAGCAGTGAGCAGTAAGCAGTGAAAACTGTTTTATGGATGTTCACCGCTCACTGCTCACTACCTAGTGCTCACAATCTTTCAAAAATTCCGGCCGCGCCCATGCCGCCGCCGACGCACATCGTCACCATCGCGTAGCGCCCGTTGCGGCGTTCGAGTTCGCGCAAGGCCGTCGCGGTCAGCTTCGCGCCAGTGCAACCGAGCGGATGGCCGAGCGCGATGGCGCCGCCGTTGACGTTCACTCGTTCCGGGTCGAGCGAGAGAGTGCGTATGACGGCGAGCGATTGCGCGGCGAAAGCTTCGTTCAGTTCGATCACGTCGATCTGATCTTGCGTGAGACCTGCGATCTTCAACACCTTAGGGATCGCGTAGACCGGCCCGATGCCCATCTCTTCGGGCGGGCAACCGGCGGTGGCGTAAGCCACGAAGCGCGCCATCGGCCTGAGACCCAAAGCGCGTGCGCGTTCGTCCGACATCACGACGGCCGCCGCCGCGCCGTCCGACATCTGCGACGCATTGCCCGCCGTGATCGTCCCCTGCGCGTGAAACGCTGGTCGCAACTTCGCCAAACTCTCGGCCGACGTGTCGCGCCTGACGCCCTCGTCACGCGCAAACGTCGCCTCGCGCCGCTGTTTGCGCCCGCGCTCGTCCAACTCTTCAAACACGACTTTGAGCGGGACGATCTCGTCGTCGAACTTGCCCGCGTCCTGCGCCGCGGCCGCCCGCGCGTGTGAGCGATACGAAAACTCGTCCTGCTCCTCGCGCGACACTTCATACTTGCGCGCGACGTTCTCGGTGGCGAGTCCCATGTTCAGGTAAAAGTCCGGGTAGTGCTCGACGAGATAGGGGTTCGGTCGAATCGTGTGGCCGCCCATCGGAATGAGCGACATCGTCTCCAGCCCACCGGCGACGATCACGTCGGCCGCGCCCGTCCTGATGCGGTCGGCCGCAATCGCGATTGATTGCAGCCCCGAAGAGCAGAAGCGATTGATCGTCATCGCAGACGTTTCCACGGGCAGCCCCGCGCGAATCGCCGCCGCGCGCGCCACGTTCATGCCCTGCTCCGCCTCAGGCATCGCGCAGCCCATGATCACGTCTTCAACCTCATTCAGCTCCACACCCTCTGCGCGCCGGAGCGCTTCTTCGATCACGGTCGCGCCCATCTCATCGGGGCGCGTGTCGCGCAAAGTTCCCTTCGGTGCTTTGCCGACCGCCGTCCTCACCGCCGATACGATCACTG
>DASVPS010000321.1:0-7584 GCA_036389555.1 Pyrinomonadaceae bacterium
AGATGATCGGGATTAACGCACTTACGCACATCACATTTATGACAGATAACCATTCCCTTCGGAATCTCGCCGTGGGCAATCTCATATGCGACGCGATGTGCATATTTCTGACTACCACTGACGTGTATCTGACAATAACCTGATGGTGAAGCTCTACCCAACCACAACCAGCAACCGTTTGGTGTGACTCCTTTATCAACCTTCAACCAAAATCGCCTCTCAAAATCGCGCTGGTACATAACTATACTCCCCGGCGGCGGGTTGCGCGTCGTCGGGCGAGCGGTAGACTTCGGCGCGCATGAGGACGAAGCCGCTCTCCGAGTTGTGTTCGATGATGTGTGTGATGACGCGCCCGTCCGGGAACCTCTCGTAGAATCGTTCGAGCCGTTCGGCGACGGGGACGTAATCCTCGAATCTATCGTTGCGCGGTGGCGAAGGCCGTGACATGGCGTTTGTTGCTCCTCGGAGTTCGACTTATAGACTGCGCTGCATCGTGCTTTGAAGGCGAAGACAATCTAACCCTCCCCCTGCTTTTTTTCAAACACGATGCGCGCCTCTCGAACCGCTGACGATGCGCCCCGGCGCGGTCGATTTCAACTGCGCCGGATCGCTCATACGGGTTTTCGCGTCTCACTGCAAACTCTCCGTGCGCCGTGGGACTTCAAAGCTCATCAGGTCGCGCGCCATGTCCGTGCGGGGGAAGACGGCGCGCGCCTGCGCGAGCAATGCTTCGGGCGTGACGGCGGCGTCCGGCGTGTAGCGCGGGCTGAAGTGTGTGATGAGTAGGTGTCGCACCCCGGCTTCGCTCGCCACGCGCGCGGCCATCGCGGCGGTCGAGTGCATGCTCTGCACGGCCAGCGGTTCGTCCTGCTCTGCGAAAGTCGCCTCGTGAATCAAAGCGTCCGCGCCCTCGGAGAGCGTGACCGCGTCTTGACAATAGATCGTGTCGGTGCAGTAGACGACCGAGCGCCCCGCGAGCGTCTCGCCGATCAACTCGCCGCCGTGGGCGACGCGCCCGTCCGCCAGTTCGACGCTCTCGCCCTGTTTCAGGCGACCATAGAGAGGGCCGGGCGGGATGCCGAGCGCATGCGCCCGCTCGACATCGAACTTCCCCGGCCGGTCGCGCTCCGTGACGCGATAGCCGAATGAGGGGATGCGATGTTTGAGCGGCCGACAGGTAACGCTGAAATCCTCTTCGCGGTGAATGAGGCCGGGTTCGACCGTGTGTATTTTGAGCGTGTCGGAGAGCGCCGTGCGCGAGATTTGGCTGCACACGCGCACGTACTCCCGTAGACCTTCGGGGCCGTAGAGGTGTATCTCCTGCCCCTGCCCGGCCAGCCCGCAGGTGGCGAGCAGTCCCATCAGGCCGAAGAGGTGATCGCCGTGCAGGTGTGTGATGAAGATGCGACTGATCTGGCTGATCCTGATCGGCGTGCGTTGCAACTGGTGCTGCGTGGCCTCGCCGCAGTCGAACAACCAGACCTCTGCACGCTGCGGCAGGCGCAGGGCGACGCTGGAAACGTTCCGCGCACGAGTCGGCACGCCCGCGCTCGTCCCTAAGAAAGTGATCTGCAAAATTAACCGAGTTCTCCCGTTAAGATAGTTGACTTAAAAAAGATTTTGGCTTAAGAAATGATCTGATTTTGCTCTGACCCCGAGCGCAAAAGGATTCCCCCGCATGACGAACATTTTAATTGTAGACGACTCCGACATCTGGCGTCGCCTCACAAAGGACATTCTCAAGAAAAACCCCTACCGTCTGCTCGAAGCCGACTCCGGCGAGCAAGCCCTGGAGGTCGCGCGCGAAACCCCGGTCAACCTCGTGATCATGGATTACCGGATGCACCGTCTGGACGGACTCGACACGTCACGCCAGCTGCGCGAGATTCCCGGCTACGAGCAGGTTCCGGTCATTCTTATCACGTCGGACGATTTTCCCGGCGATTGCGAAGAGACGCCCCTGCCCCACATCGACGGCTACGTGGACAAGAAACATTTGATCCAAGACCTGGACGATTGCGTCAAACGTCATCTCAACCGGGACGCGCGCGTGGCCTGACGCGCACGCGCGTAAGTGTTCGCACTTCGTTCAGCTTGCGCCGCCAGCCACTTGTCAGATCGGGCTTTTGGTGCTAGAGTCCGCGCCGTATCGCATCCTTCCCCCAAAAATGGAATGATGTGAGAGATGAGAGGCCGACTGCGTTGCGAGGGCGCAGTCGGCCTTTCGTCATTCAGCCGGCCATATTTTCAGACGAACCGCACGCCGCCCTTCTCTTTTCAAGTCCAGACAAAAGACGACGCCTTCGACTTTCAAGTCGTGTTTGCGCAGAGAAAGGTTCGTTGTTAAGCTTGTCGGCCATGCCCTGCAAAATATCAATTCGCTGCGAGCGTAACAGATGAAAAGACCGCTGCTCTATCCGGCCGCACTGCTTTCACTTCTGCTCTTCCCCTCGGCCTGCAAAAAATCGACCCCGCAACCCGCCGCCAATCAAGCGGCCAACCCGGTTGCCGCCTCGCCGACGCCTAACATCGAGGCGGCGCTCGGAGAGTTCATCAAACGCGATCAGGAAGCCATTCGCCAGAATCCGAACGATTCGGGCAATTACTATAATCTCGCCAACCTATATTTCACGGCCGGAAAATTTCCAGAGGCCATCGAACAATACCAGCAGGCCATCCGCCTCGACCCGAAAGACGACGCCGCGCGTTATGAACTCGGCCAGTGTTACCTGCGCCTGGAACGCTACGACGAAGCCTTCGCGGCCTTCAACGAGGCTCTCAAACTCAATCCCAAAAACGCGAACGTTTACCACGAGATGGGCAATGCCCACCTCAAGCAGGAACGCACGAAAGAGGCGCTCGAAGCTTATCAGAAAGCCTTGAGCCTCAAGCCCGACCACGCCGAAGTCTATTTTAATCTGGGCAATCTCTACACCAAGACGGCGCAAACGCAAGAGGCCGCGAAAGCCTTCCAACAGGCCACGCGCCACAACCCGAAAGATGCGGACGCCTTCTTCAATCTCGGCGGTGCTTACAGCCGTCTGAAACAGTTTGACAACGCGATCAATGCCTATAAAGAGGCTTTGAAGCTCAGACCCGACGACGCGGAAGCGCATCTGTGGTTAGCATTCGTGTATCTGGATAAAGGCAATCGTGAGGCGGCGACCGCCGAATACAACGTGTTGAAAGGCTTGAACCCCCAACTCGCCGCGACGCTCGACGAGAAGATAAAACAGCAAAAGTAGGCGCGTCGAAAATAATTTCGGCCTTATTCGTTATGTAATCCAACCGCAATCTCTTTGCAACCTGCGCCCCGCGCGCCGCGCGTATATTCGGTTCATCCTTTTACGGCAACTGGACGGACAAAAAGGGGCGGCAGGCTTGGGGGAGTCTGACGCCCCTTTTGCCATTCAGGCAAATTTGCGGTCTAAGCAGATTTGCGGTCTAAGCAGATTTGCCATCCAGGCAAATGGCCGTCCAAGCAGATTTGCTGTCCGGGCAGATTTGCCGTCCGGGCAAAATTCACGTTTCGCTTCCAGTCCCGCCCGCTTCGAGTACGCTCTCGTACAGACGCCTTTTTTCGCCCGCGTTAAAATCCACGCCCTTCGCACGTCGAACATCTGTCACAGGGAGTAGTGGAACTATTTACCTCTGAAGCAAAGCGAACGGCGGAATTAACTTCATCTCAACTAACGGGCGGAGCGACTCTCGAAACACACGGCGCGCCGCCCTTTCTTTTGTCGCCAATCGCGCCGAGAGACTTCATCCCATTTCGATTTCCCTCGCATTGACTCGCGCCGCGTTTTGGAATAGATAATAACTGCTCCCGATTCCTAACATCGCAGGTCGCGGCCATGAGAAATCCGTTCACACTGACGCTCCTTTTGTTGCTCACACTCGGCCAGTTCGGTTGTTCCAAACGAACTGACCCGGCATCGGACATTATCGTCGCGGGCAGCCCGACGCCCGCCTCCACGCCCGCCGAAAATTCCGCTCCGCCCATCGACATCCCGCAGCCGCCCACGCAGGACGCGCAAGGCTATTACACGCTGGGGATGGAACTCTACAAGCAGAACCGCGACGAGCAGGCGGCCGAAGCGTTCCGGCAGGCGACCGTGCTCGACCCCGAATTCGCCGCGGGCTATTTGAAACTCGGTCTGGCTTACAAGGCGCTCGGCAGGAAAGAGGAGGCCGAGAAGGCTTACGAAGAGGCCGTCAAAATTTACGAGAAGCTGGTGGACAAGGAGCCGAAAAACGCGGAGGCACAACTGAATCTGGGCGAGGCTTACAGCCGTCTGGGCGAGTATCAGAAGTCCATAGAGGCTTATCGCCGCGGCGTCAAACTCAAGGAACCCGACAGCGCGACTTATTACGACATCGGGCTGGCTTACAACAAGCTGGCTCGTTACAGCGATGCTGTCGGCGCGTTCAAGAAGTCTATCGAACTCGACCCGGACGACTATCGCGCGCAGGAAGCGCTGGAGCGCGCGCAATCCGACGCAAGCCGGCAGCAGGCGCGCATCGCCGAGGAGAAGAAGAAGCTGGAACGCATGGCTAAAGTGAACGCCAATCCGAACGCCAACTCGAACGGCAACTCAAACTCCAACTCGAACGCTAACTCGAACGGCAACAAAAATCGAGCGCCCAAAAACACGAAGCCTTAGATTCGCCTCGCAAGTCGCCGCCAACTCAAACGGCAGTCAGCCTCAACGCTTCACGTTGCTCTGCCCGATGTCAACGATCAACGCGCGCACGTCTGCGCCCGCCCGCCGTCTATCGAATAGGTCGCGCCCGTGATCCACGCGGCGCGCGCCGAGGCGAGAAATAAGATCAATTCGGCCACTTCCTCCGCCTCGCCGACGCGCCCGAGCGGGTGCGTCGTGCGCGAGTGTTCGAGGAAGGCCGCATAAGCCTCTTCGCTCATCCCGCCGCGCCTGTGTACCTGTGTGCGCACGACGCCGGGATTGACGGCATTGACCCTGATCTTTTTGCCCGCCAGTTCCAGCGCGGCGCAGCGCGTCAACTGGTCAACGCCCGCCTTCGACACGCAGTAGGCAAGCACGCCGGGGAACGCCCGCAAGCCCGTCACGCTCGAAACGTTGACGATGTTTCCCTGCCGCGGTTCGAGATGCGGAATCGCCAGTTGCATCAGGTGGAAGACGGCGCGCAAGTTCACGTTCAACATCGCGTCCCACGCGGCGAGCGTGGTGGTCTCGACCGTTCCGCTGAGCAGTCCGCCCGCCGCATTGACGAGCACGTCCAACCCGCCGAACCGCTCGACGCTCGCGGCGACGGCGCGCTCCGCCTCCGGCTCGTTCGTCACGTCGGCCGCGACTGCGAATGCTTCCCCGCCCTGTTTTCTGACCTCGCCCGCGACCGCCGCCAAAGCCTCCGCGTCGCGCCCGACGAGGGCTAGGCGCGCGCCCGCCGTCGCAAACTTCAAAACTGTCGCGCGCCCGATCCCCGAACTCGCGCCCGTGACGAGTGCCGTCTTGTCCTTCAACTCTAGAACGTACATCGTCCGCCCTAGCCCTTCATCCTGCGGTTAGTTCTCAACACGTCGGCGAGCGGCTTGATCTGTATGAGCGTGACGACGGTTTCGTCGCCCTGCTGCCTCCGCTCGAATTGCAAGAGGTCGTAATAGACGCACCCGCCGTTGCCGTGAACCGGCCACTCGCGGCAGACCTGTGGACGCGCCGCATAGATTCCGCAGACACGTTTTTCCAGATCGTGAAAGATGCAGGTCTGGCCGAGCACCGGGTCGCGTTTGCGCCGTAGAATCCGCCCGCTCGAAGACATCTTCGTAAAACGCCGCACTGCCTCTTCTTCGCTAACGAGAAAATGGCGCGCCAGCCGCAGCACGTCGCGTCGCGTCACCGGCACATGATCGTACACGGAGCAACACATTCCGATGCAGTTCAAACAGTCGTACCCCGTGTTTGTCATCCCCCGCCCGCCTTCCCTGTCGAACTTCTATCAACTTCGCAGGACTTCGCTAAACTTCGCCAACTTTCGTTAACTTTTAATGCAGCTTATTTCGACCCGCCTATGCTTCGGCCTCCGGCTGCCGCGCCAACTCCTGAAACCGCGCGGCGTCATCGAGCATCCGCACATTATTGAACAGCACGTAAGAGACGCCCGACGGCGGCAGCATCGTGATGAGTTCCGCGAGTTCGTCGTCTTCGTACTGGTAGCGCCAACCGCTCCGTCCGTGGAGGCGATAATAACACCGCCCCGGCGTCAGCGTGCGGGCGGCGAACGGGTCAACGACGTGCGTCAGATCGAGTTCGACGCACAACTCCCTGACCAACTCCTCCGGCCAACTTCCGCGCGGCTCCCAGAGACAGACGAGCTTCGGCGGCCGCTCGATGCCTTTAAAAAACTCACGCAGGTCGCGCACGTGTTCGCGCGTCGGCGTGAAACTGGACGGGCATTGAAACAGCACGCGCTTGGCCTGCAAAGCTTCGGCGCAGGCGAGCGTCACCTCCCATGCCTCGCGCACGATGGCGGTCGGGCGAAACGAACCCGCCTCCGCCTTTTCCTCTCCGGTCAATTCTTTTTTCAGGCGACGGTAAGTGGGGCTGCGCGCTTCGTGCGTGATGAGTTGCCATGCCTTGAGCGTGAATTCAAAATCGGGCGGGGCGTCGGCGCGCCAGCGTTCGAGCGTCTTCACCTGCGGCGGCTGGTAAAACGTCTGCTGCACTTCGACGACCGGAAAGCGCGCCGTGTACTCCGATTGCGACGAGCGAAAGCCGCAGCACCCCGCTTTGATCACGCGCCTGTTGCTTCTCTTCACCTTGATTTGACTCTGCAACTCTTCGCGCGCTCTAGCCGCGCGTCAACTGGCGATACTTGATGCGGTGCGGTTGATCTGCGGCCGCGCCGAGCCGCGCGCGCCGGTCGGCTTCGTACTCCGAGTAGTTGCCCTCGAACCAGACGACTTTGCTCTCGCCCTCGAAGGCGAGAATGTGCGTGGCGATGCGGTCGAGAAACCAGCGGTCGTGGCTGATGACGACGGCGCAACCGGCGAAGTTTTCCAGCGCCTCTTCGAGAGCGCGCATCGTGTTCACGTCCAGATCGTTCGTCGGCTCGTCGAGCAGCAAAACGTTCGCCTCCTGCTTCAACATCTTCGCCAGATGGACGCGGTTGCGCTCGCCGCCGGAGAGCGTGCCGACCTTCTTCTGCTGGTCTGAGCCGGAGAAGTTGAAGCGCGCCACGTAGGCGCGCGAGTTCACCTGTCGCGTGCCGAGCATCACGATGTCGAGACCGTCGGAGATCACTTCCCAGATCGTCTTGTCTGCGGCGAGCGCATCGCGGCTCTGATCCACGTAGGCGAGTTTGACGGTTTCGCCCGTGCGGAAACTCCCGCCGTCGGGTTCTTCCTGCCCGGTGATCATGCGAAAGAGCGTGGTCTTGCCCGCGCCGTTCGGGCCGATGATGCCGACGATGCCGCCGGGCGGCAGCGAGAACGTCAAATCGTCGATCAGCAAACGATCCCCGAAGGCTTTCGTGACGTGTTCGGCCTGTATCACGATGTCGCCGAGGCGGGGCCCCGGCGGGATGTAAATTTCCAACTCCGAGGCG
>DASVPS010000322.1:0-10676 GCA_036389555.1 Pyrinomonadaceae bacterium
CAAAGACGACGAGGTGACGCAGGTTATCAACGAGCAGAAGCAGCAACTCGGAACCAAAGAGGCTTTCGAGACCGCGCTCAAGGAGTCGGGGCAGACCGAGGATGCCGTGCGCGATGTCGCGCGTCGCCAACTGGCGATCCAGAAATTGCTCGACCGCACCGCCGCCAAAATCCAGCCGCCGACCGATAAGGAAGTGGAAGACTTCTACAACAACAACAAGGCGCGCTACGTGAGCCAGCGCGGGGTGGGCTTGGCCGCCATCATCGTTGACCCGGCCGACAACGGCGCGACCAACGACGCCAAGAGCGACATCGAGGCCAAGAACAAGATCGACATCATCTACCAGCGCTTGAAGAGCAACGCGGACTTCGCCACCGTCGCCCGCGCCGAAAGCGAAGACCCGCAGAGCGTGCAGCGCGGCGGCGACATCGGCTTCTTCACCGAAGACCAACTGAAGCAGAGCGGTTTCCCGCAGGAGTTGGTCACGCGCTTCTTCAGCGGCATGGAGGTCGGCAGCTACACCGCGCCGATCCAGTCGAGCGGGCGCTGGACGATCTTCAAACTCACGGACAAGCGTTTGCAGAGCGAGAACCTGACGCTCGACAACCCGGACGTGCGCAAGGACGCGACCGACAACATCCTCAACCAGCGCAAGCAAATTCTGAACGCCGCGATGCTCGAAGTCGCCATGCGCGAGGCGAAGATCACGAACCATCTGGCGCAGGACATGCTCAACAGTTCGACCAGTTTGAGCAGCCTGCGGCCGGCCGGCAGTCGTCCGCAAGGGATGCCCGCCGCGAGTCCGGCGGCCGGCGCTTCGGCGAGTCCCGCCGCTTCGCCCGCAACCGGCGGCGCGACGGCGACGCCCGCGTCCAACACCAACGCGGCGAACAGCGGCAAGTAGTTGTCGTCGCATTGAACTCTGTAGTGTGAACCTGAATCGTGAATCGTAAATAGAGACTTGCTCGACTCTATTTACGATTCACGATTTACCGTCTCGTCCGTTCGGTATCCGCCAACGTCATGTTGTTTCGTCTCTCGGAAGTTTATAAGTCTTACGGCTCGCAGGACGTGCTGCGCGGCGCGTCGCTCCAGATCAATCCGGGCGAACACGTCGGCCTCGTCGGGCGCAACGGCGCGGGCAAGACCACGCTGTTCCGCCTGATCGGCGGCGAGGAGACGCCCGACAGCGGCGACGTGGTGCGCGCGCGCGGACTCAACCTCGGCCTGCTCGAACAGCACGTTGATTTCGAGCCGGGCATGACCGTACACGAGTCTGCGCTCGCCGCCTTCGGTCGCCTCCAGCAGATCGAGCACGAGATGCACGAACTCGAACACCGCATGGCCGAAGCCACAGACGACCTCGATGCCGTGCTCGAACGCTACAGCGACCTCCAGCACGAGTTCGAGCGCGAGGGCGGCTTCGAGTATGCGGCGCGCGCCGAAGCGATTCTGTTCGGCCTCGGCTTCGAGCGCGAGATGTGGGAGTTGGAGACCGAGAAACTTTCGGGCGGGCAGAAGAACCGGCTCGGCATGGCTCGCCTCCTGCTCGCCGAACCCGACGTGCTCCTGCTCGATGAGCCGACGAACCATCTGGACGTGGCGGGCGTCGAATGGCTCGAAGAATTTCTGTCGTCTTATGCGTCGGCCTACATCATCATTTCGCACGACCGATATTTCCTCGACCGCTCATGTCGTCGCATCGTCGAGGTGGAAAACGGCAAGGCCGTCAGTTACAACGGTAACTATTCGGCCTTCCTCGTTGAGCGCGAAGAGCGGCGCGAGGCGCAGCGGCGCGCCTACGAAAACCAGCAGCACCTCATCGCCAAGACCGAAGAGTTCATACGCCGCAACCTCGCCGGGCAGAAGACCAAGCAGGCCAAGTCGCGCCGCACGATGTTGCAAAAAATGGAGCGCGTCGAAGCGGTGCGCGCCGATCAGTCGCAGGGCAATTTTCAGTTGAAGGGCGTCGAGCGGACGGGCAACCAGACGCTCATCGTCAAAGACCTGGCGGTCGGCTATCCCGGCAAGGTGCTCGCCACAGACATCACCTTCACGCTCTCGCGCGGCGAAGCTCTCGGCGTCATCGGGCCGAACGGTTCGGGCAAGACGACCTTCATCAAGACGCTCCTGAATAAGCTCCCGCCGCTCGCGGGTGAGGCGCGCTGGGGCACGAAAGTCAACATCGGCTATTACGCGCAGCAACTCGACGACCTCGACGACCGCAACGAGATCATCATGGAACTGCGCCGCGTCGCGCCTTCGACCGTGACGGCGGGCGAACTGCGCGGCTTCCTCGCGAAGTTCCTGTTTGTCGGCGACGACGTGTACAAGCACGTACGCGATCTCTCCGGCGGGGAAAAGGGCAGGCTCGCGCTCGCCAAGTTGATCTATTCGCGCGTCAACGTCCTCGTCCTCGATGAGCCGACGAACCACCTCGACATCCCCTCGCGCGAAGCCCTCGAAGAAGCGCTCGACGCCTACGAGGGCACGATCATCACCATCAGCCACGACCGCTACTTTCTCGACCGCGTGGCGACGCAAATCCTCGCGCTCGAAGGCCAGGGCGCGGCCGAACATTACGACGGCGACTACACCGAATATCACGATTGGAAAGCTCTTGAGCGCGCCGAGGCCGCCAGCGCAAAGGCCGCACGGGAGAAGGAGGCGAGCGCGCCCGCCGCAAAGTCCGCGTCGCGCGCCGGCGCGCCGGGCGCCGGTTCGACGAACGCTTCGCGCAAAGGAAAAGCGCCGGAGGGCAAAGGCGGCAAGAAGAAGTCGCACGCCGCAAACGCGCGCACGCCGCAGGTGATCGAAAGCGAGATCGCGGAAGTCGAAAAGCGGCTCGCCGCGCTCTCCGACGAACTTTCCCGCCCCGAAGTCGCACGCGACGCCGCTCGCGCGAAGACGCTCAACGACGAATACCAGCAAAGAGACGCGCGCCTGCGCTCGCTCTACGAAGAATGGGAACAGGTCTCCGCCGAAGCCGCCAGCGCGTGACCCTCGTGTAGTGTCATGTGCTTGAGACTGTACAAGCTCGCCGCACATACCCAGAGCCAAGCTAAGCTGCAAAGAACGGCAGAGAGTCTCGAATATCCGAGACTCTCTGCCGTTCTTTGCGTGCGCGCTCTCAGTGCCTCCCGCATGATGAGGATGCATTCATCCGCAAATCGCGGTAGTTAAACTCGAACGCGATTCCGAAGCAGCAACAGTCGAGACTTATCTACTAGAGGTTTGTTTCGGCATTGGCGGAGGTGTGCATCAGGCGTGTGATGGTCGAGACGAGTTGATCGATGTCATCCGGCTTTTTCAGAAATGCGTCCGCTCCCGCGCGCCGCGCTTCACGCTCGCAGTCGGTTGCGGAGATGATGATGACAGGCGTCTCTTGACGATAGGGAAGCATGCGCGCGTGGCGTAGCAGTTCAAGCCCGCTCACGCCGGGCAGTTCGTTGTCGAGGAGGAGCAGGTCGTAATGCTGTGTGCTTTCGATCCTTGCGAGCGCCGCGAGACCGTCGCCGCACAATTCGACGCGCCAGCCTTCAAATTCGAGCGTGTCCTGCACCGTCAGCCGCAACAGTTCATCATCTTCGACATAGAGGATCGTCGCTTGAGCCATCTTGCTATCGTCCTTTACGACCAAACAGCGAGCGCACGTCGCAAACGTGGCGCGAGGGGGATGTAAACTTGCGCGTTCCTTAGAAAGGGCGAGTCGTGCCAGCGCCGCTGGTCTCCCCACGAGCGCGTTGAATTGTGCGTAGAGCCTACGCGAGAAAAGAGAGAATGAGGGCATCTAGCAACACTACGCTCTGCTATTAAGGATAGAAAGAAAAGTCTGTGACGTGAGTTACAAGCTAAAGCATCGGGCGAGTCCGAATGATGCGGGTTTCCACAAGACCGCGTATCAAGACAACCGGCGCTTGTAGTCGCAATCGCTATACCAGAGGAAGCGCGCACGGGAGACGCAGTGATTCGGCGCGCACGCGCAGGCGCAAGCGACCTCGATGTCAATAAATGTAGACACACGGTGTCCACAATCGTCGCCACCCCTCTCAAAAAAGATCAAAGAACCATCCATAGATCGCGCGGCCGCCCTTCGGCCACACGCTGAAAATGATAAAGCTGCCGACCGCGAGCATGAGATTGGTCTGCCGGTAGATGCTGCCCATGTAAAGCACCGACACGTTGACGTAGGCGACGTAGCACGAGAAGAATCCGACGAGATACAGGAACACGACAATCCACACAGGCACGCCGCCGCTCAGACTGTGAACGGTGAGCGCGGCGAAAGCCGACCAACCCACTTGCAGAAAGCCGCTGACGGCAAGACCCGATAAGACGTAGGCGTCGAAATTCGAGTCAATGTCTACGCGGAACAGACGTTGTATGAGGAATGCCACCACGGCAGCTACATACAGCACGATGCCAAAGAGCCAGTACCCCTTCGCCAGATGAAAGCTCATCGACGCCCTTCCCAGCGGCCAGAGCAGCAGCGCACTCAATCCGAGAAAAAGGACGGTCAGCACGGTTGCGAACAGGGATTCAAACACCTCTTTCTGGTCTTCGTGCAGCAGCCATCTTTCAAACTCTCGCATAGGCCTGCCTTTTCATACAACGTGTTTGAGGCATTCACCTGCCTTGACGTGCCAAAACAGCCACGGTTAAGTCTGCGGCGATCACAGTTATAATCTCCGTTTGGTACTGGTTTAAAAGAAGTCCGCTTCTAAAGACCCCTTAGACAGCCGCACCGCCCTGCCATTCATGCCGAAGAAGCCCGTAAAAAAGCGCGTCCTGAATCTCTCCACCGACCAGCCAGCGCTCGCGCAGATAGCCTTCTCGTTGAAAGCCCAACCGCTCAAGTGTTTTTGTCGAAGAGATGTTTCTAGGGTCAACGTCAGCCTCAATCCGGTGCAGGTTCAGAGTGTCAAAAGCGAAATTAAGCAGCGCTCTGAGAGCCTCCTGCATATAGCCATTGCCCCAGTGCTCGCGACCGAGTGCATAGCCTAGTTCAGCACGACGGTTGGCTGTGTCAATGTGGAAGAGAGTGCATGTGCCGATAATATGGTTATCCGTGTGGCGCGCAATCCCCCATTGGAAAAGAGTCCGTTGCCGGAAGTGGTCGTGGATGTGTGCGAGCAGCTTGTGCGCGCCTTCCATGTTGAGCGGCGGCGAACTCCAATACCGCATTACTTCCGCATCGGAAAAAATAGAGAACAGGGCAGGGACGTCCTCGTCGGTCAGCCACCGTAAGGACACGCGGGATGCGGCGATGGTGGGGAGGGTTTCCGAATTAATCATAACTGGACTTGCCTAATTACGAGGCTCTCTAATGCCCGGCATCACCCGCCGCGCATTCAACTGAACAACCACGGCGTCTTGCGGATGAAAGTCGCGCTATTCGCGGTCGCGTGCATGCCGAGCGTTATGCGGCGCGGCGCTGCCACACAATCCTCGGCAGATCGATTCTTTTCTCCTCATCGCCGTCCCACTCCACTACGAAGCCCTGGCGCTCAAGCTCTGCTTTGACCAACTCGCCAATCGCTCGCCTCCCCCCTGCCGTGTCTGCGATGTCTCCATACGCCAGCGTTAAGCCGTGGCCGTTCACCGCCCGCTCTACGTCCTGTTCGTGATAGAAGCAGTAACCCTTTACCTTCTCCCGATCAGATTTCGCTAACACGTCGGCGGCATCGGAGATTCCGTCCGACAGCGTGTAGCCCGCGTTATGAAGCGCAATGATGCCCATCCCGTTCAGGGCATCGAACGCCGCGTCGAGGCGCGTGCAGTCCGTGACCGCCGGCCACGTGGCTTCGGCTTCGCGCTTCGCCTGAAACTCGGACTTGGCATACTCCTCAAGCATCTGCTTGTCGGCGTCATCTTCGTCACTGTCCTCCAGCATTTCCAGCACGTCGGACAGGTCATTGAATCCTGACCAGACCATCACCCGAATGTTGTCCGCCAGATATTCTTCATTTTCGTTCATCAATTAATCTCCCGAGTGCAGCCTAAAGGGTGAATTGATGCGGGCGCAGACTTGCTAAAATTTAAGAAAGTAGCTGATTGCGCCTCGCGTCCAATGATTTGTTATATGCGTCGTTATTATTAACCGTCATTTTTGAGAGGCTAAAGTACTCACTATTCAAACCCGGATAAATTGCAACGCTGAAGCAATCTGGCAAGATAATAATCTTCTGTGGGCAAGCACCCGACTGTCAATTCGAGGAGAGAAAGTCTGCCAGCGAGGCAATATCTATGGCGCAGTGTCCGCCGTAGATGGGGTGCCATCTAGTCTTTACTCCTCTTTTTAGCGCAAGATTTGCCAGCGCTTCCGTGCCTTCAAAATTTCCATATTTGTCATAAAGACCGCAGGAAAGATATAGTTCAGGATAGCTTTGGTCGGCACGCTCAATCAATGAAAGTGGGTTGATTGCGTTCCATTCTTCGTTATTAGAAACATACTTCTTCGCCAGTTGTGTTACTCCGTATATTATTTTGGGATCGGCGCCTGTCCGCTTCATAGCCGCTCTCTGAGTGGAATAATCAGAGAATGGGGACTCCAGGTAAACTCCCGGGCACAGAGACGCGCTCTTAGAAAACATCTCGGGGCGGCTCAGTCCTAATATCAGGACGTTTAATCCTCCCATGGACTCGCCGAGCAATATTCTACGGCCTGGCTTGCCTACTTTCGATTCAATTTCCGGCAGGCGGGCAATGAAGTCATCCAATAATCCGTTTTCTACTTGAGAATTCTTCGGAGTTAACAGCCAGACGGGCCCGTATGAAACGACCACGACAGTCGGCGGTTTAATTGATGATCTCTGCCAGTAGGCTTGTACCAGTGAGGTAAAATAAGTGTCGTCGTTCCAAATGGAAGCGTCCAAGTTTCTCCCATGCAAGTGATAAACGACGTCGCCACTCACTCCACTTCCTGCCCGGTAAATGGTGTAATTTAAGTTGCCGCTGGTAAAGTGCTGCGGATGTGCCGGGGTAAAGATTACCTTTTGACTCCCGGTTGGACTGGTAAAGTAGTTCCATGACAAATACCCTGCTATCAAAAGAGCGATCAAAATAACAAAGAATATAAGAGGCTTTTTTTTCATTGTTTGTTTTAAGAGGAAGTCTCTCAAAAACCGTTCGTTTTGAGAGGCTTATGTTTTATATTAATTACACCCAAAAGCATATAACGCCCGGCATCAGCGGCGCGCACGAGCTATGAAGGATAAAAGACTTGCTAATTGCGCGTCCGCTGCATGCCGGGCGTTAGGCGTCCTGCCCTCTACGTCATTATCATTCCTTTGCTGCACAATTATACAAGCAGATTTGGACTGGTTTTCAACGCTATGAACAATTGCCTGTCAGAAGAATTCTTATCGTATATATAAGGCGTAGCCAAGCACCATCACAATGACAAAGACAGCCATGCCACCTGTTAGTGCGAAAGACATTGGAGCTTCCTTGAAAAAAGGTAAACTGATTGCTCCCTTAGCGGCTGCTGTTCCACCAAGAAATGTTGAACTAAGTCCAACGCTGAGGGCGAGAAATGCCACCAATATAAATCTACTCGTAGTTGGGATTACCAGATCAAATAAGGACAACACAATCAGCAACATCAAAAACAACAGTGTGATTGCTCCAAATACAGCCCCTGCGATTGAAAACCATGACGGAATACTTTCGTTATTAACTTCCTTTACTGGCGAATCGCTTTTTTGCTTTTCAGCGTGAATTACGGATTCCGCGAATGCATCTTGAAGTTTTGTGTCGATAATATCGAACAGCCTTTCAGGCTCTATCTCCAAATATTCATCGCGCCTCTTATTTAGCTCATTCTCCTGATAATCATATAGAAGATTGTTAGAGTTACGCTTCAAGACATTGCTTATGGTCTCCTCATAAGCTTGAAGTACAATATAACGCCAATTTTCTTTAACAAGATTTCGCAAGTATGCCTTTAGATCTGTAATACGTTCTTCCGTAAATGGAATATGGTTGGCGACCCGTAAATCCAATTCAATCTGAATCAACTTTGTAATGAGGGGGAGAAGATAATATTCAATCTCATCCTCTAATGCGGTAATGAATACTCGACCGCGCCCAGCGATTCGATCTATGTTTTCTTTTCGCTTATTACGTCTCTCTTCAGATATAGGCGACTGATCCCACTCTCTTATCGCTGTCTGAAATTGTGCAACAGCTTTTTGGCAGATTGCTTTTTCTAGTGTGTTCTTCCTATTAGAGGTTATTCTCATAACGCCTCCTATAAGATAAATTCTAGAACTTTCCTATTTAATCGCATACGCCTAACGCCCGAATTAACCCGCCGCCCGACGATTACACACAAGCATGAGCGCAGGCGACAAGGTTGATGAGAGGCACGCTGAGGGCGGTCGGGTTGAATGAGTTGTTCGGCGGCGGATGGGGAATTAAAAAAACTACGCTTCCTGAATTTACTTTTGCCCTTCCTTCTTTATGACATAGCCAGCGGCAACACCCGCAGCTATTGTTGACGCAGCTGCGACGCCAAGTCCTATACCCATCGTTCCCACTGCCAATGCCAATACTGGCGGCGACCAATCTACAATTCCAAGAGAAGTACCTATTCCACCAATTATTGCTCTTGACCATTTAAAAGGGGACATAGGTCTGAATCTATTCGGGGTGTTAAGAAGTTGCGCATAAATGAAAGGTGAAAGGTGTTGATAGAAGCTATATGCTTCAAAAACTTGCATTTCAGATAAGAATTGATTTTTATTCTCATCAACTAAGCTCCAAAATCTATCCCAAGCGTCATTTGGAACTTGGAGTTGATTCAACAAATTTTCTTCCACTGCTCTAAACTCAACAGCTTCCCTGAACGAAAACTCATAAAGGTATTCGGGGGCAACTTTCCCAATTATTCTGGAAATGCCAATGTCATCAAGTTGGCGCAAGAAGTAAAGTGTTTGAACTTCAAGACTACGCCACGCCATTTGCACAATGTAGTCATTTAAATTCTCGTCGTAAGCAAAATATGCAGATAGACGAGCCACACTGTTTAAGTTAGCTTGAAGTAAATTTTGATCCAATTGCGCTACTGCATTTTTAAATTCCGAATCATTTTCAAGTCGCTGGTTAAGGGCTACAATTTGTTCTTCCATTGTGACCTCCCATCACCATGAAGTTTCTCGATTGACTTTCAAGTGAGCAACTGAACTACATTTTAGCATCATTCCCTCAAAATCATTCAAAGAGCCGCCGAACGCATATTGTGCAGCACCATGCGGCCTAACTCCGCAATAAAGCGTGAAAAGCCGCTCGGCGCGACCTAACTCTGTAATGGAGTGAAAGAAGCCGCCGCGTCCCACGAATTATACAGCGAAAATGACCTGTAAATGCGGCGACGTGAGGATTATTACTTGAGTGGACACCGGAGTGCGTGGGGTGATTTGAGAGGGGAGACGCTTGCTTGACAGGTGCGCGGGGCGTTTGTTACTTTACAAGTCCGTTTTCAGAGTGTTTGAAGCGTTTGGTGTTAGTAGTTGTAGGCTCGTAGCTCAGGGGTAGAGCACTACCTTGACACGGTAGGGGTCTGCGGTTCAAATCCGCACGAGCCTACCATTTTCTTTTTTCGACAGTGAGCTCCGGAAGACCTTTGCTTTTTATGTTGATGCGAACTCGAACTACGTTTCGATTCTAATCACGAGCGACCCGCCACCGATATTGGCGGCGTCGCGCGGCAAAGGCGCTTCTGTCGAATCCGATCTCAAATTTGTTCGTTCCCTAAAACGAACGCGAAATTCAGAATCAGGTTGACGCTTTTGCTTCCGCGAAGGCCGCCGCTCGTGTCCGACGGGTTTTTCTTCCAACCCTTCGAGACCGAGGGGGCGCGTTGCGCGCTTGTCGCTTTTTATGCGCGGCGCGCGCCGGGTGGTCTCGATAATCTTTCGCGGGAGGCGACAGGCGATGAGTGAAGTAAACGTACAACTGAAAGAAGGCGCGCAGGCCGTGCAGGTGCCCGCGGGCGTGAGCGTGGGCGAGGCTCTGAAGCGTCTCGACCGCGATGCGGCGAAGCAGGCTCTGGCGGCGAAGGTGGACGGCCGCGAAGTTGATCTCGCGTTCAAGTTGGAGTCGGCGGACGCGAACGGCGGCGACCGCACGGCGACCATCGAGATCGAGCCGGTGCTGCCCGCGACGCGCGATGGCCTCGACGTGCTGCGCCATTCGACGGCGCACCTGTTGGCCGCCGCCGTCCTAGACCTCTTTCCGGGTACGCAACTCGGCATCGGCCCCTCGCTTCTGGACGACCCGCGCTACGGCTTCTTCTACGACGTGATCGCGCCGCGCCAGTTGACGGATGAAGATTTGCCCGTCATCGAAAAGCGCATGCGCGACATCGCCAAGCGCAATCTCCCCTACCGCCGCGAAGAGATTCCGAAGGCGGACGCCTTAGCGATCTTCGAGGAGCGCGGCGAACCTCTGAAGTGCCAGTTGGTCGCAGACAAGGGCGGCGAGACGGTGAGCGTCTATTACATAGACAATTCGCCGTTCATAGATTTCTGCCTCGGCCCGCACGTGCCGAACACGAACAAGCTGAAAGCCTTCAAGCTGCTCGCGCTCTCCGGCGCGTACTGGATGGGCGACGCCGAGCGCGAGCAGATGCAGCGCATCTACGGCACGGCCTTCTTCACGCAGGAGGAACTCGA
>DASVPS010000323.1:0-7000 GCA_036389555.1 Pyrinomonadaceae bacterium
TCCGCACACTCGTCACCTCGTTCATCTGCGCGCTCGCGCTCGCGGGCGGACGCAATAACGCTCAGGCTCAGACTTCGTGCGTGCGTGCGCCCCTCAGAACCCAGATGGAGTGGTTTCCGGCCGACGGGAGCACCGCCGACATTCTGGAGAACGCGAACAGCACGCTAAAGAACGGCGCGACGTTCGCTCCCGGCATGGTCGGTCAGGCATTCAGCTTCGACGGGGTGGACGATTACACCCAGATCAATTTCCTCCCCCTGCCGAGCCCTTACAACACGCTGTCGTACGAGATGTGGATCAAGCCCGCGAACGTCCAGACCGGCCACATCGTCGATATGGCCTCGTCGGGCGGCACTGACGGGTTCATGCTCGAACTGTCGGGCGGCCACCTGCGCGCGACCTTCGGAGCTAACGCCGCGACCGGCAGCGCGACGATCCCGGCCGACGCCTACACGCACGTTGCGGCCGTCTACGACGGTTCGCACATACGCCTCTACGTCAACGGCGCGCTCGACATCGCGACGCCCGCCACGGCGCCCGGCGCGGCCGCGCTGAGTTCGGTGCCACTTCTGGTCGGCGCGGGTCAGTCGCCTGGGGCAGCGTTCAACGGGCAGATCGACGAGATCGAGTTTTACCTCGGCGTGCTCACGGCCGCGGACGTGCAGTCGATCCACGGCGCGGGCGCCGCGGGCAAGTGCAAGGCCGGCCGCGCGCTCATCAGCGAGTTCCGCATCGCCGCCCGCGAGAACCTGACCGAGGAGTTCATAGAGATTTACAACAACTCCGACTCCGAACTCGTCGTGCAATCGACTGACGGGTCGGCTGGATGGGGCGCCTACGAGGAAGGACTCTCCGGGGTCGCGCGCCCCCTCTTCGTCATCCCGAACGGGACGCGGATTCCGGCGCGCGGCAACTACCTCGGCATCAGTCGGGGCGCGCGCTCCGGCGCCCCCCCCACCGGCCCGCCGAACCCGAACGCCGACGCGGGTTACGTGCGCGACTATTGTTTCAGTTGCGCCCTCGTCCTCCTCTCGTCCTCGGTGGGCAGAAACTCCCCCGACCACCGCCTCGACCGCGTAGGCTTCACGAACACCTCGCTGTTCTTCCGCGAAGGGAACGGGGTTCCGTCCACCCAGCCCAGACCCGGCGGCGTGTACGATTACAGCTACATCCGCAAGATGACGAGCGGCATACCGCAGGACACGGGCGACAACGCGGCCGACTTCATGATCGTCTCCAACGAGCCGACGGCGACCGGCGGCGTGTTCGGCACGCCCGGCCCGCAAAATTTACACAGCCCGCTGCAACGTAACAAAACCTTTAAGGCAAGCCCGCTCGACGCGGGCGCGGCCGGCTCCGCGTCGCCGAACCGCGTGATGCAGGCCACAGACACCGACGGCGACGGTACGACCGACGCCGCCGTGCTCAAGATCAGGCGCACCTTCACGAACCTGACGAAAGAACCCATCTCGCGCCTGCGCTTCCGCGTCGTGGACATCACCACCGCCCCGCAGACCGACAACACGAAGGCCGATTTGCGCGTCATCAATTCGCGCGACGAGATCGTCAACATCTCAGCCGAGGGCGGGGGCGGGACGAAAATCGCGACGGGGATCACGCTCGAACACCTGAGCGACATGAACGCCGCGAGGTCGGAAGGCGGTCTCAACACGAGCCTCGTTTTCCCGTTGGCCGTGCCGCTCCAGCCCGGCGAGAGCGTCGATGTCAACTTCTGGCTGCGCGTCGCCGCCGTCGGCGAGTTCAACTTCCTCGTCAACGTCGAAGCGGCCGCGCCATCCCCCGCCATCACGCGCAAACGTCCGAAGGCAGGGACACTAAAATCGACCCCATAAGCAAATTGCCGATTGCGCATTTCAAGGTCAACGCTTCCGCGTCGATCTGAAATAAAGCGACGAGGCGAGACAAAAGCGGCGCGGGGATTGGGCGGAAGCGTCCAATCCCCGCGCCGCTTTTGCTGAGCCGCCGGTTGCCTGCTGTCCGCGAGCGGAAACGCGCAGCCGTCGGGCGGGTTGAGAGGGCGACGTTGCATTCGCGCGGGCGGGAAGTTAGGATGATGCCAGTCAGATCAAACTTTAATTTCGACGCGAAGAGAGGTCTAAAGCGATGAAGTTTCCCGGCGGGATGAACATGCAGCAGATGATGAAGCAGGCGCAGCAGATGCAGGAGAAGATGCAGCGCGAGATGGAGGCGCTCGTCGTCGACGCCACGGCGGGCGGCGGCGTGGTGACGGTGCAGATGAGCGGCACGAAGGAAGTCACCTCCATCAAGATCGACCCCGAAGCCGTGAAGGAAGGCGACGTCGAGATGCTGCAAGACCTGATCGTCGCCGCCGTCAACGAAGCCGGGCGCAAAGTTGACGAAGCCATGCAAGGCAAACTCGGCGGCATGCTCCCGCCCGGATTGCTTTAGAATGCGGATTTCGGATTGCGGAATGCGGATTTGAAAACAGATGAATGCGGCCGAGATGAAACAGCGCACGAGGGCTTTCGCCCTGCGGGTGATTCATCTCGTTGAAGCATTACCAGCGACCAGAACGGCCGACGTAGTTGGTAAGCAACTGTTGCGCTGCGGCACATCGGTCGGGGCAAACTACAGGGCTAGTTGTCGCGCGAAATCCCCTGCTGACTTTATTGCTAAAATGGGGATCGTCGAGGAGGAAGCAGACGAGACAATTTACTGGATCGAGATGCTGATTGAATCCGGTTTAATTGATAAAGAGCGGGTGACCGGCCTCTTGGACGAAGCCAATCAGATAGTCGCCATCGTCGTCTCTTCAATCAAAACTGCACGCAGCCATAAACGATGAAGGATTTTTTAACTCTCACAACCAAGCGGCTTTTCAATCCGCATTCCGCATTCCGCATTCCGCAATAGAATTATGCTTGATTACGCCGAGCCGGTCACGAAGTTGATTGACGAGTTTAAGCGCCTGCCGGGCGTGGGGCAGAAGTCTGCGCAGCGTCTGGCGTTTCACATCCTGCGGATGTCGGAGCAGGACGTGGCGCGTTTCGTGGCGGCGATGGAAGAGGTGAAACGGAAGATCGTCTTCTGCACGGTGTGCAACAATCTGACGGACGTTGACCCGTGCCGCTACTGCTCTTCCACCTCGCGCGACCGCTCGATCATCTGCGTCGTGGAGGAACCCTACAATCTCGTCGCCGTGGAGAAGACGCGCAGCTATCACGGCCTCTACCACGTCCTGCACGGCAGCCTCTCGCCGATCCGCGGCATGAGTCCCGACGATTTGCGTTTGCAAAACCTGCTCCCGCGCCTGCGCCCCGAAAACAACGACGGCGTCGAAGTGCGCGAAGTCATTCTCGCCACCAACCCCAACACCGAAGGCGAAGCCACCGCCAGCTACATCAGCCGCCTCCTCAAACCGCTCGGCGTCCGCGTCACGCGCATCGCGATGGGCATGCCCGTCGGCAGCGACCTCGAATACGTTGACGAGGTGACGATGGACAAGGCGATGGCGAACCGGCACGAAATGTAAAGAGTATGTAAATTCGCGCATAAATCCCGAATTCGTGCGCCCATAACCCGAAAATTTCGTGTATGAATCCCGAATGGCTTAGGACCCAATGAGTCCGAAAGGTCATTGCTATTTTCTTCTCGCCCCCTTGAGCCGCCACATGCCTCGTGATAAATATCTAGTGTCCTTAGGCTCGCCCGATTGGGCTCGGCAGTTTTCCGTCCTGAAACGCCAGTAGCGCTGTCCATATCTACGACTTACTCACAGCACCACTCGGCCATTCCAAACAGTTGTTCTTAGATGAGGAGTAGATGTATGGGGAGAAGGTCAGGCTTCGTCGGATTGATGAACGCCGTCGCCCGTGATGCAGCACGCGCGCAGAGACGAGCTATAGCCGATCATAATAGACAGGTACGGGAGCATGAGCGTGCGCAGCGGGCCACACAACGATACCAAGCGCAGCTTGCACGCGACATGCTTAGGGATCGTAAGCAGGCCGAGAAGGAAGCCAAGCAGCAATATCTCGAAGACCGCTTGCAAGAAGCTCAGGACTCTAATGACGCGATTACTGCCAAGGTTGAAGAGCTACAGTCTCTTATTCAACAGACCCTTGAGATCAATGACACCATTGATTTCGGCGCGTTACGGATAACTGACGAGTTTAAGTCTTTTACACCACCTCCCCGCCTCGCCGCGCAAGTCCCCCCGCCAAAGAGGGAATCATATACTTCCAAGATAACGCCTGCTGCGCCTGTCGGTTTCTTCGAGAAGCTATTTCATGGAGAGCATGGTAAAGGAAACCGTATAATTACTCATCAGGAGGAGCAGACACGCTTAGCAGAGGAGAACTATCAGAGAGCGTTAACTCAATGGAAGACTGCCGAGCAGAACAAGGCGAGCCAGATCGCGCACTTGCGCGCCGAGTATGACAAAGAGCGCGAGGCATTTGAGGCCAAGAAGGCACAGCGTAACGCGGAAGTTGATGACTTGGAGGCGGCCTACCGATCCGGTGAGCCGGAGGCGGTTGTGACCTACAATACCCTAGTTCTTGAACGCTCCGTCTACCCGGAAGACTTTCCTCAGGAGTTTCGTGTAGCTTACGCGCCGGAATCCAAAGAGCTAGTTATCGACTATGAATTCCCCGACGTTAGCATTGTGCCAACCGAAGCCGAATACAAATACGTCAAAAGTCGCGACGCAATCGAAGTTAAGTCCCGTAAGTCAGCGGAGATCAAGGCCCTTTACCAAGATGTAGTAGCTGCGGTCGCGCTACGCACGCTGCACGAGGTTTTCGAGGCTGATCAGGACAAACACTTGGTAGTAGCGACCTTCAGCGGCTTCGTGCAGACAGTCGACCCGACGACGGGCCGGGACATTCGTCCCTACTTGGTGAGCGTGCGCGTCACGAAGGAGGAATTTGAGAAGTTTAACCTAGCCCGCGTCGAAAAGAAGGCCTGCCTACGCAACTTGGGTGCACAAGTCTCACCTCATCCAGACGAGTGCGTGCCAGTCAAACCGGTCGTCGAGTTCAATATGGTAGATAGCCGTTTCGTGGAGGGCAGCGATGTCCTTTCTGAACTCGACTCCCGCCCTAATCTTATGGAGCTAAATCCGTTTGAGTTCGAGAACTTGGTAGGGAATCTCTTTTCACAGATGGGCTTAGAGACCCGTCAGACACAGGCTTCCCGTGACGGGGGTGTTGATTGCGTGGCTTTCGACACCCGGCCTATCTTGGGAGGGAAGGTGGTCATTCAGGCAAAACGATACAGTAACACTGTCGGGGTCTCTGCCGTGCGCGACCTTTACGGGACGATGATGAATGAGGGGGCAACCAAGGGCATCCTTGTGACGACAAGCGGTTATGGCAAGGACGCCTTTAACTTTGCTAAGGATAAGCCCATCGAACTAATCGATGGGGGTGGGTTGCTATACCTCTTGGAAAACCATGCCCGGATCAAGGCTAAGATAATATTCCTGTCCGAGCGATGAATACTTTGAATTTATAGATTCTGTCTTGGTCTTGCAGGCTATTCGGCCTATATGCGCGAACAGGTAAGTTTTAGGATTTATGCGCGAATCCTTTCGGACTATAGGCGCAAGTTGTCCCGCAAACCGTTGAGAGACAAGTAGGCCGTTCGCGTTATATGCGCGAACATACAAGTGAGCAGTCAGCAGTTTTCATGTTTTAAACTGCTGACTGCTGACTGCTGACTACTCACTCTCTCTTTAGAACCTGACGTTTTCGGCGGGCGCGTCTTTTTTGCATTCGAGGCAATCTTCGCCCGAGTCGTAGAACTTGGAGTCGAATTCGACGAGCGACTTGATGGGGATGTCGCCGTCAATCTTGTCTATGGCGTCGCGGAAGCGGACGATGGTGCCGCAGCCGATGACGCGCGCGCCGAGTTCGCGCACGAGTTCGACCGTCTGGCGAATGGCGTCGCCGCTGCGGATGATGTCGTCCACGATGATGCAGGGGTTGACCTCGCCCTTGTTGATGTACTGGCGAAACATGCGCTTGCCCTCTTCGCGCTCAGCCCAGTAAATCTGCTCGGCGCTCAGGGCTTCGCGCACGCCGAACGCCACCGGGATGCCCCCCGGCCCGGGGCTGATGATCGCCACCTTCGGCAGCACGCTCGACACGTCCGGCTCGACGCGCAGCAGGCGCGAGAGCGCAACGGCCAGCACGCGCGCCGTGTCGTAATAGCGGAAGGCGAGCGGCATCTGGAAATAGTTCGGCGTGTGTTTGCCCGAAGGATAGACGAAGTGGCCTTCGCGAAACGCGCCCGTCTTCTTCAACATCTCCATGACTTCATCTTGTGATGGAACGAGTTGCACCATTGCTCATATCTCCGTGATTAAGAGGTCAGAGGTTAGAGGTTAGAGGTTAGTGCAGATCAGTTTTCTCTATTTACTGATCTCTAACCTCTGATCTCTGACCTCTTTTTCTGACAGCATACCACTACTGCGCCTGCTTCGCGCCACCCGCGAGCGCGTCTTTGATGATGCGACGCTGATCTCGCGAAAGTTCGGGCGGCAGCGCGTCCGCCTCGAACCAGCCGACGCTGTTGATTTCCATGCTCCGCGGCCGCGCGCCCGCCCCGTCATGCGCGCGACACAGAAAGTGTATCTCCACCTGCTGCGGGCGTCGAAGCGTGCGCACGCTGACAAGTTCCGCCGCGTCGAGTTCGAGGCCGATCTCTTCGCACAGTTCGCGCCGTAGGGTTTCGAGCGGCTGCTCGCCCCGCTCCATAAAGCCGCCCGGAATGCCCCACCCGCTGCCCGTGCGAAACTCGTGCTGCAACAGCAACACGCGCCCCTCCCCGTCCAGGACGATTGCGCCCACCGTCACCATGAAACGCGGCTCGGCCAGCCACACGCCCCAACGTCGCACGCGCCCCGGCGCACCCCGCCACACCGTCCCCAACAATTTTTTCCACATGCGCTCGTATCATATATTGCGGAATGCGGATTCTTAAATTGCGGATTTCGGAATGCGGATTGCGGATT
>DASVPS010000324.1:0-1537 GCA_036389555.1 Pyrinomonadaceae bacterium
CGGCGGCGACGTGTTCCCCATCCCTCTGACGCTGCCCGTGACGCCGCACAGCGACATTCGTCTCGACCGGGAGATCGCGCTGAGGAATGCCAGAAATGAATTGATCGCATTGATGACCATTGAAGAGATATATGAGTGGGACATCGAAGAGACATCGAGAC
Source organism: Pyrinomonadaceae bacterium (assembly GCA_036389555.1). GTDB lineage: Bacteria > Acidobacteriota > Blastocatellia > Pyrinomonadales > Pyrinomonadaceae > JAIVJZ01. The sequence continues at coordinate 162 of DASVPS010000324.1, forward strand.
AGGTCTTCGGCACACGCGACCCGCGGCATCCGCTCGTCGCGGAGATGCACGGCTGGGGGAAGCTCAATCTCTCCGGCGCGATCCGCGTCCTCGACTTGCCGCGCCATTACGACTTCAAAGAACTGCGCCTCACCCCGGCGCAGATGCGCGCGAAACTGGGTTCACACGAGCAGCGCAACATCGTGGCCTTCCAGACACGCAATCCGCTCCATCGCGGCCACGAGGAAATGGTCAAACGCGCCATCGCCGAGACCGACGCAGTGTTATTGCTTCAACCGGCCGTCGGCATGACGAAGCCCGGCGACGTGAGCCATTTCACACGCGTGCGCACTTACAAGGCGTGGGCGCGCGCCTTCCCCGAACCCTCGCGCATACTGCTTTCGTTGCTCCAACTCGCCATGCGTCTGGCGGGGCCGAGAGAAGCGCTGTGGCATGCGCTCATCAGGCGCAACTACGGCGCGAATTACTTCATCATCGGCCGCGATCACGCCAGCCCCGGTCTGGATTCAAAAGGCGAACCCTTTTACGCGCCTTACGAAGCTCAGGAACTTGTGCAGAAGTTCAGCGAAGAGATCGGCGTCGGCGTTTTGCCCTTTCAGGAGTTGGTATATTTGCCGGCGGAGCAAAGATATGAAGAGGTGTCGCGCGTGCCGCCGGAGACGAGCCGGGTCTCTCTCTCGGGGACGCAGGTGCGCGAGGAATACCTCAATCGAGGGAAAAGGCTGCCGGAGTGGTTCATGCACCCGGAAGTTTCCGAACTGCTCGCGGAAGCTTACCCTGCGCTGCACCGGCAGGGCATGTGCGTCTGGTTCACGGGCTTGAGCGGCGCGGGGAAATCCACCACCGCCGAACTGCTCACGACGTTATTGCAGGAGCGTGGACGACAGGTGACGCTTTTGGACGGCGATGTCGTACGCACTCATTTGTCGCAGGGTTTGGGTTTCAGTAAAGATGATCGGGATACGAACGTCAGGCGCATCGGATACGTGGCGTCTGAAATCGTGCGGCACGGCGGGGTCGCCGTCTGTGCGGCCGTGAGTCCTTACCGCGTCACGCGCAACGATGTGAGGAACATGGTCGGCGTCGAGAACTTCATAGAAGTCTTCGTGGACACTCCTCTCGAAGTTTGCGAGCAACGCGATACGAAAGGTTTCTACGCGAAAGCGAGGAGCGGGCTGGTCAAAAACTTTACAGGGATCAACGACCCTTACGAGCAGCCGCTGCATCCTGAAATCACACTCGACACGGTTAACCGCTCGGTCGAAGAAAATGCGCGCTCGATTCTAAGTCACCTCATCGACCGCGGCCTCGTGAGAGACGATAATATTTGAACGGCGCGTGGATGATCCGCGCGGTCGCAATTCAGGCGGCGGGCG
>DASVPS010000325.1:0-10226 GCA_036389555.1 Pyrinomonadaceae bacterium
CTGGCGACCCGCGCCCGCAGACGTGCGGCCGCCGTCTTTCAGCGTCTCGTTCAAATTCGACTTAGAGGCTTGCAGCGCAGGCGCGAGGCCGAAGAGCAAACCCGTCAGGACGGAGACGACGAGCGTGAAGACGAGCACGGGCGTGTTCAACCCGATGCCGGCGACGAGCAGGCGCGGCACGTCTTCGGGGAGCGCGGCGAGCAGCCCGTCAATGCCCCACATGGCGAAGAGGAGTCCGAGCGCGCCGCCCATCAGCGAGAGCAGCAAACTTTCGGTGAGCAACTGCCGCACGATGCGCCAGCGCCCTGCGCCGAGCGCGGTGCGAATGGCGATCTCTTTCGAGCGCGAGGCGGCGCGTGCGAGCAAGAGGTTGGCGACGTTGGCGCACGCGATGAGTAGCACGAAACCGACCGCCGCGAGCAGGATCAGGAGCGCGGGGCGTATGTCTTCGACGGCGCGATCCTGCAAAGAGTCGAGCACGGCGCTCTGCCCGCCGTTGGTGTCCGGGTACTGCTGCGCGAGGCGCTCGGCGATGGCCTTGATCTCTGCGCGCGCCTGATCCACAGAGACGTTCGGCTTGAGCAGACCGAGCACGTACATGCCCGGGTGGTTGCCGCGCGACGCCATGTTCGGCTGGGCGGAGAGCTGGCCGACGGGAACGAACACGTCCACCGGCGACTGCCACTCGAAGGTCTGCGGCAGGACGCCGACGACGGTGAAGCTCACGTTGCTCAGTTGGAGTTGTTTATTGAGGATCGAGGGGTCGCCGCTGAGTCGTCTTTGCCAGAAGCCGTGGCTGATGATTGCGACGGAGTTTGCGCCCGGTTTGTCTTCGTCGGGCGTGAAGTTGCGTCCGAGCGCGGGCTGCACGCCGAGCACGTCGAAGAAAGCGGCCGAGACCTGCCGCCCGTCGAGCCGCTCCGGCTCGCCGACGCCCGTCAGCACATAACTGGCGCTGCGGAAGGCGGCGATGTGTTCCATCGTCTGCTGCTGCTCGCGCCAGTCGTTGAAGTTGGGGTAGGAGACGGACATCTCCGGCACTTGCTGCGACCACTCGCCGATGTAGACGATGCGCTCGCCGTTCGGGTAGGGCAGCGGGCGCAGCAGCACCGTGTTGACGACGCTGAAGATCGCGCTGTTTGCGCCGATGCCTAAGGCCAGCGCGAGCACCGTCACCAGCGTAAAGCCCGGACTCTTCCAGAGCATCCGAAAACCGTAGCGTATGTCTTGCCCGAATGTATTCATGATTCAAACACCTCGACGGATTGCGGATTGGGGATTGCGGAATGCGGATTAAAAGCAACTGCCTCGTCATCCGCATTCCGCAGTCCGAAATCGTCATTCATTTCTCAGCGCCACCATCGGATCAACTTTCATCGCGCGGCGCGTGGGGATGTAGCAGGCCAGAAGCGCCACTCCGGTCAGGAGCAGGGAGAGGCCGCCGAAGGCGAGCGGGTCGGTCGCGCTGACGCCGTAGAGCAGGCTCGACATGAGGCGCGTTAAAGCGAAAGAGGCGACGAGGCCGAGCGCGATGCCGACGAGGGTCAGGCCGAAGCCGCGGCCGAGGATCAGTTTGAGCACGTCGCGGGTCTGCGCGCCGAGCGCGATGCGGATGCCGAGTTCGTGCGTGCGTTGCGTCACGGAATACGACATCACGCCGTAGATGCCGATGGCGGCAAGGATGAGCGCGAGACCGGCGAAGATGCTGAGCAGGAGAGTCCCGAAGCGGCTGCGCGCCGTCAACTCGTCGATCCAACTCTGCATCGTTCGCACATCGGCGACGGGCTGGTCTTTGTCGATCATTTGAATCTCCCGCCGTGCGGCGGCGGCCAGATTCATCGGATCGCCGTTGGTTCGCATGACCAGCGTCATCTCCGAATAGACGAGTTGCGGGTGCGTCCAGTAGACCATCGGGTACGGCGCGCCTTCCAGCGTTTTGTACTTCGCGTCGGCCACCACGCCGACGATCTCCATCGGTTGGGGGTCGGGCATCATCTGCACCCTGAGATATTTACCGAGCGGATTTTCGCCGGGGAAATGTTGCCGCGCCATCGACTCGTTAATGATGATGGTGCGCCGGTCTTCCCTCGCCTCCTGTTCGGTGAACGTGCGACCGCTGAGCAAGGGAATGCCTATCGTCTGAAAATAGTTTTCATCCGTCACGCGCACATCGGTCGAGAGTTCTTCGCCCGGCGGCGGAGCGGGACGCCCTTCGATCCAGAAAGAGGTTCTCGCGCCGAGGTTGCCGCCGAAAGGCAGCGCGCTGACAGCCCCCACCGAGCGCACGTCCGGCAATGTCCTCAGCCGTTCGAGAGCCTGCCGGTGGAAGGCAACGACCTGATTGTCCTCTGGATATTTCGCAGCCGGGACAGTCACGCGCAACGTGAGCAGGTTGTCGGTCTTGAAACCGGGATCAACCGCTTGCAGGCGTAGGAAACTCTTGATCATCAGAGTTGAGCCGATGAGCAGCACCAGCGCGAGCGCGACCTGTGCCACGACGAACACGCTGCTCAGGCGGCGGCTGCGTTGGCTGCTCATGTTGCTCTTGCCCGTCTCTTTGAGCGTTTCGTTGAGATTCAGGCGTGCCGCTTCGAGCGCGGGCGCTAAGCCGAACACGACGCCCGTCAGCAATGAGACCAGAGAGGTGAAGACGAGCACGGGCAGGCTGAGACTGATCTTTTCCGCCCCCAACAAATTAGGCGGGCTGAGCGCGACGAGCGCGTCCACGCCCCACAGCGCGAAGAGCAACCCGAGCGCGCCGCCGAGCACAGACAACAACATGCTCTCGGTCAACAACTGTCTCACGATGCGCCCGCGTCCCGCGCCGAGCGCGGTGCGGATGGAGAACTCGCTCTGGCGCGAGGCGGCGCGTGCGAGCATCAGGTTCGCCACGTTGGCGCACGCGATGAGCAGCACGAACGCGACCGCGCCGAGCAGCACGTAGAGGGCGGTCTTGATCTCGCCCGCCAGTTGCTCGCGCACGGGGACGACACGGACGCCCATGTTGGTATTGAATCGTGCGTGCTGTTGTTCGAGACGACTCGCGATGGTGGACATCTCGGCCTGCGCCTGCTCGCGCGTGACGCCCGGCTTGAGCCGCCCGGCCACGGTGATGAAGCGTCCTCTCCCCTTGGAGGGGCTGTTCATGAACGACTCTAATTTAGTCGGCGTCCACATCTCCGGCGACTTGCCGGTGCGCGAGCCTTCTTTCATGAACCACTTGAAGCCCTGCGGCATCACGCCGAGGACGGTCACGCTCTGCCCGTTGAGGCTGATTTTTTTGTTGATGATATCGGCCGCGCCGCCGAAGCGACGCTGCCACAGGCCGTGGCTGATGACGACCACGTCGTCGCGCCCCGGCTCGGCCTCTTCCTTTGTATAGACGCGGCCGAGCGCAGGCTCCGTGCCGAGCATGGTCAGGAGATTACCGCTCGTCACCTGCGCCGGAATCTCTTCCGGGTTGCCTTCGCCCGTCAGGTTGAAGGGCGCGTCGTAGAAGGCGGCCATCTCCTGAAAACTGTTTGACTGCTGCTGCCAGTCAAAAAAGTTGGCCGGCGAGACGACGTTATTGCGCCCTTCGCGCGCGCGATTTTGCTCCCACACGATCATCACCTGAGCGGCATCGCGATAGGGCAGCGGGCGCAACAATACCGCATTGACGACGCTGAAGATGGCCGTGTTCGCGCCGATCCCCAGGGCGAGCGCCGTCAGCGCGACCAGTGTGAACATCGGACTCTTCAACAAAGTTCGCAGGCCGTAGCTTACGTCTTGCCGGAAGTTTCCCATCACACCACCTCCGCGCGTGTCCCGGTCAGAGACGCTCCTTCTTCGTCCTGTTTAAAGCTGACCACTTCCTCTTTCACGACCCGGCCGTCGAAGAGGTGTATGGCGCGGTCTGCAAACGTGGCATAGCGCGGGTCGTGCGTGACCATGCAGATCGTCGCGCCGCCGCGATGCAGTTCGCGCAGCAAGTCCATGACGGCCTCTCCGTTTTTGGAATCGAGGTTTCCGGTCGGCTCGTCGGCGAGCAGGATGAGCGGCTGGCCGGCGACGGCGCGGGCGACGGCCACGCGCTGCTGCTGACCGCCGGAGAGTTGGCTCGGCAGGTGTTTCGCGCGGTGCGCCATGCCGACCTTCTCCAGCGCCTCGGTCACGCGCGTCTTGCGGTCTGCGTTGCTCAGGCCGCGATAGGTGAGCGGGAGTTCGACGTTCTCGTAGACCGAGAGGTCGCCGATCAGGTTGAAGCTCTGGAAGATGAAGCCGACTTCGCGGTTGCGGATGAGCGCGCGCTCGCTGAGCGAGAGGTCGGAAACGAGTTTGCCGTTCAACCAGTATTTGCCTTCCGTGGGCGAATCGAGCAGGCCGAGGATGGAGAGCAGGGTTGACTTGCCGCAGCCGGAGGGGCCGGTGATGGAGACGTATTCGCCGTTGGCTATGTCGAGGTGCGTCCCGGCAAGGGCGTGCGTCTCAACTTCGTCGGTGAAGAAAACCTTCTTCACGTCTTGCAGGCGGATCAGGGGTTGTTTCGATGCGCTCATAGTTTTATGAGTGATGAGTGATGAGTGATGAGTGATGAGTAAGAACCGTGAATCGTGAATCGTAAATCGTAAATAGATAAAACCTGTCTTCTCTATTCACGATTTACGATTCACGATTTACTCGTCTTTTACTCATCACTCATCACTCATCACTCATCACTAATCCTTTCTTAGTTAAGTCGTATGCGGTTAAAGGCGTCCCACTGGGAGGTGTCCGAGAGGATCACCTGATCGCCCTCCTGTAAGCCTTCCAGAACTTCGATGGTGTTGACGGAACTGCGGCCGAGTTTGACCTGAACGCGCGTGGCAAATTGCCCGCCCGGTTCGAGTTTGAACATCCCGACGCTCGATTGCGCCTGCCCGAAGGCTGGGCGCGCGACGTAGAGGATGTTGTCGAGGCGTTCGAGTTCGATGGTGCCGTCCACGGAGAGATCGGGGCGCGCGCCCTGCGGGAGCGGGGCGTCGAGCGCGATGTCAACTTTGACGGTGCTGTTCTCGGCCGCCGGGTCGATGCGCACGACGTGGCCGGGGATGATGCCGTTGCGCGTGTCGATGCTGGCCTGCTGGCCGAGCGAGATGTCTTTGGCCTGCGTCTCGGCGATGCGGAGTTCGGCCTTCAAATTTTGCGGCTCGACGACGCGCGCGAGGTTCGTCCCCGGCGACACCTGCTGGCCGACCACGACCTGCATCTGTTGCAGCACGCCGTTCGTCCCGGCCAGGACGCGCAGCGTCGCCACCTGCGTCTGCCGGAGTTGGAGTTGCGCCTTGAGTTGATTGATGCGCGCCGTCTGCGCGGCGAGTTGCGCCTGCGACGATTTCGCCGTGCCTTGCAGTCGCTTCTGCTCGATGGAGTAACGGTTGGCTAAGTCGGCCACGCGGACGCGCGAGAGTTTGAGGTTGATGGCGGGGATCAAACCTTCCTTGGCGAGTTGCTCGTCGGTGTCGGATTGCAGTTTCGCCTGCTGGTATTCGGCCTGCGCCGTGGCGGTGGCGGACTGCTGGGTCATGCGTTCGCTCTCCAGCCGCGCGCGGATGTTGTTGTATTCGGCCTCGGCGGCGCGCATCTGGTACTCGATGTCAACCGTGCCCTGCTGCAACTCCGGGTTGCTCAACTCGATGAGGACCGTGCCCGCCGTCACTTCCGTGCCGGGTTGGACGTGTATGCGCTCGACGAGTCCCTGCGAGGCCGCCGCGATGACGCGCACGTCCATTGGCACGAGCGTGCCGATGCCGCGCACCTGCCGGAGCATCTGGCCGCGCTTCACCGTGTCGATGAGCGTGGTGGAACGCTCGACGCTCGGCGCGGCGGGCTTCATGCGCGACACGCCCAGAGTGATCGCCGTCACCGCCACGATGGCGATGGCTGCATAAAGAATGACCCGCACGCGCCGTTTGCGTGCCGTAGATTTACCGCGAGGAACATCCATGCCCAAAATATTTACTTCCTTCCTGACCTACTGCTGCTGCTGTCGCCAAGAGCCTTAGCGAAAGCCGTGCCACCCCTCGAACCCCCGATTTCCCCGTGTTTTCCCAGTTTTTAGCCTTCCACGCGCCCCGCTCCCGAAACCCAATTTCCCAATATCGAAATCAACCTCTGCCAATTTCGGAATCTACCGATTGCGGATTGCGGAATGCGGATTGCGGATTGGAAAACGGTCTGTCTTTTAATCCGCTCTTTTAATCCGCATTCCGCAATCCGCAATCCGCAATTGAAGGTTCCGCAATTACTCTTTCACGACCCACCCGTCCGCGAGTTGCACGACCCGGTCGCCATACTTCGCGTTTTGTTCGGAGTGCGTGACCTGAATGATGGTCGTGCCTTCGTCATTGAGACGCTTGAAGAGTTCCATGATCTCGCGCCCTTGGTTGGAATGAAGATTCCCGGTCGGCTCGTCGGCGAGGATCAACTTCGGGTTCGAGATGACGGCGCGCGCCACGGCCACCAACTGCTGCTGCCCGCCCGACAACTGGTGCGGGTACAAATCCTTCTTCCCCACGATCTGAAAACGGTCGAGCACGTCTGCCACCATAGACTGCCGCTCGGCCTTCTTCACATCCTTGTAAGAAAGCGGCATATCCAGATTTTCGTAAACGGTCAGGTGGTCGAGCAGGTGATAACTCTGAAAGACGAAACCGATGTGGCGTTTGTGCAGTTCGGCGCGTTCTTTCTTTCCGAGCCGGTGGACGGCCGCGTCCCAAAAATAATATTCGCCCGTCCATGCGCTATCGAACATGCCGAGGATATTGAGGAGCGTCGATTTGCCCGCGCCCGAAGGCCCCATGATGGACACGAACTCGCCCTCGCGCACGTCGAAATCAACGCGCCGCAGCACGTAAGTTTTATTCACGCCCTGCTCGTAAACCTTTTCGACGTTGTGCAAACGGATCATTTGTCACCCTCGCGCACGGTCGCGCCCGGAGCGTTTCTGCTGGTTGGTAGGAAGACGAAGGGAGCATGCCCTTCGTTTCAGCTTTTGCTAAATCGGTCTGAGTCTATGGAAACGGCGTGCCAGTGAGGACGCTTGCGGGGCATGAACAATTTGCGGCTGTTTCGACGCGAGGCTCGCAACTTCAAACTCTCTCAATCCCACTTTCGGGACGCGCCTTCCCGAAAGCGAACAACGCCCTGGCGCGTTTTACGAAAGAATGGATCGAAGGTTCGAGATTCCGTGTAACTTAGAGGCAGAGAGAGAAGAAAGGATGAACGCGGAATGATGAATGATGAACGGAAGACAACTTGCTTTCAGTTTATCATTCATCATTCATCATTCATCATTTATCCCCTCTGTATCTGCGGCGGTGGAGGTTGTCATCCTGTGGGAAGCGGCTATTCGGTCTCGGTTCGCCGCGCAGCATCGTCGCCGTCGTCTTTGATCCAGACGGTCTTGATGTTCACGAACTCGCGTATGCCGAATTCGCCCAACTCACGCCCGTAGCCGGAGCGCTTGACGCCGCCGAAGGGCATGCGCGGGTCGGACGCCACCATCGCGTTGATGAAGACCGCGCCCGCTTCGATCTCCGCGATGAACCGCGAGCGCTCGCCCGCGTCTCGCGTCCAAGCGCTCGCGCCGAGTCCGAACGTCGTGTCGTTCGCAAGCTCTATCGCCTCTTCAATCGAGCGCACCCGAAACAGCAGCGCGACGGGGCCGAAAAACTCTTCCGAATAGGCCGGAGAGTTTTTCGGAACGTCCGCGAGCACGGTCGGCGCATAGTAATTCCCCGCCCGCCGCAAGCGTTCGCCGCCACAGAGGACGCGCGCTCCGGCCGCGACGGACTTGCGCACCTGCTCGTCCAGTTCTTCCGCGATGCTCGCGGTGGCGAGAGGGCCGATCTGCGTCGCCTCGTCGGCCGGGTCGCCGACGTTGAGTGCCCGCATCCCCTCTACGAAGCGGCGCGCGAACTCTTCGTAGATGTCGGCGTGGACGATGAAGCGTTTGGCCGCGATGCACGACTGGCCGTTATTGATCGTGCGCGCCTTAACGGCGGTCTTGACGGCGGCCTCGAAATCCGCCGTCGGCATGACGATGAAAGGGTCGCTGCCGCCGAGTTCGAGCACGGTCTTTTTGAGCGCCTTCCCGGCGCGGCTCGCCACCTCGCTCCCGGCGTGTTCGCTCCCCGTCAGCGTCACCGCCTGCACGCGCGCGTCGTCTATCACCCGCCCGACCTGATCCGCGTTGAGCAGGAGCGTTTGAAAGACGCCCTCGATGAATGCCGCGCGCCGGAAAATCTCTTCTATCGCCAGCGCACACTGCGGCACGTTCGAGGCGTGTTTGAGCAGCCCCGTGTTTCCCGCCATCAACGCGGGCGCGGCGAACCGGAAGACCTGCCAGAAGGGAAAATTCCAGGGCATGACGGCGAGCACCGCGCCCAAAGGTTCGTAGCGGATAAAGGATCGCGTCGCATTCGTCTCGACCTCTTCGTCGGCGAGAAATTTCGCGGCGTGCTCCGCGTAGTAGCGACACACGAGCGCGCACTTCGCAACCTCGTCGCGCGCCGCCTGCAAGGGCTTGCCCATCTCCGCCGTCATCAAACGCGCGAACTCTTCCCTTCGCGTTTCCAGAACCTCTGCCGCGCCGAGCATCTTCTCCGCGCGCTCTGCGAACGTCGTGCGCCGGTGCTGTCGGTAAGCCTCTGCGGCGCGTCGCAGTTTGTCTTCGATCTCTGCTTCGGCGAGCGGCGCGAACTCGCGCCACTTCTCCCCCGTCGCCGGGTTCACACTTGCGATTGCCATGGCACACTCTCCCCGCGTCTATGTCCAGACTATGCGCTTATCATAACGCAACTTGTGCCCGCGCCCGCGCTCATCATGTATAGTCTCCGTGTTCAACCATCCGGCGCGTTCGATGTGGTCGCTAATCGCATGGGCTTTAGTCTTCTTCAAGGGGTCATCCTGTTCGCGTCTGCGTTCGTCGCAGGCATGATCAACTCCATCGCGGGCGGCGGCACGCTTCTCACTTTCCCGACGCTCATCTGGCTCGGACTCGACGCCAAAGAGGCGAACGCGACGAGCACCGTCGCGCTCTGGCCGGGCCTCGTCGGCGGGCTGTTCGGCTTCCGGCGCGAGTTGGAACGGAGCCGGCCGCTGCTCATCCGTCTGGGACTCGCGAGCCTCTGCGGCGGCGCGGTCGGCGCGGCGCTCCTCATCTGGACGCCTTCGCAAACCTTCGCGCGACTCGTCCCCTTTCTCATCTTCTTCGCCACGCTCCTCTTCATGGCGCAGGAGCCGATCACGCGACGACTGCGTCTGGAGACGACGCCCGACGAACGACAGAGAGGTTGGTGGACGGGCGCGATTCTCTTCCAGTTCTGCGCGGCCGTCTACGGCGGCTACTTCGGCGCGGGCAACGGCATTCTCATGCTCTCCGCGCTCGGGCTGCTCGGCATCTCCGACATACACCGCGCCAACGGCCTCAAGAATTTTCTGGGACTGACTCTGAACAGCGTGGCCGTCGTGGCCTTCGCCGTCTCCGGTCTCGTTCGCTGGCCGCAAGCCCTGGTGATGGCCGCGGGCGCGATCATGGGCGGCTACTACGGCGCGGCCATCGCGCGCCGACTCGGCCGCCGGTTTGTGCGCCGCGCCGTCATCCTCATCGGACTCGCCATCGGCTGCCTCATGCTCTGGCGCATGTCGCGCTAATGTCAGAGCAAAACTTTGTGTCCCGTCTATCTCGCCCGTTTCAAGTGAAAGACCGCTCTCCCGTTGCCGCTCCCGTTACTTAGATCAAGGTCAGTTCTCACCGTTACCAACTCCCAACCCTGTGCGCCGAGTTTGTTAGCGTCCTCCTCAAGGTAGACAGAGATGAATTCCCACGTCGCTCTCGCTTCTGTTTTCTTCTGTGAGTTGGCTGTCCATCCGACCAAGCAAAACGCGGCGAACGCAACCAACACGAGGATGGCTTTATGCTTCATGTTCTCATCTCCTGGTTGAATTAGTTCAGGGCTGCCGGGGTTCTGTCCGGTTAGCTTAAACACGTCCGTTGATGTGGCAAGTTCCTGATTATAAGGAATGCTGGCGCGGGGTTGAATGGAGGTCAGGCGGAGGGGCGCAACTCGCCGGGTCGTTCGGCTTCACGAACGGCGAGGTTCAAGAAGTGCATGAGTTGTGGTCTATAACAGAGAGCGAGATCAGGTCTGCTCCTTGATTTAAGAGTTATCAGGGAACGTGTCTCGGTATCTCTCTGCGTCTCT
>DASVPS010000326.1:0-34819 GCA_036389555.1 Pyrinomonadaceae bacterium
AAGTGAAATAATCCGAAGATGCGCGAGATGGGTCGGCCGGGTTAAATTGCGCGGCGAACATTCTTCTCCGGATACTTTGCTTCAGCTCTTCAGAATCCATAACACGAATAGATCGAAGTAGCGGCCTAACGCCCGAATTAACCGGGCGCGGACACAACGCCGATAGATGCAAGCCTCGCGCATGAAAGCAACGCTATTCGCGCTCCGGTTGAATGAGTTGTTAGGCTTGCTTGGCAGGAAGCGACTCGGAACATTTGCACCACTTATCAAGAATACCGCGCTTCACTATATAAACGCTGATTAGCGTAATTGGCACCGGCAACCCTGTTACGACAGTCATCAAAGCATCTGCAACAGCAATGGCGATAACATAGCCTTCTTCCTCGAATTTCTTTTGCTTTCTCTTGTTACAGTAGTCAGACTTAGTGCATACAATACTGTGTATTTGATCATGATATTGATCAAGCTCGCCAACAATCCAACTCAACACTCGATCTTTATAGCGTCTTGCAGCCTCTGCCCCATAGAGATTCCTTCCAAAATCATGAAGAGCCTTACCCTCATGAGCCATTTGTGCCACTACTTGATTATCAAGCGACTTCTTGATTTCCCAGGGAACGCGATGCACCATTTCCCACTCGGCCTCACTTATATCCTTCCATGAGCGTCGAATTTCCTCTATCTGTTCTTGTGTCAGATTATTCGTAAGAATTTCTTGGACACTTTTCTTACTCGATTTGCGGCTGGTCTTTTTCTTACTCATGTCTTTCACTTCAAGCCTACCTCTTTATTTCTTTTAGGGGGATTCCAATCATAATTCAATTGCAAGCCTAACGCCGGAATTGAGATGCCGCTACGAAACGTGATGAGGGCAGCGTCTCGCGCATGAAGGCAACGCTCTTAGCGGTCATCTCCAATGACTTGTTATGCAGCCCACCGCCGGAACGAGCCGCCTATACTTTGCCTTTACTCTGCCACTTGCATCAACGCCACGGTATTCATTTCTGCGCAGCGGCCTAACGCCCGAATTAACCGGGCGCGCACACAACGCCGATAGATTCAAGTTGTCGATAAAAGCCAGGCTATTCGCGCTCCGGTTGAATGAGTTGTTCGGCGACGGGTGAGAGCTGTCTAACACACCGTAGACGTACTATGAGCTGCCAGTAAAGACGCCCGTTTCGCTAATCAGTGTTGTGATTTAGAGTCTGGCGATTGTGATGAAAGCTTTGCGCGGGACGGTGCAGTGAGGAATGGGTAGTCGGCTCGTTGGCACGCAGCGCCAAACGTTCGATCTTAGTAATTGAGCAGTTGGCGCTGCGTGCCTCGGAGGGACAATCGTTAGTTGCATATCCCACATGCTGGGTCGCAACGGCTGCATAACATCCCTTGCGTGGTGGTCTGGACGTATTCTGTCTGCTGGCCGCTACAGATATAGGTGCCCTTACATTCATTCTCCACGCATGTGCCGACGTGCATGGAATAGGTGGCGTCCGAGTAATAACGCTCTGTGGTTTTCACGCCGTAGCACACCCAAGCGCTGCTTTCGGAAGGTGGAGAGAAATACATTACGCAGAGCACGAGAACCCCTAACGTGAGGAATTTTCGACCTAGTTTCCACATCTCCTGTCGAGCCATGACTGTTCTCCTCTTTGTCAAAAGTGATGGTGAGGCTTGACGAGCTTCACTGTCTCTCGTCAGCAGAAAGATAAGCGATGCAACGCCGGCACGATATGCGGGACGAAGATGGATGTCAATAGTTGAGCTCCGTGGTTAAACGTGATCGCATGGACGATAGCTCCTCTTCCGTAGTGAATTGCCGAACGCCCGAATTAACCCGCCGCGAGCGAGCAGCATTCTAGCAAACCGGAGAGGACAAGCATGAAAAGAATGCTATCAAGCGGTCGGGTTGAATGATTTGTCAGGTTTCGCTCGTCGCCGCTTGCGCCACCTATGCCTCGTTCAGATTACTGTGCCGTCGAGCGACGGGGGGGCTTGCCAGGCTCTTTCAGCCGAGTTCAAGCCCCTACCGTCTACTCTAGGCCGGGGTTAAGCGAAATTGTCTTGATTGTGCAACAAAAAACCTTATTGCTTATGGAAGCGCCAGTGAGTGCTTCCTGTAGCCCTGTTCCAGTTTACACTGGTAGAGACACAGAGGTGATTTCCGTTGCAGCCCGCTCCTCTGGTGTCCAAAAAGCCCCCTGCGAAACCATCATACCCGTTAAGCAAGTGAACGACTTCGTCTTCTTGCACGTTTCCGCCAGGGGAATCGGGCATTATTCTCCATGTGCCGCTGTCTAGATACCTGTTGGAAGACTCAGCCGTAGAGACGCACAATAAGTTGTCGTTACAGCCTTCGCCTCGCGTGTCCAAGTATCCTGTGTTTCCATATTGATTTTGAAGGAAAACCAGATCATTAGCCGCGACGGGCTGGCCTTCCTCCTTCCCACTTGCTGACAGTATCTTCCATGTGCCGCTGCCGTTAGCTCTGTCATAGCCCGTGGCAGTAGAGACACACAGTAAGTTATCGTTACAACCTGCGCCTCGGGTATCTAAATACCCGCCCGCCCAGTCCTCATGACCATTTTGGATGCGATACTCAGTTCCGTACATCAAATCTTTTGCCATGATTATCTTCCTTTCAGCCACGTTGTTGTTAAATTGAGTTAGAGTTCTCAGGTGTGACTAAATGTGCCTGAGTGTCTAAAAAAACATTCAGTGGTAGCGGTTAATTTTTAATGTTGAAGCAGCAGAGATAAGCAATCTTATCTCTGTGAGTATGAGGGGGAGTCGCTGATTCCCGCCGCACGTCTGACTCTGAAAGCCTAGTGGCATATTAATCACTCGAAAGGGCTTCTGTCCGTGCGCTGGCACACATATAAAACTCAACCCGTTTTCAACATTGATAATGAGCCACTGCCCATTCAGTTGAAACCTAACGCCCGGCATCATCTGCCGCGGCGAGACTGCGCTACGGACAAGTTCTCGATGAGAGCCGCGCTATTCGCGGTCGGCTCGAATGACTTGTTGGGCGTGCCGTCCATTAATTACGCATTTGCTTCTAAAGTGCTGTGACCCTATCAAGGAAAAATGTTAGCCCTGCCGCTCCGCATCCATACAAGCGAATTTTAACTCGCTTGCCCTTCCCAAGAATAGAAGAAAGCTGGCTGGGAATAAATCTGCCTTTGCCTGCGACATACTCGGCATCAATATTTACAAAACTACGCTCGTCGTTCTTTTCACGAATAGTGAAGCCAATTAACGTAACCTCGTCATCATCAAACTTTCTGCTTACGATAGTGCCGATGATGGATTGAGGAAGTTCCAGACATTGACCTGGGTCATTAGTATTATACAAGCTGGATAGCTCAACTTTGGCCGATGTTTTCTTTACGCCGCCACGTTTTGAACTATTTTGAGCGGCGGCACTTACCCCAAGCAGAAGAACTAAAGCGACAGCAAAGTAATTTTTGGTCATGCCCTCATTTCTCCCAAGCCAATTTAGATTTGTTGAACGCGAAAACGCCGGAATTAACCCGCGCCGACGAGCAGCATTCAACCAACGCACCAATAGATACATGAAAGGGATGCTATTGAGGCGTCGGGTTCAATGAGTTGTTCGGCGCAGGCTTGGTCAGGCAGTTTCCTGCATATAAATTCAGAGGCTGCTTAGCATTCCGGTTTGCAAGGCCGCCGCCCCCATCTATCGTCACAATCAAAGACACATTGCGCCGCCTGATTTTCCGTGAAGTTTGGATTACCACAGGAATCCAGACAAGCGGTGTAACAAAAGTCAGCCTCGGTACAGCAAGGCCGGTTTCCCCCGCTTGTATAACATTGTCCCTGTGAGAAAACTTTATCAGCTTTGGGACCAGATGCTATGACCACCAGACACAAGAGAAGCATCCCTAAGATAAGAAACCTTAGAGTTAATTTGTTCATCTTCTTCGAGTTCAACATAAGTAGGTCTTCCTTTGTAAGGGTTGCGCAGAGGCTGACGATTAGGGCAACCAAGTCAGCATAAAGAGTACAGACGAAACAAGCCAAGAATAGGCTGGTTCAAAGGGTCGATCAATATCGAAACATGATCCCTGCGAGCGGGAGAGCGATAATGCGCCGAACGCATATTGTACCGCGAGGTGCGGCCTAACTACGCCAGGGAGCGTGAAATGCCGCAGGGTGCGGCCTAACTACGCATAAAAGAGGCAAAAGCGGGCGTCAAACTCTGGCTGATTACAGAGTGGGACAGGTCTGCAACCACGATTCTGTTACCATCTGAATACTGAAATCTGGCAAGCCGTCAATGCTTTCTGCGGAGGCGGCTCAAACCTTTATTTTGACGCAACGAAGGTGCTGAAAGAGCGTGAACGTGTCCTTGAAAGTGTCCATCAACGAAAACAGCCACCTGTGCGGCGGCTGTAACCTCTTGATAAGAAGTGGCGTCCCGTACGGGAGTCGAACCCGTGTCGCCGCCGTGAAAGGGCGGTGTCCTAGGCCACTAGACGAACGGGACATCTGGTTCATCTGAAGAACGGTAAAACTAACTTACCGTAACATCTTGAGCGGTGTCAAATTGCACCGCAACACTCTTCATTAGCCCGCCACTCTTTGTCCGAGGACACTTTCGAGGACACGTTCACGCTTCAAAGAACCTTTTCGGTGTCAGATTAAAGTTTTGAGCCGCTTCCGCACAAAGCATTGGCGGCTCGCCAGATTTCAGTATTCAGATGGTAACAGAATCGTTGTAGCTGACCTGTCATGCTCTGTAATGATGTAAAGTTTAACCCCCGCTTTAGTGCGATACACGCTCAGGAGGCGAAAGCCTTTCCGTAAAGATAGCTCGTTCTCGCGCCTGTCCTCTTCGCAAACATCGCCCCAATCCCCGCGCTGGTGACGGCATAGAAATTCAAAGGGTGACTGTCCGACTTCCTCTAAAGCTGCCGCCGCGCCTTGAGTCATTACCATTTGTCCTAGCGGGAAGCGTGTTGTTGTGTTAGTGGTTGCTGTAGTGATAACTTCTGATTGCATCTAATTTTCTCCGGTTTGGGAAAGTTGGTGTTAAGGAGAGGCAAGCGTGATTCAGACGCTTACCTCTCCGTTTGCTTTATGCGGCTTGCGGCATCGAAGCAATCCGTTCAGCCTCACGCTGCGCTGCCATCCTCATTACGTGGTAGCCAGCCGCCGCGCTTAGGTGCTTACAGGCTTTGTTATTCACGCCAGCCATACAGGTACAATGCCCGAAACGCTTGCCGTCCCTGCGAACGAAGAAGTCAATGACATACTTTGCGCCTGTTTCGCGGTTAGTTACTTTGTATTGGCGAAGGAAGGTTGTAGGTTGAACGAAGAGGTTGCCCGCTTTGGCTCGCTCGGTGGCTTTTGCTAGTTGGTCTGCGCTGATTAGCTCAATCATTTTTGCTCTCCGGTTTTGAATTTGTTAGCATCTCTAGCTTGTATAAGTATATACTATTGTAGATAGTTTTTCAATGAAATTATCTACATTGACAGAGACTTTTTTCTAGGATATAAGAGGGTGCATGAAGTTGCTTACGACGGCAGAAGTCGCGGAGCGATTAAACGTCCATCGAACTCGCGTCAATGTCTTAATCAGAGAGGGTCGCTTGCCTGCTCAACAATTTGGGCGGGCATACCTTGTCAACGAGAAAGATTTGAAGTTGGTTGAAATCCGCAAGACAGGCAGACCACCTAAGGACAAGAAGTAAGGATGAGAATAGGTAACGGGGTGAAAAAGAAGCAAATTTCAGTCGTCGATTTGTTTTGTGGTGTCGGCGGAATGACTCATGGGTTCGTCAAAGAAGGCTTCAACGTCGTTGCAGGGATAGATTTAGACTTGAGTTGTAAATATGCGTTTGAGAAAAATAACAAGGCGACTTTCTTGCATAAAGATATAGAGAAAGAGGTAACAGCCGAAGAAGTTATAAAACTTTACCCTAAAAATGATGTAAAGATTTTGGTCGGCTGTGCTCCGTGTGCTCCATTTTCTAAGTATACGAACCGCAAGTCTGAAGACGCGAAATGGAAATTACTCTATTCCTTTGCCCGGCTTATCAAAGGAGTTCAGCCAGAAGTTGTTTCGATGGAGAACGTTCCTCAGCTCGAAAAGCATTCAGTGTTCGATGATTTCGTAGAAGCTTTGGAAGTAGAGGGATATCATGTTTCATGGAGCTTGGTTGACTGCACTCACTATGGCATACCGCAAACGCGAACTAGATTGGTTCTATTTGCCTCTAAGCTTGGAGACATCGAAATAATCAAGAGGACTCACTTCCCCAACAGAATGAAGACTGTTAGGCAAGTCATAGGCAACCTTGAGCCGATTGAGGCTGGTCAGGCGAGTCTTAAAGACCCTCTTCATAGGGCGAGAAGACTATCCGAATTGAACGCCGAGAGGATTCGCAATACTCCTCCCGGTGGAAGTTGGAAAGATTGGGCTGATGAATTAGTTTTAAAATGTCACAAGGCAGAGACCGGCAAAAGTTACGGTAGTGTCTATGGCAGGATGCGATGGGATGAGCCTGCGCCAACTATGACAACGCATTGCGGTGGAATAGGTAATGGCAGATTCGGCCATCCAGAACAACATCGAGCTATATCCCTTAGAGAAGCCGCATTGTTTCAAACTTTTCCTAAGTCTTATAACTTCATAAATCCTGAAACGGAGCTTCTAAGTAGCACTCTATCAAGGCACATCGGAAATGCTGTTCCGGTTCGACTTGGCAGAATTATCGCTAGGAGCATCAATCAACATCTGGAGACATATCGTGCCTCATCCACCTGAATATGTACTGACGATAGACCTCAACGCCCTAAATCATCTCGGAATCAATCTTTATAGCAATATACCGGCTGTCGTTTCGGAGGTCGTGGCAAACTCGTGGGATGCTGATGCCGAAGAGGTAAAGATTGATATTGATAAGTCTAAGCGGACGGTAACAGTGACGGATGATGGCTATGGCATGACGCAAGGCGACATCAACGAGAAGTTCTTAAAAGTTGGGTATAGCAAAAGGGACATCGAAGGCACTATCACAGCCAAATGGCGTAGGCACGTTATGGGCAGAAAGGGTATAGGCAAACTCTCATTGTTTTCGATAGCTAACATTATCGAAGTTCACAGTGTAAAAAAGGACGCCAAAGGTATTGTTCATAAGAATGGATTTGTCATGGATGCCAAAGTCATTACGAAGATGATTAAGGCAGGGAAAGGCATGGCAACATATAATCCGAAGCCTATAGATAAAAGCAAAATTAAAATCGAAAAAGGGACGAAGATTATCCTTCGTGACTTGAAGAAGGGAGTTTCGACAGCAGAGGCATTTATAAGAACGCGGCTAGCACGGCGTTTCAGTATCATCGGCAGTGAATATAATTTCTCTGTCATAGTAAACACGAAGCCAATAACCATAGCGGATAGAGATTACTTCAGGAAAATTGAGTATCTGTGGCATATCGGAACTGGTAGCGAAAAGTACAAAGGATACTGTACGAATCTCAGCAAGGACATGAAACTAGACGGCATAATTGATAAGAGCAAGGGCTATAAAGTGACAGGCTGGATAGGCACGTTCGACGAACAGAAAAGTATAGAAGAAGGCAATAACACAATCGTAATTCAGGCTTGGGGGAAGTTGATTCACGAAGATATCTTGAAAGATATGAAAGAAGGAGGACTATTCACCAAATACTTGATAGGTGAGGTAAGAGCTGATTTCCTAGATAAGGACGACCAAGAAGATATCGCCACGAGCGATAGACAACGCCTCAGAGAAAATGACCCCAGATACAAAAAGCTGAAAGCATATATTCAAAACGAAGTATTGAAACTCGTTCAGAGCAAGTGGACGGATTGGCGAAATGAAGGAGCCGAAAAGAAGGCTCTAAAAAATCCGAAAATTGAAGAATGGTTTAAAGGACTAAGCACCGACAACAAGAAGTATGCCAGACAGCTTTTCGGTAAAATAGAATCATTTCCTGTGGCTGACCCTGATTTTAAAAGAGAGCTTTACAAGCAAAGCATCCTTGCATTTGAAACACTGGCACTAAAAGGTAATTTGAGTGCCTTTGAGCAAATTTCGTCCGAAGATGATTTAAAGTTGTTCACGTCTATTTTCTCTGGCATGGATGAATTAGAGAGAGTTCATTATTATCAAATCCTGAAGGGACGCCTTGCGATTCTCAAGAAATTCGAGAATTTAGTACCCAAAGCTAAAGAGACTTTGATTCAAAAACACCTGTTCAATCATCTTTGGCTTTTAGATTCATCATGGGAACGAGCTAGTACAGATGCAAAGATGGAAACCACAGTAGTAAAAGCGTGGAAAGGAGTTTATGCCACTCTTACTCCAGAGCAGAAAAGAGGAAGGTTGGATATTAAGTACCGAACAGCAGCAGGCAAACACATAATCATAGAATTGAAGAAGTATAATAGACCCACAGAAACCAACGATTTATTAGTTCAAATAAGAAAATATCGTAGTGCGGTTTTGAAAGTATTGAAAGCGAAATTCCCAAATGAGCAGCATCTTGTAGAATGCGTATGTATATTGGGGGAGGCTCCGAGACCACAAGATGAAGAGAGACAGAACAGAGACATGTTCGCCGCTATCAATGCGAGATTTAAAACTTATGACGAATTGATACAGGATAGCAGAAATAGCTATCGGGACTACCTCGACAAGGAAAAAGAACTCACCAAAATTCAGGCATTGATAGAAAGTATCTGAGTTCCAGTGGCATGGCAGACCACCTCACATCAGAGCAACGCTCCCGTGCAATGTCACGAGTGAAACTGAAGGATGGCCCCCTAGAAACAATCATTCGGTCTGAGTTACATAGACGCGGTTATAGATTCAGGAAGCATGTAAAAGCTCTCCCCGGTAGCCCCGATGCTGTATTTCCTAAAGAGAAGATAGCGATATTTATAGATGGAGATTTCTGGCACGGCTATCGTTTCTCACAATGGGAACATAAACTGAAAGAGTTCTGGAAAAACAAAATCAAAGAGAACATACAACGCGACCAGAAGAACTTTCGCAAATTACGGCGTATGGGTTGGCGCGTGATAAGAGTCTGGCAACATGAGATTAAGAACGACCCAGAGACGTGCATAGTAAAAATCGTTGCAGCAGTAGAAGAAGCTCGGAGCATGAAGGACACTGAGATGCGTTAAAATGGAGGGTAAAGCGCAAACTCTAGGCAGACTCTCATTTTCACTCAACTTGTCCCTCAAATTATCGAAAATCCCTTTATATTTAGGATTGGACGCTTTTTTTTGCGAGTATCAATTAAACAAGCCATTTTCTCCGGCAAACTTGTATAAAACGACCATAATTTTTCGGCAAAATTCCTGAGTCATTAACTAACCTCACAGCCAAGACCTAAATGGGTGTACCCCCTCGCAAAACCTTGAACGGGTGCAATACTCTCTTAAAAGTTTGTCCCTTTCATCATTCCTCAGATTGCGGTAAAACTCATACAGTTGACAAGGTAATAGCATCCCTTTATTGGGTCAGGCAGCTAGCCCTAAATCTCAATGG
Organism: Pyrinomonadaceae bacterium; assembly: GCA_036389555.1. Lineage (GTDB taxonomy): Bacteria > Acidobacteriota > Blastocatellia > Pyrinomonadales > Pyrinomonadaceae > JAIVJZ01. The sequence continues at coordinate 9,552 of DASVPS010000326.1, forward strand.
ATATGCCTATGATTAATCAAAAAACCTTAGCGCGACTTGGGAAAGAATGGCCGTTTAAGTTATTTGCCATCTATGTAACTTTTATTTTCATCTTTGCATTCCTTTATCAAACTGCACACCGATATTGGCCTCAGAGTTTCGCCTTCCATACTGATATTGTCAGGACTAAAAATTTAGAACTTAAGAATTCCGTTCAAACAGAGCTTGATGAAGCACGGAAAAAACTAGAACTATTTAAAATGCTACCGGAGTTACTTAAAAACACTAAGGACGTAGGTAATACGTATGATGCAGCTATGGGGTGGTATGGCATTAGCTTTAATGTAGATAAATATGAATTCGCATTTGAACTCAGTCCGTTGAAAGAGAAGTCTGGAAGCACGGATAATCTTCTATACATTCTTATTCCCGGTAAAGTTGAAAGGTGGGGGCCAACAAAGGTAAGTCTTGCAAGAGAAGTTGTAAGATTATCGAAAGAATATCCGAGGCCCTACCCAATCGAAGCTTATCAGGAAATGGCTTCTACTGTTATTTCCAATTTGGAACAGCAAGTAAATCAGAAACAGTTATATCTTCAATCATTGAACGGTTACACACCAGAGTATTGGTCGTTTCTCGACTTTCTTTATTTCAGCACAATTACACAGGCAACCGTGGGGTACGGCGATATACTTCCTAATAGCACTCTTGTGAGAGTCCTCGTTATCTTACAAACCTTACTTGGATTGTTTCTAGCTGGCTTTGCCATTAGCTTGGCATCTACAGAAATAAAGAAGGCAGTCAAAGGCAAAACTTAAAAATAGCAACAGGCGCATCCTTAACCTATTAACGGTGCGAGCTATGTTTCCCCAACAGCATCTTGTTAAGCCGGACTAACACGAAGGCGCAGTCTGGGTTAGGCCTATCAAACTTCATGTCATCGCTAGGGTACAACTAGCTGAGGCAGCTACGTCTTCTTATCTAAATAAGATTTTAATTGACATTGTTTTTTTGCGAAGCTATTGTCTCCGCGTTTTAGGCATATCGTTCTGCCGATACAAAACTCACTTAAGGCAGCTCCAGTAAACAGAGCCGGTTATAACCAATGACCGTAGAGTTAACCCTAGCCATTATTATCCCCCTAGCTTTTTGGTTATTCGATATTCTTGCCAAAGTTTTAGGAGCATTATCAACTGAGGATGTAGGGGCAGACTTATGCCTCGTCGGCATCTCTTTTAATGCTACTACGCTGCTTACCTCTTTATTTTATTCAGGAAGCCTTACAGAGGCCGATGCAAAGAGATTGACAGCAATTTATTCTGCAACACTCATAGTCTCGCTTGTACTGTACATTTTCTCACTCATACTTATTGCACCAACTGGCAGAAGCTATCCCGCACTATTTCAGTGGTTAAGGGGTAAATCATGGAAGGTGGCTCTGACGGTAGTATTGGGATTCATTGCCCTATCCGTTGAGGTAGCAATATTCGTAAATTATTTTAAGAACTGAGTAGAGGTTTATATGGATAGTACTTTATTAGTTTTAGCAGCCATCGCCTCAACAGTTGTGGCTCTTGCGACAGGCGTGGTTAGCAGCTATATCGTTGCCAAGCAAAAAAATCTGGCATTGCGACTTGAGAAGATGGCTGGCATTGAGCGGGTCGAAGAAATTGAGGGCATTAGACCACTAATATCTCTTGCTGATGCTTTGAAGAAACATGAACCCAAACAAAGTTTACGTATTCTTGTTGTCTCCGGAGCATCAGTAATTCAAAAAGATTCGACTTTGAACAATTTGCTTGAGAGAGGAATAGATATTGAGGTGATGCTGCTAGACCCGGAGTCGGACAATTGGCTATTCCGGCAATATCCGTGGCTACAAGATGAAACAAGACAGAGTTTAAATCATTTGAAGGAGGTAGCCCAATCTCCAAGAAAAAACTCACGCAACCTATCAATCAGACTTTATCCCCAGCCATTGTTGGAACTATTAATGTTTATTGATAATGAGCACTTATTTCTTTCATCTTATTTTCCAATTGCTTCTTCCACTCGCTTAATCTATCAAATAAGACGAGGCGAACAATCTATCTTTAAAATATATGATGAGGGGTTCAATTTTTTGTGGAACTCCTCCTCTATCCATAATATAAATATTGAGTAGAAGTCCTTGCGCCACAAGAGAAAGCTCCGCCAGCTTTGCCTCCACATCCACTGTTGACAGCTCATTATTCGTCATAAGTTCGTCTCTAAGCCTTCCAAAATGAAAAAATCGCTGACCCCAAACCCCACTTGGTCAGACGGCTCTAAAAGCCAAAAGCCTTCCGCAATTTTATGATTCGCTCTCTAACAGGATTTTGTTAAGCTTCGCTAACTCCTCATCAACAGACTTGAGGAACTTATCCGTTAGCTCCTTTAACTCGTTAGTCCGACACTCGTGCATCCTGCCCGCCGTCTTAGCAGCGTGCCGTAGATGCGTTATCAGTTGTTTTTAATTTAATGGCCGCCACACTCCCCACCAAAGCATGACGGCCTAGCGGCACAGCCCCCTCACCTTTAGGCGTGCCAGCTACTTAATCAGTTGGTTTACAGACTCGACCAGCTTTTTAACTCCCTCCGGTTTTTTCAGGAAAACATTAACCCCCGCTTGATGCGCCTCTCCCTGCGAATCAGTAGCCGAGAGCATGATTATTGGAATGGATTGGCGGTGCGGTAGCTGCCGAGTGTGACGAATCAACTCAATGCCATTTACATTCGGCAGATGGTTATCAACAATGAACAAGTCATATCGAGCATTGCCGGATATTCTTCGTAACGCTACCGCCCCATCAGAACAAAGGACGACTCTAAAACCTTCCTCTTCCAGAGTTTCCTTCACGGCGTCAGCGACAATTTTATGGTCTTCCGCATATAGAACGGTGAGAGTCCCATCCGGCATATATGGTATCCTCGCGTGAGTTCGAGTCTTTGAAAACTAGCGACGGCCAATGCGTAGCTCAACCTCAACCTCAAAGGAGTGATGAGCATCGCCGTTCGAGATGAGAGGTTCATACTCACGGCGAATCAGTTACGCGATGCTATCCTAGTTGAATATACAACTAGAAGCAAGTTTCGGTGTGTTCTTTCAGGAGGAAACTTCTGATGGGACGCGCTGCTCGCCCGAAACCTAAACGGTTGCCGGAGAAACTGGCGTCTATTCGTATGGCTCTAGGACTATCTCAGAATGAGATACTGTTACGTCTTGGGCTTGAGGAAACGTTACTACGAGCGGCAATCTCCGGTTATGAGATAGGAACAATCGAACCGCCGCTACCTATTATCTTGAAGTATGCTCGACTGGCGGGAATCTGTACCGATGTGTTGTTAGACGATGAACTAGACTTGCCGGAAAAGATTCCTAGCTCTACGTCACATGACGAGATACGCCGTCAGTATGCACGACGTAAGAAGCGGTGAACAATAACCTATCTCACAGCCAAAAAGTTAATTGATATACCCTTAACCAAATTTTAGAAAAGGTAATGCGCCTGCCTTTACCAGCAACAGGCGCATCCTTAACCTATCAAGGAGGCGAGCCATGTTTGCCTAAGAGCATCTTGTTAAGCATCACTAACTCCACGTTAACGGACTTCAAGCAGCTATCTTCTCGGCGTTAGTTTTATAGCGGGCGGCACTCTGAGCTATCCGGCGCAATTCGCTGTCTGTTAACGCATTATCCGGGTCTTTACTCTCTTCACAGAAAGTATCACGGAGCGTAACTAACACATCATAGATGTGCTGTTCACCAGCCCCGCGTCCGCGTTCACGGCAAGCGAACTTGTACAGCGTATCGTTACGCTGGTGCTCCGGTATCACATAGCCCTCATAAACGTTATCTGGGATAAGAATGTGTTCAAGGCTGCGGCCTGTCTTACCCCTCTTACGAAACGGCACGTCCTTATCAGTGGTGTCGCTTTCACAAAGCCATTCATCTGGGATGGTTTGTAGCTCTGCTATGCTTTCCCACCTGTATTGCTTACCGCTCGCATGATTAGAGCATGGAGCGACAATAAAGCCTGTAGTCCTATCGCCCCTGATGTCCAACCCTGGCCCTAACAATTTAACGCTCTGCCTTAACCCGACTGTGGATGTGTAGAGGTGAAGACCGTTAGGAGATGCTACGGTTAAGGTCTCATCTAACCCTTGCGCCACTTCGCGCAATAGCCCTAACGAGAATGCCCCTCCATCTCTGTAGTCAACATCGAGCACGGAGTAACCGAAGGGCTTAAATCCGATGTTCAAATCCTTATCCTGTCTGAACCGTTTCAGGTAACGCGAGCGATGCTTACCGTAAGTATCAGGCGTTAAGTGTTTGTAAGTCTTAACTGACGGATGCTTGCCGATGTTCGGGCAGACTACGTTCTTACAGGAGCATGATACTTTTCCGTTCGGGCTGAATTTCGGGTAATGAGTTGGGAGAACTAAGAAACCGACTTCCGTGTAAAGTTCTGCCTGTTCTAATCGAGACATTCGATTAAGGTCTGCCGCCGAATAGCTTTTGAGGAGTTCCCAATTTAAGGAGACTTGTGGAATGTCATCCTTAAAAATGAATTGATTTTCACATTCTTGATATTGCGGATTATCTGGTTTTTGATATTGAGGAGACACAATATCCTCTCTCGCACGCAGTAGCCAATGGTACTCTTGTGGTATTAGAAGCAATATCCCGGTATGTACTTTAAGTATTCTGTGTATTTGACTGATTCTCTTATAGTTATTCTTCTCACGGCGGATTTCTATTAACCCCGCTTTTTCCAACTCTGCCTTTGCCTTTGCGATAGCCCTTGTGTGCGTTCTTAGGGCTTCTGCCATCGTTTTCTCCGTCATCCAGCACACATCCGGCAGGAAGTAGTAAAGACCCTCTGCCGCAGCAGAAAGCTCCGCAAGCTTCGCTTCTAGTTCCTCTGCCGTTCGTATCTCATTTGCCATAGATTTTGTTCTGTAACCCCTTTCCATAGAAAATGCCATTGACCCAAGCCCCGCTCGGTCAGACGGCTCTAAAAGCCAAAAACCGAGACGAGCAAGCCTTTTTCAAAGGGACTCCCCTTTGTTTTTTTGCCTGTCCTCTATCTCGGTTTATGCCTTACGCTGGTAAAAAGAGCTTACCACAGTTTGATGCAAAAGTCAACTGTAAACTATTGATACAGAACGACTTGTTTATACAAGAACTTAACCGCCCGTGTTGGTTTTCGTGTTAGAAGTAACAGGCGATGTTAGGCATCGCTATCACTATTGCACCCACCGTTATCTTGACTATCATCGCTATGCTATCGTTGTCGCTATCGCCCTTGTTAACGCCTTAACATTCAGGACAGACAAAAGCCGCTTACGATATGCTCGCAAGCGGCTTCCTATCATCTGCATCTATGTTCTTCTAACTTGTGTTAGTGAACTAACTCCGGCTCGGATAAACTCGTTTGTGTCGCATTATCCTTCTGCTGGAATGATTCAAAGATTGCCGCCGCCTGTGCGATTGTTTCAGAATCGGCGGAAAGGTAGCGGTAGGTTGTTTGGGGTTGAGAATGCCCTAAAATTCGCCCGACCATTTGCAGTGGCATCTGCCCTTTGACGAGACGAACGGCGGCTGTATGGCGAAACGAGTGATACGTGATACCGTAGGGACTGCCGTAATCTATTCCAGCCGCCTTACACACAAAAGAGAACGCCCATCGCTCGTTAACTAACTTCTCAAACACTCTCTCGTGCAATGCTTTTGAAGAGGCTTCCCAAAGCATAGAAAGTTCTTGATACATCCGTTCAGTCATTACCAGTTGCCTTGTCTTTAGAGTTTTCGTCGTCATCCCTTCAATGGTAATTGTGCGAGAAGCAAAACAAACTTCACTCCATCGTAAATGTTTCGCCAGTTCCGATTTTCTTGCACCTGTATCAAGCAAGCAGATAATCAACACTCTCAAGAGTTTTCTATTCGGATGCTCACACGCAACAAGTAGGTTTTGTTCTTCCTCCAATGTAAGGATACGTTCACGTCTTCGCTCTGATGCAGGGGAGATAAGGGACTCGCCGCCGTTAAGCGGATTTTTTGATAGCCAACCTTCACGCACTCCGATGTTGAATATTCGGCGTAACACGCCTAACTTACGATTCATAGTGGCAATTGTTGGCGGACGTTTGTGATGAGTGGGCATCTGTAAGCGCATTGAATTGTAAGCGCAAATATCCCTGTACGTAATTTCTCGCAGCAACCGCTTACCAAAATAATCGCAGAAGCGAACTAAGAAGCCTTTCGCCCGCCCTACGTCACGCAATCCTGCTGTTTTTTTGCCGTCAATAAATGTAGCGGATTTGCAGAAGTGAGTAGAGTAGAAGTCCGCTAAATCGTTGAAGGTCAGCTTGGAGAGGTCAACGAATTTATTGCCTTCGGCATCCAGTTCGCTCAGAATGCCTTTGAGCAATCTTTTAGCGTCCTGTTTATCTCTCGCACGTCTTTTGATGTTCCGGCGTTTACCGCTCGCGTCAGTGATAGTTGTTCGTGCATACCAAGCACCATTCTTGTTTTGATAAACGTATCCGCTCCTGTCGTTTGCCATTGTCCATGTCTCCATTTTTAGAGGACACTTTGAAGGACACTTTGAAGCGTTTTAGGTGTATTTTTGAAAGTGCGAAGAGGATGTTTTGTTGGACTTTTGGCCTTCACAAAGCAGTGAAAGGGCGGTGTCCTAGGCCACTAGACGAACGGGACTTCTGGTTCATCTGAACAACGGTAAAACTAACTTACCGTACCGTCTTAGCGGCTGTCAAACGGCACACGCCCTGTGCGTGCGCGGCAGACAGGATGGTTGCCGCGAAACCGCGAAAAGTAGGCCACAGGCGCACGGCAAAAATTGGCACGCCGGGCGCGCAGGTTGCCGGATCGCCCCCTGCTCAAATTCCGACGCCGCATCCGCCGCGGATGAATTTTCCGCTACAATCACTGCGAACGAAAAAAAGTGCAGCGGCCGCAGACAAGTCCGTCGCCACTGCAAGTATCAGGGCGCGCGCCGCTCGCGTCGCATAAGTCAATTGAGATGAACTTGTCGTATCCGCTGCTCGATCCGCATTCGTCGGACGCGAACTCGCCGCGCGGGCGCTGTGCGCTCGGCGTGATGATCAAAGCCCCGCGCGCGGGCGCATCGAAGACGCGGCTCGTGCCGCCGCTCACGCACGAAGAGGCCGCGCGTTTGAGCACCGGTTTCCTCTGCGACACGGCGGCGAACATCGCGGATGCATGCGCCGAAAATCCATGCGGCGCGGTTCAAGGCGTCGCCGTCTACACGCCCGCCGGCGCGGAAGGCGCGTTTGCAGGGCTGCTGCCGCCGGGCTTCGCGCTGCTCGCGCAACGCGGCGACACCTTCGGCGAGCGCCTCTTTCACGCCGCGGCCGATCTGCTCCAACCCGGCTACGAATCCTGCTGCCTCATTGATTCCGACAGCCCCACGCTCCCGCGCGCGCTGCTCACGACGGCCGTCGAAGAACTCCGCCGCCCCGGCGACCGCCTCATCCTCGGCCCGGCGGACGACGGCGGCTATTACCTGATCGGCATGAAGCGCGCACACCCGCGACTCTTTGAAGAGATCGCCTGGAGCACGGCGGACGTGTTGACCCACACGCTCGCGCGCGCACGTGAAATCAAACTCGACGTGAGCCTCCTGCCCGCGTGGTACGACGTGGACGACGCGCCTGCGCTTCTGCGTCTCTGCGCCGAACTCTTCGGCACGCCCGGCAACGACGCCTCACGCGACCCGAAAGGCGACACCCCGCGCGACGCCAAAGGCGACCCTGTGTGTGACGCGAGAGGCGACGCCCTGCGCGACATGAAACTCGCCCCTTATCCCGCGCCGCACACGCGCGCCGCACTCGTGCGCCTGCTCGATGCGGAAGGGCGCGCGCGCCTGCTCAATGTGTCTGCCGTCGCACAGGCGCGTAAGGAAGGCGTCGCATGAAAGCGGCGCGCGCGGGCGAGCCGCATGCCGACGAGCCGCGCGTCGTCGCCCCGTCGCACGATGCGGTCTCGTCGCATGATGCGGTGTTGTTGCATGATGTGGCGGTGTCGCGCGTTGAGGTCTCGATTCGTCGTGCGGCGGTTTGGTCGAATCTGTTGCTCGTCGCGCTCGGCCTCGCGTCGCTCGCGCTCTATCGTTACGGGCTTAACTTCGACAAGGCTCATAAACTTCAAATCGTCTGGTTCATTAAAATCGCGCTGGCGCAGTGTGCGCTCTATGCGGTGGCGGCGTGGCTCGTGTGGCGCGGGCGGGCGCGTCGTTCGACGATTTTGATCGTCATCGTCTTTGCGGCGTTGTTTCGTTTGAGCGTGCTGTTCGCGCCGCCGTCTTTGTCTGACGACGTTTATCGATACATTTGGGACGGGCGCGTGCAGGCCGCCGGGGTCAATCCTTATCGCCACGTTCCCGCCGCAGACGCGCTGCGGTTTTTGCGTGACGATGACGTGTACCCGAACATCAACCGGCGCGACTACGCACCGACCATCTACCCACCGCTCGCGCAAATGATCTTCTTCCTCGCGACGCGCGTCGGCGAAGGGGTCGTGTGGATGAAGGCCGTGTTAGTTTTGTTCGAGGCCATCGGGTTGTGCGCGCTCGCCGCTTTGCTCGCTTCGTTCAAACTGCCGCGCCAGCGCGTGCTGCTCGCCGCGTGGCATCCGCTCGCCGTGTGGGAGATTGCAGGGAGCGGCCACCTCGATGCGCTCGTCATCTGTTTCGTCGCGCTCGCGCTCTTGGCGCGCCGACGCGAGCGCGAGGGTTTGACGGGCGCGCTCTTGGGGGCGGCGGTGCTCGTTAAATTGTTTCCGCTCGTCTTGTTGCCGGCGTTCTATCGGCGTCGCGATTGGCGTCTGCCGCTCGTGTTCTGCGTCACGCTCGCGGCGGGTTATCTGCCGTATCTCTCTGTGGGCGCGGGGCGCGTGCTCGGTTTTTTGCTGGGCTACACGAGCGAGGAGGGGTTGCAGAGCGGCGAGCGATTTTTTTTGCTGCAACTCGCGCACAATCTCTTTGGCGAAGCGCGCGTGCCGCCTGCGGCTTACGTTGTTTTCGCCGTGCTCGTCATGGGCGCGCTCGCCGCCTGGTGCTTGCTCAGACGCGAGTCGGGCGAGCGCGTCTATGTAGGGCGCGCTATGCTTCTGGCGACGACGTTCACCGTCCTATTGTCGCCGCATTACACATGGTATTTCGCGTGGCTCGTCGCTTTCCTGTGCGTCGCGCCCGCGCGAACGCTCGCGCCGCTCTTGTGTCTGACGTGTGCCGCCTTCATGCTCTACGGCACGTGGCTCGGCGATGCGCCCGCGCAGATGCTCCGGCTCAACCTCTCCATTTACGTGCCGTCCGCTTTGCTGCTCGTCGTGTGCTACCGGCGTCGCGGCGCGAGACAGATTGATAACTTGCCCGTGGCGACGTGATAGAGTTTCGGGAAACGAACCGGGAGGGAGCGATGAATTGACGCGACAAGCAAGCAACGGGCGGCGCGCTCTGGTGACGGGCGGCGCAGGACTCATCGGCTCGCACCTCGTCGATCTATTGCTCGGCGAAGGCTGGTGCGTGCGCGTACTCGATAACCTTGAGCCGAACACGCACCGCTCGGGCAAGCCCGCATGGGTCAACACCGCGGCCGAGTTCGTCGTGGGCGACATACGCGACCGCGCTTGCATCAACGCTGCGCTCGACCATGTTGATGTCGTCTTTCATCAGGCGGCCTACGGCGGCTACATGCCGGAAATTTCAAAGTATGTGGGCGTCAATAGTTTCGGCACGGCACAGATGCTCGAAGTGATCCGCGATGAGAATCTACCCGTCAGGAAAATCGTCGTCGCCTCGTCGCAGGCGGTTTACAGCGAGGGCGCAGGCGTCTGCCGGGAGCACGGTCTGGTCTTCCCTTTGGTGCGCCCCGTAGAGCAACTGCGCGCCGGAGACTTCAGCGTCCACTGCCCGCACTGCAATCGCGCCACCACGCCCGCGCCCACGCCCGAACACGCGCCCATCGGCGGCGAGACCGTCTATGCCATCACGAAAGTTGATCAGGAGCGGCTCGTCCTGACGTGGGGGCGGCAGACGGGCGTGCCTGCGGTTGCGCTGCGCTACTCCTGCACCTACGGGCCGCGCCAGTCCATCTACAACCCTTATACCGGCGTCATCGCCATCTTCTGCACGCGCCTCCTGAACGGGCAGCCGCCCGTGCTCTACGAAGACGGCGAGCAGACGCGCGACTTCAGCTTCGTCGAAGACATCGCACGCGCCAATCTCCTCGCCGCGACGACCGACAAACTCGACGGCCTCGCCGCGAACGTCGGGAGCGGGGAAGCGACCAGCATACGCGAGATCGCGCGCTTGATTTCCGAAGCCCTGAACGTTCCGATTGAAGCCGTCGCACAGGGAGAGTTTCGCCCCGGCGAGATGCGCCACCTCATCTCCGACACGACGCTCATCCGCGCCGCCGGCTACGAGCCGCAGGTTTCGCTCGCGACGGGTATCCGCCGCTACATCGAATGGATCAGTCAACAGATGGACGTGCGCGACTACTTCGCCGCGGCCGAAATGTTGCTGCGCGCGAAGGGCATCGTGCATCGTGTGGCGGCGAAATAGAGTGTTGAATGCTTTGATGTCTAACCGCACACGCAAATCATTTTAGTTAACGCGCGGCTTCGCCTGACTTACAGATGAACACACTTTCAAATACGCACGCGCGCGTCTCGGTCGTCATCCCCGCCTTGAATGAGGAGGAGACGATTGGGGCGGTCGTCCGCGCCGTGCCGCGCGAGATCGCGTCGGAGGTGATCGTGGTGGACAATGGGAGCGACGACCGCACGGCGGAGCGTGCGCGCGAGGCGGGGGCGCGTGTCGTTTGCGAGCCGCGACGCGGCTACGGGCGCGCGTGCCGCGCGGGCGAGGCGGCGGTCGCGGCCGACTGCGAGATCATAGTTTTTCTAGACGGCGACGGGAGCGATTGCCCGGAGTTGATGGCTAGTCTGGTCGAGCCGATTAAAGCGCAGACGCACGATTTCGTGATCGGCTCACGCACGCGCGGCCGGAGAGAGCGGGGCAGCATGAACTTGCCGCAACTCTTCGCCGGACGCGCCGCGGGTCTCCTGCTCAATGCGCTCTACTGCGTCGGTTACACGGACATGTGCCCGTTTCGCGCCATCCGGCGCGACGCGCTCGCGCGTCTAGGGATGCGCGAGGAGACTTATGGGTGGAATTTGGAGATGCAGATGCGTGCGGCGCGCGCGCGTCTGCGCATACTCGAAGTGCCCGTCGAACATCGTCGCCGTGCGGGCGGCGAGTCGAAAGTGTCGGGCAATTTGCGTGGCACAATCCGCGCCGGGACGCGCATCCTTTACACCGTCGCGCGCATCGCATGGGAGCGCACCTGATCTCTCCCGCACCAAGACGACCACAACTCAAAGCTTTTATGAAATACACAAGAATACTCACCGCGCTCATCCTCGCCTCGTCGCTCTCGACCGCGAACGCCGTCGCACAGGAACCGGCCGCCACGCCGCCCCCCGTCAAAACCGAGGAGCAACTCGCCCAACAGGCGGAGCTTGAGCGAAAAGCGCTGGCGTTGCTCGACGAAGTGATCGGCGAGATGCGTTCGCTGAAACTCGTAGAGAATCGCATCCGCCTGCAAGCGACCGCGGCGGAGATGCTCTGGCCGCGCAATCAGGAACGCGCGCGGGAGATTTTCAACGCGGCGGCAAGCGACCTGTCGGGCATTACGGCCGGCATCGAGACGGACGACCCGCAGTATCACAATCTCGTCGGCGCGACCACGCAGTTGCGCTGGTGGATGCTCAACATCATCGCCGAGCGCGACGCGAAACTCGCGCTCGAATTCCTGCGCGCGACGCGCCAGCCGCCCCCGCCCGTGCAGCCCGGCGCGAACTACCGCCAGCCCGATCAGGAACTCATGTTGGAGACGCAACTCGCGCAGCACATCGCGGCGCGCGACCCGCAGCAAGCCCTGCGCATCGGCGAAGAAGTGTTGAGCCGCGGTCTCTCCTCGAACCTGATGCCGCTGCTCGATCAACTGCGCACGCGCGACCCGGAAGGCGCGGCGCGTCTCACCGCAAGCATCGTCAAGAAACTTCGCACCGCGAACTTCGTCGTCGATTACGAGGCGACCAACATCGCCAGTTATCTCTTGCTCTCGACGCGCCCGGCGGAGAACGCCAATGCCGGCGGGCAGCCGCAGCAGGTCAACACCACAGGTCAAACCAACGCGCGTCGTCTCCTGTTGGACGAACCCGTGCGGCGCGATCTCGCTAACCTGCTCATCAATGCGGCGGTCAGCAGCACGGGCAATCCGCGGCAATCGAGAAACATGGGCGGGCTGCTCTCGACGGTGCAACAGTTGATGCCGGAGGTGGAACGCTACGCGCCCGCGCAGGCGGCCGCCGTGCGTCGCCGGGTGGAAGGATTCGAGCGTAGAACCGAGGGCAACCCGCGCGAGTACCGGCAGTTGATGGAGACGGGCACGCCCGAAGCCATGATCGAAGCGGCGGCGAAAGCTGCGCCGGAGATGCGACAGCAACTCTATCGCACGGCGGTCTGGAAAGCCTTTAACGACGGCAACCCGGATCGCGCGCGGCAGATCATCAACACCAGCATCGAAGGCGCGCAGCAGCGCGAGCAACTGTTGAAGGAACTCGATCAGCAGATGTTTTGGCGCGCCGCCTCGGAGGGCAAAATCGAACAGGCGCAGACTTTCCTCGCACGCATCAAGTCGAAGGACGAGCGCATCGGGATGTTGCTGCAACTGGCGCGCATCACGTCCGCGAAGGGCAACACGGAGGCCGCGGCCGCTTTTCTGGACGAGGTGTGGAATTTGATCGGCGGGCGCGCCAAAGGTCATTCCCAGTTTGGCATGCAATTGCAACTGGCTCGGACTTATGCGCAGGTCGCGCCGTCGCGCGCCTTCGAGATCATGGAGGCGAGCGTGATGCATCTGAACGAACTCGTCGCGGCGGCGGCCGTCGTTGACGGCTTCGGGCAGGAGGCTTTTGCCGAGGACGAACTCAAAGGGCAGGAGGGCTACCTGTGGGGTGCGCTCGCCACGCAGTCTAACGAAGCGCTGGCCGCGCTCGCGCCCGTTGACTTCGACCATGCGGTCGCCGTCGCCGACAGGCTTCAACGTCCCGAACTGCGACTCCCGGCGCGCCTCGCCGTCGCGCGCGGCATCCTCTTCAAAGAGAAGGAGCGGAACAACTTTAACCTCAGACCGATTCAGGGTCGCGGCGGCGTGAGGAGCATGCGTCCGCGGAACGAAGACTAAACGCGCTTCGAGTGAAGGCTCATCGCGCGCGGAAGACGAGGAAGTAATCCATCCCGTCGGGCTTCACGAAGTCGTGTTGTTCGACGAGCGCGAAGCCCGCGCGTTCGGCTTCCGCGATCACTTTCCGGTCGTCCAGCCCGTGGTCGTCGCCCGCGCCGTTGCGGTCGATGATGCCGACGAGCGCGCCCGCGCTGAGCGAGCGGCGCAGGTTGCGCAGCAGCCGGATCGGCTCGGCGATCTCGTGGTAGGTTTTCAGGATGAGCACGGCGTCGATGCCCGCTGCGGGCAGGAGCGGGTCGTCTGCCCGCCCGAGCACGGCGCGCACGTTGGCGAATCCCTCGCGCGCGGCGCGTGCTTCGATGTGCTTGAGATAGTCCTGATTGATCTCTACGGCGTAGACCTTGCCCTCTGCGCCGACCCGTCGCGCGGCGCGCACCGTGAACCAACCCGAACCCGCGCCGATGTCTGCCACACGCGAGCCTTCTTTGATCTTCAAAATGTCCATCACGCGGTTGATCTGTAGTTTCTCGTCGCGCTTTGCGTCCTCGAAGATCGAAAGGCTGCCCGTGTAAGGGGCGCTCGTCGGGCGGTCGAGTTTGTCCGACTCTTTCTGCGGCGCGGCTTGCGGCGGCGGCGACGCGATGGCGGCGGGCTTCGACTTGCCGGGCGCGGGCTTCGGCTGTTGGAAAGCGAGCGACGCGCCGAGCAGCGTGAACGATGCGGCGAGACAAAGAATTGCTTTGATGAAAAGTGTCGGCACGTTGCGTTTCACGTTGAGATTTCCCCTTAAAATCATCGAGTGCCAACTACGATGAGGTGTTGCCCCGCGCCGTTGCCGCGCACGCGACATGTCAGGCGCGGGCGATAATCTGCGTGTAGCGCGCGACGGCCGCGAAGTCCGGGCGCGCGCCGAGCGCGAGTTCAAAAGAGAGCAGGCGCGCGTAAGCGTCCGGCGTGTCGGAGAGCGAGGCGGGCAGGTAGTCCGCGACGACGCGCACGCCGCGTTCGGCAATTACATGCAGCCCCGCGTCGGTCGCCAACGCGGTGAGCGTCCGCGCGTCAAAAAGTCTGGCCGCACCGCCGTAGAGTGATTCTCTGACCTGCTCGGCCGTGAGCGCGCGTTCGGCGGCTTCGAGGTCGTGCATCTTCACGGCTGCGCGCATACTTTCGCCCGCGCGGTTGCGCGCGACGAGCGAGACCATGCCGCCCGGTTTGACGAGCACGGCCAGAGCGCGCACAGAGGCGCGCGGGTCGGAGACGTATTCCAGTACGTTATGACAGACCGCTGCATCGAACGTCCGCGGGGCGAAAAGTTCGTGCGCGTGTTCGGCTGCGGATTGATGAAAGGTGACGCGCCCGGCGAACGGCTCGGCGCGGGCGGCCTCTGCGGCGAGCGCGAGCATCGTCGCCGAAGGGTCAACGACCGAAACGGGCCAGCCGAGCGCGGCGAAGCGCAGGGCGAGCGCGCCCGTGCCGCCGCCTAGATCGAGCGCGCGTACGGTTTCCGTCGCACGGTCGCGCGTCGTCTCGCCGGTTCGGTCGCGCTCTGCCTCTTCGGCGCAGGCAAGTTTCGCCGCTCGCGCGCCCCATTCCGTTTCGTTGAATGTGGATTGCGCCGCGCGTGTCTCATTGACGGCGGAGAGAAAGTTTTCCCAGGCAATGTCCAGACGCAGACGCCCCTCGACGGTCTGCACGTAGGCCGCATAGGCGGGCGCGCCCGACTCGAAGCGTGCGTCCGTCATCTGACCAAGAGGGAATGCGCGCCGCGCGCGACGACGCGACCGATGCGCGCGGCGTCTGGGTAAACTTCGCGCAGGCGCGCGACGAGATCGTCGGCGCGCGTCGGGTCAATGGAAATCAGGAGGCCGCCCGCCGTCTGCGGGTCGAAGAAGAGACTCGCGAGCGGCGAACTCACCTCGCTGCCGATCTCTATGTCGTCGCCGACGTACAGGCGGTTCGTCTTGTCGCCGCTCGTCAACAAACCCTGTGCTGCGAGTTCGTGTGCGCCGTTGATGAGTGGCACGCGCTCCGCTTCGATTTCAATCGTCACGTTGCTTCCGCGCGCCATCTCCCACGAATGGCCGAGGAGGGCGAAGCCCGTTATGTCGGTTGCGGCGTGCGCTCCGAATTCCTGCATCAAGTCGGCCGCCTCGCGCCCCGCGAGCAGCATCGTCTGGAGCGACGCCTGCATGACCTCTGCGCTCGCTTTGCCGAACTTGATGCCGGTGGAGACGACGCCCGTGCCGATTGGTTTCGTCAGGATGAGCGCATCGCCGGGGCGCGCGTCGCGGTTGGTGATGATGCGGCGCGGGTTGATCAGCCCCGTCACCGAGTAGCCAAACATGATCTGCGGATCGTCTACGCTGTGGCCGCCGACGAGCGCGACGCCGTGAGCCGTCAACACGTCCAGCCCGCCGCGCATGATCTCGCCGAGGATGGAGAAGTCCAGACCCTTTTTCGGGAAGCAGGTGATGGCGAGCGCGGTGATGGGACGGCCGCCCATCGCCCACACGTCGTTGATGGAGTTGAGCGCGCTGATGCGCCCGTAGTCATAAGGGTCGTCAACGATGGGTGTGAAGAAGTCTACGGTCTGGACGAGCGCGAGGTCTTCGTTCAGTTGATAGACCCCGGCATCGTCCGCCGTCTCAATTCCGACGAGCAGATTGGGATGTTTCGGAATGTTCAGTCCGCTCAGAACCTGAGCGAGAGCGCCGGGCGCGAGCTTCGCCGCTCAACCGGCGCAGTTGACCATCTCAGTTAGACGCATCGTGGCCTCCCTTCCTTGTATCTCGCGGCAGAACTTTATCGGCCAAACGCGCACCGCCATAATCGCGTGGGGTGAGAGAACTAACATCAGAGATGGAAAAAGCTTAGCACGAAGCGCTGAAAAATCACGAAGCGCGGTGAAGAAAGGGAGGATTGATTCATTGATTCATTGATTCATTGATCCATTGAATCAATGAACCAATGAACCAATGAACCAATCGCTTTCTACTCTCGGCCGGCCTCGCGTGCGGGCGCGGGCTTCGCCTTGTCTTCGACGTTGAACTTCGTCGGCGCGAGGACGGCGCGCGCTTCCGGGTTGTAATAGTCGTAGACGACCGAGGGCGCGGACTTGGCGACGAGACCGAAGCGCGGGCGGAAGGTGAACTGGAAATTCGTGCCCCCGGCGCGCGGCCAGAGATAGACGACGAGGCGGTCGGGCAGCACGTCGTAGTGGCTGAACTCCCAGCCAGACTCTTTCATGGCGAGTTCGAGCGAGGCACGATCCACGTCCGCGCCCGGCGGCAGGCCGACTTCGGCGAGCAGCATCCCGTAGCCTCTATGCCCGATGCGTTCGGCCGCGACGCGACAGGTGACGGTGTCGCCCGTCGCCGCCGTCGTGCGGTCGAAACGGACGTTGAGGCTGAGCGCGCGCGAGTCCTGCGGGCGTTTGTGCGTGCCGTCGGCGATGGCGGCAGCCCACGGGCGATAGTAGGTTGTGACGAGTTGCGCGGTGGCGGCGAGAAACGCGCCCGAAGCGCGTTTGATCTCGACGCGGTTCGCGCCCGCGGCGATGAGGCGCGAGAGGTCGAGCGAGATGGGGTTCGCCGGTTCGTGCGTCGCAGGGAGCGTAAGCGTGCCCGCACTCCGGCCGTTGACGAACACTTCGACCGCCTGCGCGGCGTGTGATGCGGCGGCAACTTTATCGCCCTCTTGCCCGCCCGTCGCGCCTGAGGGCGAGAGGGCGTTCAGTGCGTCGAGCACGTTGACCGTCGCCTGCGTCGAGAGCCAGACGCCGTAGCGATCCTTGTTCTTCAACAGGAACAGGAGACCTCTGTCAACGAGTTCGTCGGAAGAACGCACGGCCGTTTTGGCAGCGGGCGCGGAAGACCCGGACGGCGGCGCGGAAGGCGCGGAAGACACGGACGGTGCGGGAGATGCGGAGGCTGGCGTGGAGGATGCGTACGCCGGTGCGGAAGTCGAACCGGCTTTTCTTTCATCCTTCAACTGCCTGCCCGCGTCCTGTCCGCCCGCCCGTGCGTTTTCATCCAGCGCCGCGCCGCCGGTTGCCTTCGCCTTTGTGAGCGCCTGCACGACGAGGGCGGTGGTTTCGATGCGTCCCGCGTTGCCCCAGCCGTGGAAGGGCGTGTTGGTTTCAAGTTTCCAGTAAGAGCCGCCGGCTTCGTCGTGTGCGAGCGCGCGCAGGCGGCGCATGGCGCGTGCGATCTTCTCAGGCGATTCGCCGCCGTCTATCGCGGCGAGCGCGTAGGAAGCGATCAGGTAAGGCTCGTCAATCTCTTCGGTGCGCGGCGCGAGATAGGCGAGCGCGCGGCGAAGCGCCTCCGTGAGTTGGGTTCTGTTTTTATCTTCCTGCGCGACGCGGTCGCCGGACTGCTGCATGGCGAGGATGCGCGCGACATAGGACGTGAGGATCGCGTTGCGACGCCCCTTCGTCTCTTTGTCCCAGGCGTAAGCCGTCCAACTGCCGTCGGCGCTCTGCTGCCGTGCGAGCCAGTCGCGCGCGCCGTTCAAGACGCTCTCGTCAACACTGATGAAGTCGCGCGCGTCGGTCAGGAACCTGACGGCGTAGGCCGTGAGCGCGAGGTCGGGTTCGCCCCGTCCCCAGTAGGAGAAGCCGCCGCTTTCGGAGCGATACGAGAGCAGGCGTTCGTAACCTTGCCGGACGTAGCGCGCGGCCTTCGCGGCGATGGGCGGAGCGGTCGCGCCGTCGCCCACGCCCCCCGTGCGTTTGTAGTGGCGCAGCACGAGCAGGCTCGGATAGGTGGAGGAGATCGTCTGCTCGGCGCAGCCGTAGGGGCGCGACATGATCGCCTCGACGCTCTCGATGGCGTGCGCCATGAGGTTCGGGTAAATCTTCAACTCGGCGCGCGCCGAGTTCGGGATGGCCTCGGCGGGCAAGGCAACTTCGAGCAGAGAGGACGCGCGCAGGATGTGCGTCGTGGTCTCTGCGACCTCTTCGCCGTCCGGGTGGACGTGGACGGGGCGTTCGATCTGGTCGCTCGCGTCTTCGCCGATGGCCGTGATGCGCTGCAAGCCCGCTTTGACGGAAGAGACGGCGCGGAAGTCGAACGTCTCGCGCGTGGCGTCGCCGGCCGCGACGTTCGACTGTTTGCGTGCGGGGCCGAGCAGCGTGAACCAGTCTTCCGGCTTGATGTCGAGCGCGACCACCTGCGCGCGTTCGAGGTAGTTGCGCAGGACGACGGGCAGGCTGATCTCGTCGCCTTCCGTCAGTACGCGCGGCGGGTCGTGTTCGACGAAGAAAGGCTGGAAGGCGCGTATCTCGCGTTCGACCGTGCCGAGTTCGCCCGTCTCGGTCGAGCCGATGATGGACATCTTCCAGGTGGTGATGTTGTCTGCGAGTTTGAAGCGCAGTTCGGCGCGGCCGCGCGCATCCGTTTCGACGGCGGGCTGCCAGTACAGAGTTTCGGGAAAATCCTTGCGCAAACGCGGCGTCGAGATCGGCGGCTTCTGCGTCGCCTGCGCGCCCGGCTTGAGCTTCATGAGCGAACTGAAATGCGTCCCTTTCGGGAGGCTTTCAATCGAGGCCGCCGTGGCGTTGGTCAGCATTTTAGCATCGCTCGTGACATTGACGGTCTCCATCACACCGCCGACGTTGAGATTGAAGTCCACGTTGGCGAGCGTGGCCGAATGCACCTGTATGTCGGTGGCGATTGCCTGCGTGAATCCCGACGCTTCCGCGCGCACCGTGTAGAATCCGGCGGGCAAATTGCGCAGGAGGAACTTGCCCTCGTCATCGGTCGTGGTTTCAAACACGCGGTCGGTGTGGTACTGGTTCGTCGCCGTGACTTTCGCTTCGGGGACGGCCGCGCCCTGCGGGTCTAAGACCCTGCCGCCGATTGCGCCGGTGTCGCCGGAAAACGTGAGGGCTGCGGCCACCACTTGCGGCTTCGCGTCCTGTGCCGATTGATCGGAGACGATGCGGGAAAATCGCGCGAGGTCGAAATCGTCAATCGTCCCCAACTTCCCATCCGCGCCCCCGCTGCGCAGCGTGATTACTTCCAAGCGTCGCGTGACGGGCGTCGTGTCCGTTCGCTGCGTTGACTGCTGAGCGCCGCCCGTCTCAACCCGAACGCGGTCGGCATAGCGCGTCTCTTCTTGGAAGGTGGCGTAATAAGAATTCCCCCAGGGGTCTTTCAGGTCAGACAGGTCTAGCCCCGCCGGCCGGAGCGCGTCTCGCAGCGCGGCCTCGTCGCGCGGGAAGCGTCCCGTCGCTTTGAGCCGGGCGGCGATGACGGCGTCGATCCGCACGCGCGTCTCCGCGAAGTAGTCGGTCAACGTCGTCCAGACGGCGAAGTCGTCGCCGCTGCGGTAGTTGAGTTGGGTTGAGGAGAGAGTGCCGTCGGGGCCGCCGCTCAGGATGTTGGTGATGTAGTTCGTGCCGCTCACGTCGAACGTCAGGGTGTAGGGCTTGCCCCAGCGATCACGCAATGCGTCGAGGTCGAAGTCGCTGCGGGCGAGTTCGTTCCTGAGCGTGGCGGCATCGCGTATGAAGCCGCCGGTGCGTTTGTGATAGTCCAGCAGGGCGCGGTTGATCACCTCGCCCGCCGGGCGGAAGTAGTTCCACGTGAGACGCAGGGCATGCCAATCGTCGTTCGTGCCGTGGCGCTTGTCCGCGCCCGCGCTCTGGAAGTCCAGCCCGTCGTTCGCGCGTTCGATGAAGAAGCTGGTGCGGTAGGGCGTGCCCCACGGGTCGCGCAACGCTTCGAGCGCGATGCCTGCATCCGAGAGCAGGCGACGCAGGCTCGCCTCGTCCGTCGGGTGCTCCGCCCGCTTGCGGTCGCGTGTGTCGAGCGCTTCGCGCACGGGCCTGAGTTGGGCGGAGGTGATCGCGGCGAAGACCGACGCCTGATTCGAGTTGTAGCTGGAGGAACTGAAATAGTTCGGACGATAGTATTCCTCGTCGCGCTGGAGGAGCAGTTCGGCGACGGTCTCCAGTCCGGCGGGGAGCGTGCGCGCCGCGTTGAGTTGCTCGATGTCGCGCAGGCCAACGCCGCCGATTGATTCGGGGCCGTACCAGAACTGGTAAAAATAATTGGAGAAGCCGTAAGACGAACCGAATTCCTGCTCGGTGCGCGCGCGTTCCTCGACGGCCTTGTCGAAGACGACCACGCCGAGCGCGCTCTCCACGTCGCGCCCGGCGGCCGTCCGCACGCGCACGCCCGCCGTGGCTTCCTCGCCCGGTTGATAACTGGCGCGGCTCATCTGCACGTCGAATTTCAACTCGCGGTTGCGCGGGTAGACGACCGAGTGCGTGCCGTACGTGTAGTCTTCGTAACGGTTTTCGGGAAAGTCTCGCGTGTAGGCCGCTATCGTCACGCGGTTTTGAAATTCCGGCCGGTAGGGCAGTTCGACGAGCGCGCTGCCGCCGCGCAGCCGCGCGGCCTCCGTCGCCACGACGCGGCCGTTGCTGACGACATCAACCAGAATTTTTACATCCTTCTGGTTGGAACTGATGCGCGCCGTAATGCCTTCGCCCGCGCGATAAATCGTCTTGTCCGTCTCGACGCGCACGACGGGCTGCGAGTTGATCCAGAAGCTTTCGACGTGCTGCCCGGCACGCCCCTCGCGGTCGCGCGCTTCGAGTCGGACGTAGTAGTACTCGCTCTCGCTTTTGGGCAGGTCAGACCCGACGACTTTGGCGACGCCGTAGGCGTTCGTCCTGATCATGGTGGGGAAGTTCACATCTTTGGCATCGTCGTCATCGTCCCTCTCCGTGCGCGTCAGTTTCAGTTCGCAAGAGGCGGGCGTGCCGTCGGCGTAGGAAGTGGAGATGTAGAAGACGAGCGGCAACCCGGCGGCCTGTCGTCGATTGCCCTGCGTGATGTAGATGTGGATCGGCTCTTTGGTCAGGCGCACGCGGAAGCGTCGTTGCTCTGTGCGGTTGGTGGTCGGGTCTGTGACGTAGGCGGCGTAGTTGATGTCGTTGAAGCGTTGCCACGAATTGCCGGCCAGTTCCGCGTGCTCCTTCGAGAGGTTGACGCGCGCGCGGAAACTTCCGTCCGCCCCCAACTCGCCCTCGTACTTGTCGCCCTCCTTGATGTCGTACTTCTGCTCCTTGTAATTCCACTCGCGCTCAGTCTCGCGCACGAGGCGCACGCGCCCGCGCTTGAGCGGCTGGCCGAACAGGTAATCGCCGCGCACTTCAACTTGCGCGCTCTCGCCCGGCAGGTAGTAGCCGCGATCCGGCGTCGCGCTGACGGCGAAGTTCGGCAACTCGTAGCGACTGATCTTGACGCGCTGCCACGCCTCGTTGTCGTCCGAGTCGCCGTCGTCGGCCGTGACCTTGATGTTGTAATCGCCGAGCCGCGTGTTGTCCGGGATCGGCCAGTCAACGCTGGCGATGCCGAAGCGCGAGGTCTTGAGCGGCGCGGTGAAGACGGTCGTGCCTTCGGGGTCTTCGATCCTCAGGGTCGCCTCGGCATCGGGGAGCGCGCGGCGGGTGGCCTGGTTGAGCAACAGGGCGCGCAGGTGGAGCGTCTGGCCGGGTTGATAGAGCGGTTTGTCGCTCGTCAACAGGATGCGCGTCGTCTGGTTGAAGCTGATCTCGTCGGAGGCGGTCTGGACGACATCGCCGCGCCGCCCGCTCACTTTGATCTCACCCTCGTCCGCCTTGATTTGCGCGGGCAGATTGAAGTCGAGCGTGGCGTAGCCGTCCCTGTCCGTCATACCAGACGACTTCAACTTCAACGCGCCGCTTTTTTCGTCTTCGTCACTTTCATCTTCATCAAAGACGATTTCCGCCGCGACCTCGACGCCGCGCACGGGGCGCTCACTGAGCGGGTGCGCGGCGCGCACGCGCACGCGGTAAAGCTGTCCCGCGTTGACCTTGCTT
The DNA here is from genome assembly GCA_036389555.1 of Pyrinomonadaceae bacterium. Lineage (GTDB taxonomy): Bacteria > Acidobacteriota > Blastocatellia > Pyrinomonadales > Pyrinomonadaceae > JAIVJZ01. Next base: position 31,705 of record DASVPS010000326.1, read on the forward strand.
GCCGCCGCCACGTCCAACTCGAACAGATCAGGCGTGATCTCGGAGAGCGAGATGATGCCTTCGGTGAGGAGCGTCGCCGCTTCCTCGCGTGCCGTCGGCGCGATCTGATAGCGCAGGCGATACCAGATCAATTGCTTGATGTCTTCGCCGGGGCGCACGAGGTTCGAGACGGGCAGGAGAGCCGCCACGACGTTTGCGCCGGGCTTCAACATCTCGCGTCGCTGCGCGCGCGCGACGACCTTGTCGAGCGGGTCGAGCAGTTCGAGACGGATGTGCGCGGGCGCACTGCTTCCCGTGTTGTTCTCGACGGCGAGAGAGACTTTGCCGTGGCCTTCGGCGAGCGAGATTCTCGTCGCCGCTTCGTTGACGCGAAGCGAAAAGGTTTGGGCTGCGTTGACAAGTGATGCGACTGCGAGGGCGCAGAGACACACCTGTAGACAGAGTAGAAGGGAGAGCCATCTACGGCGCATGGGACACCTCCAATAGTGCGGCTGTGATGCGTGCCTCTCGCACAATGGTTGTTGCGGTCATCCGAAAAAATATTTTTTGTGATTAAAATTTCGTCCCGCACGCACAAGCAACCGCGCGCGCCGGAGCGAGCAACAAAGCGACAGCACCAGAGCTTCGCGGATGTTTTCTTCCAGTCCGACCTCGTGCCTCAGCGCGAGACAGCTTTCGCGCTCCTGAAAAAAACAGCGGGTCGCCCCGATCCTTTCGCGCCGCTCGCGGTAACAACAGACGGCCGAGAAGTTCTCGACGGAAACGAGCACCTCAGGTTTTGCCTGACACAGACACAGACGAATCTCTACTCGCACGCGCCTGCGCCGGCGACGAGGATGCATTCCTCTCCATCTACACGCGCCATCGCGTGGCGTTGTATCGCTTCGCCTGCCGCCTGCTCGGCGACGCGGCGGCCGCCGAAGACGTGACGCACGATTGTTTCCTGAGTCTGTTCAAGCACCCGGAACGCTTCGACGCGGCGCGCGGCGCAACGCTCAGCACCTATCTCTTCGCCACCGTGCGCAATCTCTCGTTCAAGCATTTTCGGCGCGCGGCGAAGGAGACTTTGATCGACGAAGCGGCGAGTGACCCGCGCGCGCCCGACGATGCACAGCCCTTGAGCCGGATGCTCGAAGCGGAATTGTCGGCGACGGTGCGCGCGGCGGTGGAGACTCTCCCGGCGTTGCAGAGAGAGGTTTTGATCTTGTTCGAGTTTGAAAATTTGAGTTTGCAGGAGATCGCCCTTGTGGTGGGGGCTGAAGTGAACACGGTGAAGTCGCGTCTGGCGCGGGCGCGCGCCGGCGTGCGGCGCGCGCTCGCTCCGCATCTCGAACGGCGCGGCGAATTGGTCGGGGCATCGGAGAAGTAAAGATGAGTGAGAAGAAGATGAAGCCGAATGCTCCGCCCGCGCGCGCCTCTCGCAGCGGCGAACTCGATCCGCCGGACGGGTTGACGCAGGAGTCCTGCGTCCCTGCGTCGGATGAAGATTTGAAAGCGTTGCTTGACGGTTGGCAGTCTCCCCTTGTGCCCGCGTCGCTCGATGCGCGCGTCCTTAATTCGTATCGCGAACTGTTGAAGGAGAAAGAAATGAACCTGCACCGCCCCGGCGAAACTCTGATGCCGCAATACGCCCTGCCCGGCGAATACCACCTCACGATTTTAGAGGAGCGCGGACTGCTGACGCGCCTGCTCGCCGAAGTGCGCGAGACGGGGCGCGACGCCGAACTGACGCGCGCCGAGTTTCGCCGCGACCCGCTCGGCTTCCTGTGGCGCATGAGCGCGGCCTACGCCCTGATGTTGCGACGCACGCTCGGCCAGGAGAACACGGCTTACGGCGTCGTCGCCGCATTCGTCGTCGTCCTCACGCTGGTCGGCGCGGTCGCCGCGCTCAATAATTTTCAGACGACGCGCGACGGCCTGTTGGCCGAACGCACGCGCGACGATCTGATCTATCTCGGCAAGGTGACGGAGATTCCGAAGGAGCAACCGAAGCCGGACGAAGGCGCGGCGGGGATGGCGAAGGGCATGGGCGGCGGCGCGAAGGCGCAACAGGAGAAGCCGGGCGGCGGTGGCGGCGGCGGTCGCCTCGAAGACAAACCGGCGGTGCATGGCAAACTGCCGCAGGCGACGCTCGACCCGCAAGTGCTCGCGCCCGACCCGAAGCCGCCCGCCATACAGAACCCTTCGCTCCCGACGGCCGCCACCATCCGCGCCGACCCCACCCTCTTCCCCCCAGACCCGCGCGCGATCAACTACGGCGATCCGAAGTCTAAAGCGACCGAGCTTTCATCCGGTTCGGGCAGTGGTAACGGCATCGGCGAAGGCACGGGCGGCGGCGTCGGCTCAGGCAGCGGCACGGGCTACGGGCCGGGCGAAGGCTTCAACACGGGCGGCGGCCCCGCGAAACTCGGCGGCGGCGGCCCCGGCGGCGGCGGCATGGATTACGGGCGCACCTTCCGCGTCCATGAAGTGACACGCAAGGCGCAGATTACGGCCAAGCCCGAACCGCTCTACACCGAAGAGGCGCGCCGCAATCAAGTGACCGGAACCGTCCGCCTGCGTCTCGTGCTCTCCGCGTCGGGGCAGGTGACGGGCATCACGCCGCTCACCAAGTTGCCCGACGGCCTGACCGAGAAGGCGATTGAGGCCGCGCGAAAAATCGGCTTCACGCCCGCCGAGAAGGACGGCCGCAAGGTGTCGCAATACGTGACTATCGAATACAACTTCAACATCTACTAAAGCCCATTCAGCACGACGCGACGACGGCGGCGACTCATCAATTGATGAGTCGCCGCCGGCTTTTTCGCTAAGTTGAACGTGACTGGCAGGGAGCCGCCGCTGAGACGCAGAGAGAGAGAGAGAGAGAGAGAGACAGGGGCGCGGAGAAAAATCTACAAGGTGACTTTATCGTTCCGCGACTTTCCTGTTACCGCTCTTTGCTTCAGAGATTCCGGTGAACACCCCTAAGAGAGCGGAAGATTTGATTTCATTGGCCTGGAACTTGCTGGCTAAAGTTAAAGCTTCAAGTTCATCGTTCTGGGCGAAAGAGCGAAACGCGGGAATGACGTTGTATATTATTTGGAGAAAAGCCTCAATGCGCTCTTGATGTTCCTTG